>NZ_JAXBRE020000003.1:0-241705 GCF_047520985.2 Stenotrophomonas sp. BR163
CAGCCAGGCGTAGTAGCCGCTGCGCTGCACGCCAAGCACCCGGCACATCGCCACCAGACGGAACTCGCGGACGTGCGCACGCATGAACGCGTACTTCGCCCTTACCCCTTGGCAAAGTACGCGGCGGCTTTTTTTAGGATGTCGCGCTCCTCGGTCACCCGCCGCAGCTCGGCCTTGAGCCGGCGGATCTCGGCTGAGTCGGTCGGCGCTGCTGCAGCACCGGATGCCGGTGTCGCCTTCCTGGCGGCCTGCACCCATCCATAGAGCGTGTGCTTGGGAATACCGATCCGGGAGGCGACGTCCACCACCGTGAAGCCACGCTCGATCACCTGCTTCACCGCCTCTGCCCGGAACTCATCCGTGTACTGCTTGCTGTTGCCCATAAACACCTCGGTCATTGCCATCAATTATGGCAACCGGATGTCTACGAAAGGCTGGCCGGTCCACTACCTGGTCTGTCTGACGAGTACGATTTTCACCGATCCTTCACGGATAACCGGCGCGAAGAAGCGGGGCCGCAGCGGCCCCGCTCACCTGCTGCCAATCAGTTCGCTTGGTAGGCCCAGTGGCGCCGCGTAGAGTCGTAGCGGAAGGTCGCACCCTTCAGCCCGATCTCAGCCGGTTCGGAACGGTTGGTATTCACCGGCGATACGCGGGCGTAGTGGTCACCGGTGGGATTGCTGATCTGGTAGATGTCACCATCAATGCCCCGCGCCGGCAGCTGCATCATGTCCGGCGTGGTGATGTCCTCGGCGGGGCTGCCGACCACCACCTCGGTCCAGCGATGCTGCGGCTCCGGCAGGTAGGCTGCGGACTGCACGCGGGCTTTTCCGCTGCGCGCATGCCACTGGCCATCGTCTGCATCGAACACGAACGCACAGACCTGCTGTGCCGCGCATTGCTGGGGAGCACTCGCCCCCCGAATGGCAACGTCACGATTGCGCTGGTTGGAAAAGGCCAGCACGGCCTGCGAAGTCGCGCGCTCCGGGAGCTGCAGCGTACCGATGTCCTCCCTGATGGCGGGATAGACCACGGTCATGGCGTGGTGCGAGCTGGGCAGCGGCCCCTTGTGGCTGGCAAGCACCGAGATGTTGCGGACGGAGCCGCTGGAGTGAGCCAGCCATCGTTGTTGTGCCCCGGCCCAGTAGAACTTCAGATCCGCCGACGTGTTGATCGGAAGATAGACCAGGTCGGCAAACTCGGTTCGTTCTGCGTCCAGGCGCGAGCTCCAGGCCGCGCCGTAGCTCAATTCGACGCCATCCAGGTTGTTCGCTGCCGCCGGCAATGTCAGCTGCGCTGCCCAGTCGCCGTTCTGCAGGTCGAAGTGCAGCGTGCTGTAGCCCGACGGCATTGCGCCACTTCCGCCATTGGTGCTCGGCGAAAGGTAGGCCTCAGCGGCCATGGCAGCCGGGGCAGCACAGGCCATCGCCAAGGTCAATCCTGCGGCGCGGGAAAGTCGATTCATCGGAATGTCTCCAGTAATGAGGGGCGCCAACGGCCACACGCTGCGTGCGGCAACCTGGCTTCTTCACTTTGGAGACATCGGCAGGACCAAGCTGTCTGACGAGTGCGATGTCTTATTCGACGGAATTCGAATTCACCCGGAAATGACGCCTGGGCCAGTGGAGAGCGAGTGAATCTCACCGCGTCAATCTGACGAGGGTTGCAGGACACCTACCGGGTAGCGGAACCCAGCTGCACGTCAGGCGCATCCTCATGGCAACCGCACGGCTCGATCACCACGTCCGGCCAGCTGCTGCACAACTGCCTTCGCTGAGCCGGCGAAGCGTAGATATAGACGTTCAACAGATCCAGGAACCGCTTCTGGCCATGCGGCGACAATCGGGAAAAGCTGGACATCAATGCGGCGATGCGTACATCGAGCAGGCGCGACACGGCGGCTCCGTCGGCAGGTGGGTTTGGCCCTTCCACCCTAGCCGCCTGATCGGCCGTTTCCATCGGACAACGCCTGATTTCTGCGTGCTCAGTCATCATCGTTCCTGCGCGGCCCGCGTGCCAGCCGTGCCCCCTGTGATGCCGACACCATGCCTTCGTTGAGCGCGTACTCGAAGATTTCCGCGCTGCGCTGCAGGCCCAGCTTGCGCATCGCCGAATGCTTCTGCGTGCTGATGGTCTGCCGGCTGCGCTGCAACTGCTGGGCGATCTCCTTCTGGGTCTTTCCCTCGGCGATCAGGCGCACTACTTCGGCCTCACGGCGCGTCAGCACCGCCTGTTCAATGGTCGCGCTGCCCAACTGGCGCTCGATCTCCGGCGAGAGATAGGGCCGTCCCTCTTTCGCCGCACGAATGGCCTCGGCCAGCTCTGGAATAGGGTCAGCCTTGGACACGATGCACGACACCCCTGCCCTGCGGATGCTGGCCAACACCTGTGCGCCACCCACGCTGGTCAGTACCACCAGCGGCACGGCCGAGAAGCGGCGGCGCAGGAAGCCGACCAGCGCCACGCCATCGCCATACTGGCCACCGGGCATCGAGTAGTCGGTCACGGCGACATCCACGGGAAACCTGCCCAGCGCTTCGACCAATGCCGTAGAATCCTCGACGCCTGCCACGACGTCGATGTCCGGCACTTCACCCAGCGCCTCCCGCACACCGGCCAGGATGACGGGATGGTCATCGGCGATGACAATGCGGATGCTCATGCTGCATGCTCCTTGAAGCGGTTCGTATGTTTTCCTGCTGTACGGCCAGCCATTTCCCGAACGACCGGACCTCCCATTCCATGATCCAGCTCGCCATCCGCGTTGCACTCGCCGATGACCATCCGGTTATCCGCCTTGGCGTGAAGTCGGCGCTGGACGAGGCGCCTGCGATCCACTGCATTGGCGCGGCGACCGATTCCACCGGCCTGGTGGCCCTGCTGGAACGCGAGCCCTGCGACGTGCTGGTGACCGACTATGCGATGCCGGGCGGCATCCACGGCGATGGTTTGGAGCTGCTGGCGTACCTGCGCACGCACTTCCCGCAGTTGCGCGTTGTGGTGATGACCGGCCTGGAACAGCCCAGCCTGCTCAACCGCCTGGATGCGCTGGGCGTGCCCGGCATCCTCAGCAAGGGCGACGACCTGCACCACGTGCAGGCAGCGGTGATGGCGGTGTACGCGCATCGCCGTTATCTCTCGCCCAGCGTGGCCGAGCTGCTGCAGCGCAAGGAAGTGCGCCGCGTGACCGCGCTGTCCGAGCGCGAGCAGGAAGTGGTGGCGCTGTTCATTTCGGGGCTGAGCGTGGCCGAGATCGCCGAGCGCTTGGGCCGCAAGAAGCAGACGGTCAGCACCCAGAAGATCAACGCCATGCGCAAGCTGGGCGTGGAGCGCGATGCGGAACTGCTGAAGTTCGCCTCGGACCTGGGCCTGGATGCGCCCGCAGGCTGAGCACGCCGCCGCGCGGCGGCATGGGCGGCGGCTCATGGCTGCGCCTCCAGAGCCTGGCGATACTCCTCCAGCCGGACGTGCAGCGCCTGCTGCAGTTCATCCAACGTGGCGTCTGCCACCGGCACGCCGTCACGCAATGCCGCTTCCACCGCCCCGCACTGCTCGGCCAACAGTGTTTCGCCCAGCATCTGCAGTGCCCCCTTGAACGCGTGCACGCGCTCCAGCAGGCGCTGCGGGTCGTTCGCTGCGCGCGCCTCGGCAATGGCCTGCAGATCCTTGTCGCCGGTCTCGACGAAGATGCGCCGGATCGCGGCGGAGACCCTGCGGCCACCGGCGGCAATGCCCGATGCCACCGGGCGCGGCGTGCGCGCATGCACCTTGCTCAACCCGGCTTCCAGCCGGTCCAGGTTCAAGGGCTTCAGCAGCAGGTCGTCGATGCCGGCCGCCAGGCAGCGCTCGCGCTCACTGGCCAGCGCGGTGGCGGTGATCGCCAGGATCGGCAGCGAGTGGCCCCCGCTGCGCAGCTCGCGCGCCAGCGCGTAGCCATCCATCACCGGCATGTTGATGTCGGTCAGCACCGCCAGGTAGGTATCGTCCTGCCACATCGCCAGTGCTGCGCGGCCGTCCTCGGCCGCATCGACGGCAAACCCCAGCTCTTCCAGCTGCTGCTGGATCAGCTCGCGGTTCACCGCATTGTCTTCAACCAGCAGCACGCGCCCGCGCGCGTTCACCACTGTCGCGCGCGTCGGCTGCGGTGCGGGCATCGAACTGTCGTCGGCGCCAATCGCCAGCAGCAGAGCATCGCTGGCGTAGCAGGTCACCTCGGTGTAGTCGCCGCGCTGCTCGGGATTCAACGGACCTTGTGCATGCGCCACCACCGCATGGTGGTGGGCGGCCGCCAGCTGCCGTTCTTCCTCGCGATCCCACGGGCGGTGATCGCCGATGATCAGCAGCACGTCGCCGCCGGTCTCGGCCTGCGGATGATCGACAACGGTGACTGCCGCACCCCACTGCACCAACAGGCGCTCGAACTCGCTGCGCCATTCCGGCGACGATGACAGCATGGTGATGCGACGACCCCGCAGTGGCTGCCGCAGCGGCGCCGTTGCGGCCTGCGTGCGTACCGGCAGCTGCAGGGTGAAGCTGCTGCCCACGCCCACCGTACTCTGCACCGACACCTGGCCGCCCATCGCCTGTGCCAGCTGCTGGCACAGGGCCAGGCCCAGGCCGCTGCCACCGTAGCGGCGCGAAACGCTGGCATCGGCCTGCTGGAAGGGCTGGAACAGCTGCTGGGCCTGTTCGTCGGTCATGCCGATGCCCGAATCGACCACCTGCACCCGCAGCTGCGCGGCGGCGCCGTCGATCAGCAGCTCGGCGCGCAGCAGGATGCGCCCGGAGGCGGTGAACTTCACCGCATTGCTGACCAGGTTGTTGAGAATCTGGCGCAACCGGTGCACATCGCCGATGCAGTCCTGGCCCGCCGGCGCCTCCACCGCGAAGTACAGGCGCACGCCCTTGCGCAGCGCGTCGGGCGCGTACAGCAGCGCCACGCCTTCGATCAGCGGCCGCAGCGGGAACGGTGCCAGCTCGACATCCAGCTGCCCGGCTTCGATCTTGGAGAAATCCAGCACGTCGCTGATGATCCGCATCAGCGCATCGGCAGAGAAGCGGATGCGGTCCAGCCGCTCGCGCTGGCCCGGCTGCAGCGGCGATCGTCCGAGCAGTTCCAGATGGCCCAGCACGCCATTGAGTGGCGTGCGGATCTCGTGGCTCATGGTGGCCACGAAGGCCGACTTGGCACGGGTGGCGGCTTCCGCCGACTGCCGCGCCGCTTCGGAGTCCTCGCGTGCGCGGCGCAGGTTCTCTTCCAGTTCCACCTGCGCGGTAACGTCGCGCAGCGCGCACACCCACACCGCCTGATCGTGATACTTGGCCAGCGCCAGGCTGATCTGCAGCTGGGTGGCATTGCCTTCGTCGGCCGACCAGTGCAGGTCCAGAGATTCGTCACCCTGCACGCTGCGCCCGGCCTCGGCCAGGCGTGCGTACAGCGGCGCCACCTCGCCTTCCGGCGCACTGCCCTCCTGGACGGAGTGCACCAGTTGCCGCGCGGTGTCGTTCTCCAGCAGCGGGCGTCCACTGTCGCGGGCGAGCAGCGCCAGCCCGATCGGTGCGGTACCGATGATGGCGCGGCTGAGCGCCTCGCTTTCGTACACCCGCGACGCATCGGCCAGCGCTGGCGCAAACACGCGCCGGTCGATACGGCGCAGCAGCCACCACAGCAGGGCGATGATCAGCAGCGCGCTGATCCAGCGGATCAGCAGATAGGTGCCCTGTGCCTGCCAGATGTCGGACCAGTCATAGACATGGCTGAGCGTCCAGTCCACGCCAGGCAGTGTGCAGGCCAGGATGAAGCGACCGTTCGCGTAGTGGCGCGCCGGCTTGGTGCCCAGGCCACTGGCGACGGCGGCCAGTGCCAGCGCCTGCTCGTCGCCGGTCAGCCCGCCACTGCTGAGCACGACGCGATGGTCGCCGGTGGCCACCAGGTAGCGGCCCTCTTCACGCGCCTCCAGGCGTGCCCGGATGGTATCGGTGGATTCGAACACGACACGCCGGAAGTACGGCGTGGTGCCTTCGGCCATGGTCACCGTGCCGACCAGCGAGGCCTGGCCGTTGAAGGGGTTCACCGCGAAGTGCGAGCGCAGCCGCCCCTCGCGCGATGCCGAGCGGATCGGGCCGGGCCGCGGCGCCAGCCGCCGCACGTCGGGCTCGTCGCGCAGCAGCCGCGCAAACGCCTGCTGGCGCGTGGCCACGCCGAGGGTCTGCAGCAGCTGCGCCTCATCGCGCAGATTGGATACGGCCAGCAACCGCCCCTGCGGCTCGTAGGCATAGACCGTCACCGAGCCCGGCGCCTCCTGCGAGGTGATCGAATCGGCGGTATAGGCCGAATAGACCTCGATCATGCCCAGATAGGCACTGAGCTCGTGCGCTGGCAGCGGGTTGTCCTGCAGCCCGAGCACCAGCCACGGCACGGCCGTGCGGCCCTCGGCACGCACCAGGAGTTCCTCGCCCTGCGCATGGAAGCGTTCTGCAAGCGCGGCGCCGGCGTGCTGCAGGACCGGGCGCTGGTCGCGCCAGAGCACGTCGTTGCCGTTGACCACCGTGGCATACGCGCGGTCACGCTGGAACAGGAAGTAGTCCATCGCAGCCCGCGCTTCCATGAACGACTGCCGTTCACGGCCATGGAACTCTTCCACGTCGGCGATGGAGCTGACGATGGCCGCCAGCAACACCAGCACGGTGATCAGGGCGCCGCCGCCGATGAGGAGGCGCTTGCGCAGGCGGCGCAGGTCGTCCAGGCGCGCTGCGGCAGCCGAGCTTCCTGCGGTGGGCGCGGTTCCGGAACCTGCCATGACATTGATCCTGACGTGGGTGCCCATGCAATTTATCCGATTGCGACATTGACTGGCGGCTCTGGCTCGCTTTGAACCAGAGCCTGATACAGCGATTCGCTGGCATAGCAGGACACCACCTGCCCCTCCCCTTGCCACTGCGGACGCAGCGGACCTTCGCGGCAGACCCGCACCCACGCACGGCCGGAGCGCAACACCCCCTCCCATTCACCCGGGCCAGGCTCGAACATCACCACCGTCGCCTCCTCGGGAAGTTCCAGCCATGGGGCCTGTGCCAGCACTTGCGGTGTGACCACCTGTGCGCCGAAGCCGCGCAGCCGCCGCTCAAGTTCGGTGCGCCACGGCCCGGCAGCGGCCAACAGGCCCACCACCCGGCCTGCCAGTGGTACGGCCGCGACCTGCGTGACCGAGGTCGCCAGCGGGGTTTCGAACGCGAAACGGCTGCCGACCCCAGGCGTGCTTTCCACCCAGATCCGGCCGCCCATGCGTTCACAGAGCTGCTGGCACAACGCCAGGCCCAGCCCGGAGCCGCCAAATCGCGACAGGATGGTGGTGTCTGCCTGCACGAAGGGTTGGAACAGGCGGTCGCACTCTGCCTGGCTCAGGCCGATGCCGGAATCGGTTGCCTCCAAACGCAACCAGGCCTGGGCAGCCTCGCGACGGCATGACACACCCAGCTGCACGCGACCGGACGCGGTGAACTTCAGCGCATTGCTGGCCAGGTTGCGCAGCACCCGCTCGATCGCCGCCATCGGCGCCACGGCACCTTCCGGCACGTCGGCGCCCACCACGCAATCGAGCTGCAGGCCCTTGGCATTGGCCATCGGGGCGTACAGCAGTGCCACCCGCTCGAGCATCGCCGCCGGTGAGAACCGCTCGGGCGACAATGTCCACTGGCCGGACTCGATGCGCGACAGGTCCAGCACGTCGGTGATGATGTCCATGAGCGAATCGGTCGACTGGCGCAGGCGCAGTACCCGTTCCATCGACTCTGACGGCAGCGGCCCGCGCGCCAGCAGTTCCAGATGGCCGATGATGCCGTGCAGCGGCGTGCGGATCTCGTGGCTCATCGCTGCCACGAAATTCGACTTGGCGCGGCTGCGTGATTCGGCGGCGGCGGTCAGTTCCTGCTCGGCCAGCAGGGCGCGCATGTCGTCGCTGATGTCTTCCACCATCAGCAGCACGCCTCCCGGCCACGCGTGCCCGCCGCAGTGGACGTGGGTACGGTGGAACAGTCGCTGCTGCGGATCGCTGGCCAGCGGCAGCTCGCCGCCGAGGATGACCGGGCCATCGGCCAGATCAGCCTGTTCGACCGCGGCGCGCAGCTGTGGAATCAAGCGGCCACCGCTGGCGCGGTCCATCCGCTGCAGGGGACTGTTGAGGTCCTGTACCTCACCACTGCGGGCATCCAGCAACGCGACCCCGACTGGAACATAGTCCAGCAGCAGGCGCAGGCGCTGGTCGCGCGCGTAGATCGCCTTGACCTGGCGCAGCGCCGGCATGTACATGCGCTTGTGCAGCCATAGCAGGAAGATCCACAGCACGGCCAGCGCGGCGATCAGCGAGGCGCCGCCCGACAGCAGCATCGGCGCGATGCCGCGCAGGATGTCGCGCCAGCGGTAGGTTTCCACCAGCGTCCAGGGCGTGCCATTCACCGCCAGCGCCAGGGTGAAGCGCCCGTTGTGGAAGCGTGCGCGGGTGGCATTGCCGAGCAGTACCCAGTCGGCGTCGGCGCCGCTGACATCACGTGCATCCTCGTGGCTGGAGAGCACGCGCAGGCCGTCACGGTCCAGCAACATCAGGTGGCCCTGGCTGTTGCGGCGAAGCAGCGCCTGCAAGCGCGCCAGCGGTTCGTACGCAACGAAGGTGGCAATGGGTGCATCTCCGGCGCTGGCCTGGAACACTGACACCAGCGAGGCTTGGCCGGTGATCGGATGGCGGCCGAAGGTGCGCTGCGGTGCGTCGCTGCGTGCCAGGCTTTCCAGCAGCGGCACCTGGTCATGCAGCGAGGCGGGGGCCAGCAGCTGCGCAGGAGCCCGCAGGTGCTCGAAGATCTCGTCGCGCGAGCGCGTGCCCAGTGCGTCGGCCAGGCTGCGCTCGGTCAGCCCCTTGTCCAGTGACAGATACTGTCCACTGGGATCAAAGAAATAGGACGCTCCCACCGGCTCGCCTTCATCGGAGGTTCGGGTCAGGCGCTGGATCAACGAGACGGCGGCACTCAGCTGCAGGTAGCGCTTCAGCTCCTGCGGCTGCCACTGCAGTGTCTGCAGGCCGAGCGCCATCTGCGGACGGCTGCTGTCGTCAGCCACCACCACCAACCGCTGCCCACCCTGCAGATAGGCCAGGTACATGGCATCGGAACTGGACTGGCCCAGCCGTACATCGTGGCCCCAGGCGTACTCGGCCATGTTGGCCAGGCGGGCATAGCTGGCGTCCTGTCGCGCCAGCTGGATCTGCAACGCGTTGTGGGCACGGCGGAAATCGGCAATGCGCCGGGCCTCGTAGGCGTTCACCTGCACCACGATGAGCGTGACCAGCACGCTGATCGACAACAGGCTGAGTACCGCCCCGCAGGCCAGCATCAGCCGCCGCGGGTAGCGCCGCAGTGCCTGCAGCTCGCCACCTTCGGCCGGCCCTGCCCCGGCACGGGCGTGCAGGCGATACAGGGACGCTGCAATGGCTGGAGGGGACGATGGCATGGCAACAGGCGACGCGGTGCGCTCGCAGAACTCGAAAGGAGAGCCAGCATGCGTCGGCGGCGCCCGCGTCGATGTAGGACGATGTCCAATTTCGGGGTTTGGGGTGTCGCATTCCCCCCACTATTCACGCCAACCCACAATTCGTACTTGTCCGGTTCCTGTCCATTCCGTCCGCCGCAACCCTGTTCATCTCGAAACAGCAGGGCACGGAGAGACGGCAATGTGGGCACGACGCATGGGCGAACGCTGGTGGCTGCTGCGGCTGCTCAGCCGGCATGCACTCGATCAGGCCAGCCTGCGCCTGGGCGGCTTCGCCGCGCGCCTGCTGTCACCGTCGCAGCAACGGCGCGTCGCCTGCCAGATCTCTGCCGTGCTGGGATCCTGCCTGCAGACCCGTCGCTACCAGCGCACCTGTAGCGCCCTGCAACAGGTCGGCCTGCCCGCCGGCACGGCGAGCAGACTGGGCAGCATCATGCTGGCACATGCGTGGTTGCGGCGCATGCGCCTGCGCCACCTGCGCTCACTCCCCTTCCCCGCCGTGAAACGGCATGCGCGCCTGATCACCTGGAAAGATCCACAGGCGCTCTGGGCGTCGGGCGCGGGCCGACGCCGTGTGGTCTGCCTGCTGCCCACCGGTGATGTGGAGCTGGCAATCGCAGCCGTACTGGGTAGACCCGGTGCGCCCGCGCACTATTTCATCCGCTGCCCGCACGCTCCAGGGTCGGCGGAGCATCGAATCCTGTCGGCACTGCAGAGCCAGGGCCATCGCCTGGACATCGGTTCATCGTCCAGGCCCGGCCAGGGCTGGCGGCAGCTGCGACGCGGCGCCACGATCATCGCGCTGCTGGATCCGCTGCTGATGGCACGTTCTGCCCTGCCGGGACATCGTCAACCCGCACCGTTGCGGCTTGCGCGACTGGCGCGGGTGCCGGTGCTGCTTGCCGGGCATCGTAACGATGACGACGGTGCCGGTACCCTGCACGTGCTGGGTGAGTTCCTGCTGGATGGGAGCGCCGCGCAGTTGGACGCGCTGTACAGCGCGGTGCAGGCATTTCTGGCGGCATCACCGCTGGACTGGATGGCGCCGGCGGGGTAAACCCGAAGGCCGCAGAGGGCGAGTCCCGCTGCGGCTGTTGGCTCAGGCTACGATGAGCGCGACGTTGATGTTGTTGCGGGTGGCATGCGAGTACGGGCATACCACGTGCGCCTTGCTGACCAGATCGCGTGCCTGCTCGCTGTCGACGCCCGGCAGCGAGATGGTCAGCGCCACGTCGATGGCGAAGCCGGTGGCGACCGGGCCGATGCCAACCCGACCCGTGACCGCCGCATTGTCGGGAATGCTGACGCCTTCCTGGCCGGCCACATGGCGCAGCGCACCCAGGAAGCACGCGGAATAGCCGGCCGCGAACAGTTGTTCCGGGTTGGTGCCCTTGCCGCCAGTGCCCCCCAGCTCCGCCGGAGTCGACAGCGCGATATCAAGCACCTTGTCCGACGACGCAGCACGTCCTTCGCGGCCGCCGACGGCGGTAGCCTGGGCGGTATACAGGATCTGTTCAATGCTCATGGAATGCTCCCTTTTCGTGGTTGCGCGACCGCGGACGCGGCCACGACCTGCATCGTGGAAGCGGAATCCAACCGGTTCCATCGGACAGGGACGATTGCTAATGCATGCGTGAACGCTGGAGCGCGTTGGCAGCAGCGCGAAAATATCGTCATTGTCCGACAGTATTCGTCCCGTTGAATCGGCAACGCTGTTGGCCTTACCTCAGTTCCAGGAGCCAATGCGCATGCCTTCCACCACGCCAACCCGAGTATTGCTGGCACTGGCTGCTTCCGTCGCACTCCCCGCCTGTGCCCCGCATGACTGGGCGCGTGACGTAGCCATTGCTCCTCCCGGCGCGCTCGCGGTGAACGAACGTGACCTCCCTTCGTACATCCGCTTTCAAGCCAGCGATCTGGACACAACCATCGATGCTTGTGAGTCCTTCGCCGACCATGTCAATGGCAAGTGGATCCAGGAGACGCATCTTCCAGCTCATCTAAGCAGTTGGGGCGTGGCTGAAGTGCTCGACGAGCGCTCCAATGCTATCCAGATGCAACTGCTTGACCAACTCGCAAGCCACCCGCGACCGGGCAATGTGCAGAAACTGCTTGGGGACCTGTGGGCCTCCGGCCTGGACGAAGCCCGCATCAACGCTCAAGGACTGGCGCCCCTTGCCGACGAACTGAATGCCATTGATGTTCTGCACAATACGGAATCCATCGTTGCCTACATCCACGCGAGTGCCGCACGCGGCCAAAGCCGCGTGCTGGCTTTCTGGGTAAGCGCTGATTACGAGGATGCCAGCACCTACATCGCCTTTGCCTCGCAGGGGAACATGGGACTACCGGACAGCAGCATGTACTCCGATCCTGCACACGCCGCACTTCTGCAGCGCTATCGTGAGCACATCGCGGCCATGTTGCGGCTTTCCGGCATCCAGGCGGCCCCAGCCGCCGAGCAGGCAGAGGCTGTGCTCGCACTGGAGGCACGCCTGGCTGCAGCTGGTCTTTCCAGAGAGAAACTTGCATCGGACCCGGCCGCGGAGTACAACCCGGTCTCGTTGGCCCAGGCCGAGGCATTGGCTCCGAACTTCAAATGGCGGGAGTTCTTCACTGCTTTGGGCCTCGACCTGCCGGAAAAGTTCTCGCTCGGCGCACCGGCGTACCATCGAACGGTCAGCGACGCACTGGCCGATACGGCGCCCTCGACATGGCGGGCATTCCTGCGCTTCCATCAACTCAAGGCGGCGGCTCCCTATCTCCCTGATGCCTTCGGCCAGGAAGCATTTGCGTTCGACCAACAGACGCTGCGCGGCACACAGGAGCGCGCCCCGCGCAGAACGCGCGTAATGGCTGCAGTCAATCGATTCGCCGGCGACGCGATGGGCCGCGAGTATGTTGCCGCTACGTTCCCTCCGCAGGCCAAGCAGCAGATCGAAACCATGGTTTCCTACCTGAAGGCCGCATTGAAGACACGAATCGAACAACTGCCCTGGATGGGAGACGAAACACGTGCTGCCGCGCTACGCAAGCTGGAGGCTGCGACAGTGAAGGTCGGCCATCCCGATCGCTGGCGTGATTGGAGTGGAGTTCACACCGATCGCTCCAGCTACCTTGGCAACATCCGGGCGCTGCGTGAATTCAGCTATCGCTACCGGATATCCAGAATGGGAAAGCCGGTGGACCGAGACGAATGGATGATGCATCCACAGACCCCAAACGCCTACTACATGGCGAACAACAACGAGCTTGGTTTCCCGGCAGCCTACCTGCAGCCGCCGCAGTTCGATCCCCAGGCCGACGATGCGCTCAACTATGGCGGCATCGGCGCCACAATCGGTCATGAACTCATCCATGGCTTCGACGTCGGGGGCAGCCGGTTTGGCCCGACCGGAGAACTGGAAAACTGGTGGACAGCCGACGACGCTGAACGCTTCGCAGCACTGGCCCGCGATCTGGAAGTGCAGATGGGCGGGTACCGCGTGGATGGCAAGCCTGTCAATGGCAAACTGACCCTTGCCGAAAGCATGGCCGACCTGGGTGGACTTGCCGTTGCGTTCGACGCGATGCGGCTGGCTACTGCTGGCAAACCCGACCCGAAGATTGATGGCCAGAGCAGGGAGCAGCGCTTCTTCTACAACTACGCCGCGAGTTACCGCAGTAAAATGACCCAGCAACAGTCTGAGATTGACCTGCGCACCAGCAGGCATCCGCCTTACCAGATCCGTGCCATGGCCGCGCCGTCCAACCACCCTGGCTTCGCGATCGCCTTCCAGTGCAAGGCTGGCACGCCGATGTCACGGTCCGATCGGGTACAGATCTGGTAATGCTGGTTCAGCCCCCCACCACACGTAGATCGCCAGCACCGCCAGATGTCCCACGTAGTACCCGTAGAACACCCACCGCCAGCGCGGCAGTGGCCATGTCGCCCGCGCGGCCAGCAGCACCACCGGTACGGCCAGCAATGCCCAGCCGTTGTGGTTGGCCCAGCACACCGCTGCGAGCCCGAGCAGCAACAGCCACCACGCGCGATGCCGGAACGCGATCCATCCCAGCAGCACGCAGCCGACACCCGCCCACTGGTAATCCACGAACATCGGCAGCACGCCGGCAGCCAGCAACAGCAGAACGGGCCGATGGTTCGCCAGCGCATGAACGGCCACGGCCACCAGAGTGAAAGTAAGCAGGATGTTGAGCGGCAGCCAGGAACCAAACGCGAATGCGTGCACTGGCTGGGCGATCAGCCCCCAAAGCACGAGCCGGCGTATCGATCTGCGCAGGTCGGCCCCGGGCTGGGCCAGGTTGCAGGCCATCACCAGCGCGAACAGCGGGAAGGCAATACGCCCCAGTTCGCTGACCACCGGCACGTAGCCGCCGAAGGCCACCTTGGCCACGTGATCACCGGTCATGGCCAGCAGCGCGATCCACTTCAACAGCTCGCGCGCGCCGCTGCCAAGGGTGAAGTTGAAGGTTGACGTCCCGGTCGTGGTCGCTTGCATCGCGGAAGCTTATGCGCATCGGCCAGCCCATTTCCAGCGCCGCGCAGGAGCCCGTCGCTGCAGCCCGCAGGTGGCGGCGCTATGCTGGCCGCCCCTGCTTGTGAGACGTCCGCCGTGCGCACCCTGTACCCCGCCATCGAACCCTACCGCGAGTTCACCCTGAAGGTGAGCGATCTGCACACGCTGCATGTCGAAGAGTGCGGCACACCGGACGGCATTCCGGTGGTGTACCTGCACGGCGGCCCAGGCGCGGGCATTTCACCCACCCATCGCCGCTTCTTCGATCCGGCACGCTACCGCATCGTGTTGATCGACCAGCGTGGCAGCGGCCGCTCCACACCGTTCGGCGAGCTGCGCGACAACACTACGCAGGACCTGGTGGCCGACATCGAGAAAGTGCGTGAGCACCTGGGCATCGAGCGTTGGCTGGTCTATGGCGGCTCCTGGGGGTCGACCCTGTCACTGGCCTACGCACAAGCGCATCCCGAGCGCGCCACCGGCCTGATCGTGCGCGGCGTATTCCTCGGACGCGAAATGGAGAATCGCTGGTTCGCCGAGGCCGATGGCGGTGCGCGCTGGATCTTTCCGGAGCGCTGGGACCGCTATGAGGCTTACATTCCGGAGGCTGAGCGTGGCGACATGATTGCGGCCTATTGGACCCGCATGGATGGCCCGGATGAGGCGACCCGCATCGAAGCCGCGCAGGCCTGGCTCGGCTGGGAAGACAACGCGGCAACCCTGCAGCACGACGTCGACGCCCAATCCACTGATGATCCGCTGGATACCTTGGCCAAGGCCCGCATCGAGGCGCACTACTTCCGCAACAGCATCTTCCTGGAGCCGGACCAGCTGCTGCGCGATATCGATCGCATCCGCCACCTGCCCTGCGTGATCGTGCAGGGGCGCTACGACATCATCTGCCCGCCGCGCAGTGCGTGGGATCTGGCCCAGGCTTGGCCGGAAGCGCGGCTGGAGATGGTGACCTCCGGCCACAGTGCCAACGAGCCGGCCACGGTGGATGCGCTGGTGCGAGCCACGGACGCCTTTGCAGACCGCTTCTGAAGCAGACGGGAGTGCCGGCCGCTGGCCGGCTTCCTGCCGTTCGAGGGTAGAGTGGACTGTTAGTCGACTGCTCTTGGCAGGAAGCTGAAAGTCCCGCGCTGCACGCGATAGTCGACTGGCAGTCGACGCTACCGAGCCGTCTCCGTCGAGCCACCTCCCCCAAGGCCTCCGCGCGCAATAGCCTTTGCGCGGCCCGGTGAATGGCGAGCCACCGGGCCCCATTCTTCGCAGCCCGCTTACAGCCTCCCGCAGAAGATCCGGCCGTGACCACCGCACCGGTCGTCCGCCTTCTCTTCAGGAGCACGCCATGATCGCTTGTCGCTACCTTCCCATTGCACTCTCGCTTTGTGCGGCCCTGCTGCTGGGTGCCTGTTCCAGGACCCAGGAGGCGAGCAAGGCCACCGCCGCCGAGGACGTCACCGAAGTGAAGCTGATACCGCCGTATGAATCGTTGGACAAGGACAAGGACGGCATCGTCACCCTGGCGGAAGTCGATGCGGTGGCACCGGACTGGGCCGAGCGCCTGCATGCCTGCGATACCGACCGTGACAAGACGCTGAGCCATGGCGAGTACGACGTGTGCAAGCAGACCAGCGCTTCGCATTGATCCATCACCGAACCCCCGATTGGCGCTGTGCATGCCCGGCTATACCAAGGTATAGCCGGGCTAACCCACGGACCTCTAGGACTGTCCCGTTCAGGCGCGGACAATAGCACCACTGGCCAGGGCAACCCTGGCCGGCCCCCTCCCCTCATGGAGACGCAGATGGACCCCGACCCTTCCGGGCGCACCGCGACCCGTATGCCTGATTGCTGCCTGTTCCTGGCGCCTGCCCGCCGGTCCCTGCCTGCCTGAGTGACGGGGGACCGCCAGGCGCCGCCTGCCTGGAGATCGCCCCCATGTCCTACAAGATCCTCTACATCACCCTGCGCCGCCTGATCGGCGAGCGCGATGTCGCCGCCCTGCGCAGCCAGCTGCTGCAATACGGCCCGGTCATGTTTGCCCGTTCGCTGTCGCTCGGTTCGCCGCGCGTGGTGGCCGACGCCTTGTCGCTGCTGCCGATCAGCGAGCGCGTCACTGTGCTGCGTCATCTGGCCTATCCCCTGCGCGACGCGATGAAGCCACTGTGCATCGGTGGCAGCCAGCGCCTGCGCATGCAGCCGTGGTCGCCGGCGGTGCTGGCCATGCGCCACGCCTGATCTGTCTCACCCATTCCGTTCGTGTTCCGGCTGCGGCCGGCTCTGACATTCGAGGAGCGTCCCATGAGCCTGCTCAACGCCTGGTTCAACGCCTTCCTGCGCAGCCGCCGCGCAGGCAACCTGTTCCGCCGCCGTGCGATGCCCGAAGCCGGCTTCGGCCCTGGCAGCGCCGAGGCCGCGCCGTTCGCACTCACCACCGGCCTGGTCACCCTCGCCCAGCAGGACGAAGCCGAGCTGCTGACCACGCTGGAATCACATGCCGATGGCCTCAGCCCGCATGAGGCCGAGGAGCGACTGGCCACGCTCGGCCCCAACGAGGTGGATCACGAGAAGCCGCTGCCGTGGTGGCGCCACCTGTGGCAGTGCTACCGCAATCCGTTCAACCTGCTGCTGACCGTGCTGGCGGCGGTGTCCTGGCTGACCGAGGACATCAAGGCGACGATCGTCATCGGTGCGATGGTGCTGCTGTCCACGCTGATCCGCTTCGTGCAGGAGGGTCGTTCAAATCGCGCAGCCGAGCGGCTGAAGGCACTGGTCGGCAACACCGCACGCGTGCTGCGCCGCAATCCCGGCACCGAAGCGGCCGACGTGGCCGACCAGTACTTCGGCGCGCACCTGCACAGCCGTCGCCCGGCACGCCTGCTGGACCTGCCGATCCGTGAACTGGTACCCGGCGACCACATTGTGCTGTCGGCAGGCGACATGATTCCGGCCGACTGCCGCGTGCTGACCGCCAAGGACCTGTTCGTGGCGCAGGCGGCGATGACCGGCGAGTCGCTGCCGGTGGAGAAGTTCGCGCACCCGGGCGATGGCCTGGCCGGCCTGCTGGAACAGCACAATCTGCTGTTCATGGGTACCAACGTGGTGTCCGGTACGGCCACCGCCATCGTGCTGGCCACGGGCAACCGCACCTACTTCGGCACCCTGGCCCAGCGCAGCACCGCCACCGACCGTGCGCCCACCGCATTCCAGGCCGGCGTCAACAGCGTCAGCTGGCTGCTGATCCGCTTCGCGCTGGTGATGGTGCCGTTCGTGCTGCTGATCAACGGCTGGACCAAGGGCGACTGGACCGAGGCGTTCCTGTTCGCGCTGTCGGTGGCGGTGGGCCTGACGCCGGAAATGCTGCCGATGATCGTCACTTCCACCCTGGCCAAGGGCGCGGTGCTGCTGTCGCGGCGCAAGGTGATCGTCAAGCGCCTGGACGCCATCCAGAACTTCGGCGCGATGGAAGTGCTGTGCACCGACAAGACCGGCACCCTCACCCAGGACAGGATCGCGCTGGAGCGCCACACCGATGTGTTCGGCCACGATTCGGAAGACGTACTGAAGTTCGCTTACCTCAACAGTCACTTCCAGACCGGCCTGATCAACCTGCTGGACCGCGCGGTGCTGGAGCACGTGGAGCTGCAGAGTTCGTTGCGGCTGTCGCAGGACTACCACAAGGTGGATGAGATCCCGTTCGACTTCGAGCGCCGCCGCATGTCGGTGGTGGTCTCCGAGCGCGAGGATCACCACGAGCTGATCTGCAAGGGCGCGGTAGAAGAGATGCTGGCGGTGTGCAGCACCGTGCGTGAGAACGGCCAGGACATGCCACTGGACGAGCGCCGCCTGGCGCGGGTGCGGCAAACCACCGAGGAACTGAACGAACAAGGCCTGCGTGTGGTGGCGGTGGCGATGAAGGAGACCGCAGCCAGCCAGACCGCCTATTCGCAGGCCGACGAACGTAGCCTGACCCTGATCGGCTACGTGGCGTTCCTCGACCCGCCGAAGGAATCGGCCGCGCAGGCGCTGCAGGCGCTGGCCGCGCATGGCGTGGAGGTCAAGGTCTTCACCGGTGACAACGAACTGGTGACCGCCCGTGTGTGCGCACAGGTGGGGCTGGACGCCGACACCATCCTGACCGGGCCGCAGATCGAGCGCATGGACGACGGCGCGCTGTCGCGGGCGCTGCACCACCATCGCGTGTTCGCCCGGCTGACGCCGCTGCACAAGGAGCGCCTGGTGCGCGAGCTGCGTGCTCAGGGCAAGGTGGTCGGCTTCCTCGGCGACGGCATCAATGATGCACCGGCGCTGCGCGCAGCCGATATCGGCATCAGCGTGGACAGTGCGGTGGACATCGCCAAGGAGGCCGCCGACATCATCCTGCTGGAAA
This sequence comes from Stenotrophomonas sp. BR163, assembly GCF_047520985.2. Lineage (NCBI taxonomy): Bacteria > Pseudomonadati > Pseudomonadota > Gammaproteobacteria > Lysobacterales > Lysobacteraceae > Stenotrophomonas > Stenotrophomonas sp. BR163. The sequence continues at coordinate 18,455 of NZ_JAXBRE020000003.1, forward strand.
AGAACCTGATGGTGCTGGAGGAAGGCGTCATCCAGGGCCGGCGCACGTTCAACAACATGCTGAAGTACATCCGCATGACCGCCAGCTCCAACTTCGGCAATGTGTTCTCTGTGCTGGTGGCCTCGGCCTTCCTGCCGTTCCTGCCGATGCTGCCGCTGCAGCTGCTGGTGCAGAACCTGCTGTACGACATCTCGCAGATCGCCATCCCGTTCGACAACGTGGACGAGGAGCTGGTGCGCAGGCCGCTGAAGTGGAACCCGGCGGACATCGGCCGCTTCATGGTGTTCTTCGGGCCGATCAGCTCGATCTTCGACCTGACCTGCTTCGCGTTGATGTGGTACGTGTTCGATGCACGCACGTCGGCCGACCAGGGCCTGTTCCAGTCCGGCTGGTTCGTGGTCGGCCTGCTGACCCAGACCCTGATCGTGCACATGATCCGCACGCCGAAGGTGCCGTTCCTGCAGAGCATCGCCGCGCCGCCCCTGCTGCTGATGACCGGCCTGATCATGGCCATTGGCGTGGCCCTGCCGATGAGCCCGCTGGCCGGCTACTTCAAGCTGCAGGCGCTGCCGGCCGGCTACTGGCCGTTCCTGGTGGCGATCCTGTTCGGCTACGCGGTGCTGACCACTGCGCTGAAGCGGTTCTACATCCGTCGTTACGGCTGGCAGTAAGCGCCCGCCGCTTTGTCCAGGGAGAAACACAATGGACATCAATCCGAACCTGCCGGCGTTCGACGCCGGTGCCACGCTCAGCTCGCTGATCAGCCTGTCAGTGGCGTTCGTGCTGGGCACGGTCATCGGCCTGGAACGCCAGCTGCGGCAACGCACCGCGGGCCTGCGTACCAACACGCTGGTGGCGGTGGGAGCGGCGGTGTTCGTCGATCTGGCAGTGCGCTTCCATGACCTGTACGGCGGTCCACCGTCACCGCTGCATGTGGTGGCCTATGTGATCTCCGGCGTCGGCTTCCTTGGTGCCGGCGCGATCATGAAGGACGGCGCGCAGGTGTCCGGCCTGAACACCGCCGCCACCCTGTGGGGATCGGCGGCGGTGGGAGCATGTGCCGGTATCAAGCTGCTGCCTGAAGCAGTGCTCGCCGCGGTATTCGTGCTGGCCGCCAACACCCTGCTGCGGCCGGTGGTGAACCGCATCCAGCGGCAGCCGCTGCCGGAAGCGTTCAGCGAAGCGACCTATGCGATCAACGTGGTCTGCCAGCGCGAGCAGCAGGCAGAGGTGCTGGACCAGCTGTTGCTGCTGCTTGAACAGGCGCAGTACCCGGTGCGCGCGGTCGACCAGCGCCCGTTTGGCGAGCGCGACGTGGAAATCGAAGCGGTGCTGTATGCCACCACCGTCGATGCCGGCGAACTCGATGCGGTATTGGCGACGCTGGCGACCACGCCCGGCGTACTGCAGGGGTTCTGGAACGCCAGCCTGGAGGAGTAGTGCCGGCCGCTGGCCGGCAACCTGATGATCTCCGGACGCCCCGTGCATCGCCTCGGCATGCCCACCGCTGGGGGTAGTGCCGGCCGCTGGCCGGCAACACCGTGATCTCCAAAGCACCGTGCAGTTGCCGGCCAGCGGCCGGCACTACCAGGCATCACTCTGGTTTGTGCCGACCAACGGTCGGCACCCACAGCACAAGAGCCTGCCGACCAAGGCCGGCATCCACCGATGGCGGCTTTGCTATCCTTTCACCCCACGCCAGGGAGCCGTCCCGATGCCATCGCTGTCGCCCCGCCGCCCACTGGTGCTGCTGGTCCTGATCGTCGTGATGGCGGCGATCTTCCTGATCGATACCGTCACCGATTACGCGGTTGCCGCTGCCTGCTTCTACGCGGCGGTCATTCTGGCCGCATCGCGCGTGCTGGGCGCACGCGGGTTGATCACGCTTGCCCTGGCCTGCATCGCGCTGACCGGGGTGAGCTTCTTCCTGACCCGCTTCGGCACCTACCGCATCGGCCTGGTCAATTCGGTCATTGGCATGCTGGTGATCGGCATCACCACCTACCTTACCCTGAACATGGAAGCGGCCAAGGCCGCCGTGCAGGAAGCACAGGGCCGCCTGCTGCGGGTAGCGCGCGCCTCCACCGTGGGCGAGCTGACCACCTCCATCGCGCATGAAGTGAACCAGCCGCTGGCGGCCATCGCCAGCAGCGCCGAAGCCTGCCAGCGCTGGCTCGCACAGGACCCGCCGAACGTGGAGAAGGCACGACAGACCGTGGCCCGCATCCTGGCCGATGCGCACCGCGCCGGCGACGTGATCGCCCGCATCCGCGGCCTCACCCAGGGCGCGGCACCGCAGCGACGCGCCTTCGATCTGAACCAGGCGGTGGAGGAAATGCTGGCGCTGTCGCGCAGCGAGCTGGACCGGCATGGCGTGGCCGTGGCACTGCTGCTCGACGCCGAGCTGCCACTGGTGCAGGCCGACCGCGTGCAGGTGCAGCAGGTGATCGGCAACCTGATCCTCAATGCGGTGGATGCGATGGAGGCCGTGCCCACCGCCGACCGACGCTTGTCCCTGCTGACCCGGCGCAACGGCCAGCGGGTCAGCCTCAGCGTACGCGACCGCGGTGTCGGCCTGCCCGCCGACCATCCCGAACGCGTCTTCGATGCCTTCTGGACCACCAAGTCACACGGGCTGGGGCTGGGCCTCAGCCTGAGCCGCTCGATGATCGAAGCCAACGACGGCCAGATCCGTGCCGAACGACCGGCAGGCGGCGGTGCCTGCTTTGTGTTCGACCTGCCCATTGCCACTGACGCCCACCATGCGTAAGCCGACTGCCGCCAACCCCGATCCGGCACCCATCGTCTATGTGGTCGACGACGATCCGTCGGTGCGCGCGGCACTGGAAGACCTGCTGGCCTCGATGGGCCTGCAGGTGCGGGCCTTCGCCTCCACCCAGGCCTTCCTCGAACACGCGCTGGAAGACGCACCGGCATGTCTCGTGCTGGACGTGCGCATGCCCGGGCAGAGCGGTCTTGAATTCCATCGCACGATGGGCAACCACGGCCTGCAGCTTCCGGTGGTGTTCATCACCGGCCACGGCGACATCGCGATGGGCGTCAACGCGATCAAGGACGGCGCCATCGAATTCCTCACCAAGCCCTTCCGTGACCAGGAACTGCTTGATGCCATCCACAAGGGCATCGAGATCGACCGCCAGCGCCGCCGCGAGGACGAGGCGCTCGGCGCGCTACAGCTGCGTTGGCACACCCTCAATGCCGGCGAGCGTGAGGTGGTCGGTGGCGTGGTGCGCGGCCGCCTCAACAAGCAGATCGCCGCTGACCTCGGCGTCAGCGAGATCACGGTGAAGGTGCGTCGTGCACAGGTGATGCGCAAGATGGGCGCACGCACCCTGGTTGACCTGGTGCGCATGTACGACCGCCTGCAGGCGGGTACGCCATGAACGTCCACGTCGCGCTGCTGCGCGCGGTCAATGTCGGCGGCACCGGCAAGCTGCCGAGGCGTGAACTGGTGGCAATGTGCGAGGACGCAGGCTTCGCCGATGTCCGCACCTACATCGCCAGCGGCAATGTGGTGTTCCGCAGCGGGCTTGATGAATCCACCGTACGGGAGGCCCTCGCCCAACGGCTGCAGGCGTACGCCGGCAAGCCGGTGGGCGTGCTGGTTCGCTCGGCCAACGAGATCGCCGGCGTGGTGGCACGCAACCCGTTTGTGCAGGCCGCCGGCAACCGTGTGGTCGCGCTGTTCATCGACGGCAGCCTGCCTGCCGATCCGCTGGACGGCGTGACCGGCCGGCGCGACGAACAGCTTGCACTCGGCACGCGCGAGATCTTCATCCACTACGGTGCCGGCATGGCCGACTCGCGCTTGCGGGTGCCCTATGCCCAGCACGGCACCGCCCGCAATATGAACACAATCGGCAAGCTTGCAGTGATGGCCGCAGCGCTCACCTGGCCTGCCAGCAATCCGCGTGCTGGCCGGAGGCGGTAGCGTCGACCCTCAGGCACTGCGCCGCGCTCGCGCTCCTTGAAGGCTGAAGCAGTGGGCGGACCCAACGGATCACGCCCGCTGCAAGCGGCGCTTCAATCGCGTATCCAGCAGCCCCACGCCCAGCAGCACCAGGCTGGTCAGCCATCCAGCGGCCAGCAGGTGCACGTGCGGTAGCATCAGCCCCAGCACCAGCAGCGCCACCGCGCCCAGCAGATGCGAGCGCGGCGCGTGCCCATAGACCACGCGTTTGTACAGGACACTGCCCAGCAGATAGATCAGCGGGCCTGCCACCATCACGCTGGCGTAAACCGGGGTGGCGGCCACCCCCGGATGGTCCATGACCAGATCATTGCCCACCGCCGTGGCGATGATGCCGGCGATCAGCAATGCATGCACGTAGTGGAAATTGGCGCCCATCCTTCCGGGGTCTTCGGCGTGGGTGATGGCCTCAGTGGCATCGTGGCTGGAGATGCCGAAGTACAGCCACCACATGGCAATCGTGCCGGCGAAGGTGGCCAGCACCGCTGAAACCACTTCCAGGCTCCAATGCTCGACGTTGCTGAGCACGCCACCGGTGGCCAGCAGCGTCTCACCCAGCGCGACGATGACGAACAACTGGCAGCGTTCGGCCAGGTGCCCCCCCTCGATGGTCCAGTCGCGGGTGTGCGAACGGCCCATGCCCGGGAACGCGAAGCCGAACATCGGCGAGATGTATTCGCAGGCCACCGCCACCGCCCACAATGCCAGGCGGAGGTTGCCCTCGGCCGCCGCGCCGGCCAGCCAGAAGCAGGCCGACACGCTGACCCAGGCCAGCATGCGGCGGAAGTTCGGTGCCAACGGATGGCTCCGGCCGACCTCCAGCAGCACGAACGCGGTGCGTCCGACCTGCATCGTGGCGTACGCCCCGGCGAAGATCCACGCACGATCGGCAAACGCCTCGGGAATGGACGAGGACATCAACAACGCCAGCAGCATGGTGGCGAACAGCAGGCCGCGGATGCGCGGCGCCTCCGGGTCGAACCAGTTGCTGACCCAGCACGCGTACTGCCAGCCGAGCCAGACCGCGAACCACAGCACCAGCGTCTGCAGTACACCGGCCAGGTCCAGGTGGTGCAGCAGATGGTGGCTGAGCTGGGTGACCGCGAATACGTAGACCAGATCGAAGAACAGTTCTTCGTAGGTCACGCGGGCATGGTGGCCGTCGCGGTGGCGCAGCGCGGGCAAGCGCAGTCGGGTACGCATGGAACTCCTTCAGCGCGCCAAGCGCCAGTACAGGAAACCGGCCAGCAACGCCGGCGCGGCAAACACCAGCAACAGGATCGGCAACTCCTCGCGTACCGCGTAACCGGCCTTGCTGACCCCCACCCACATGTTGGCCACGGCCACCAGCAGCCAGGTAGCGATGAAGGCGATCAGTGCCGTGGGCAGCTGCGAGGTGCCCACGCTCCAGAGACGGCCAAACAGCAGGAACACGCCCAGCAGGAGCACGCCACCGAGCATCACCATGAGCACATGCATGGTCCACCTCCTTGAGCCTGAAAGCAGGCTAGCCCGGGCCGATTCTGCGCTCCAGCCCGTGGAGATGGATTCACAGTCCAGAGCAAGCGAACAATCCCGGCATCGGCTGCGGCGAACCTTATGGCAGCCATGAGTTATTCGCGAAACGGGCCGTCCAGGGTACGTGCTAGCTTCATCCGACCCTATCCAGACCCCTCTCCGCCATGCGCCATTGCCTGACGACCCTTGCCCTGACTGCCACACTTGCCTTTGATGTCACTGCCGCCGGCACACCGCTGCCACAGCTGCAGGCCTACACCGTAGACCCATCCTGGCTGCAGCCGATGGCGCCGCTGCAGATCGCCGACCATACCTGGCAGATCGGCACTGAGGACCTGACCGCGCTACTGGTGCAGACCGCCGACGGCGCGGTGCTGCTCGACGGCGGCATGCCGCAGATGGCCAGCCACCTCATCAGCAACATGAAGGTGCGCGACGTGGCGCCGCAGGACCTGCGCTTGATCCTGCTCAGCCATGCGCATGCCGACCATGCGGGCCCGGTGGCAGAACTGAAGCGCCGTACCGGTGCGATGGTGGTAGCCAACGCCGAATCAGCGGTGCTGCTGGCGCGCGGCGGCAGCAACGACCTGCACTTTGGCGACAGCATCACCTTTCCGCCGGCCAGCACCGACCGCATCATCATGGATGGCGAAGTGGTCACGGTGGGTGGCATCGCGTTCACCGCCCACTTCATGCCCGGGCACACCCCGGGCAGCACCGCCTGGACCTGGACCGATACGCGCGATGGCAAGCCGGTGCGCATCGCCTATGCCGACAGCCTGAGCGCGCCGGGCTACCAGCTGCAGGGCAATGTCCGCTATCCCCGCCTGGTCGAGGACTACCGACGCAGCTTCGCTACGGTGCGCGGCCTGCCCTGCGACCTGTTGCTGACCCCGCATCCGGGCGCCAGCAACTGGAACTATGCTGCCGGCAGCAAGGCCAGCGACAAGGCACTGAGCTGCAAAGCCTACGCGGATGCGGCTGAGAAGAAGTTCGACGCGCAGCTGGCCAAGGAAACGGCCACGGCACGCTGATCCTGTAGAGCCGAGCCCATGCTCGGCTTGCCGGCCGACAACAGCCGAGCGTGGGCTCGGCTCTACACAGGATGCGTCGAAGAGTGCCGGTCAGGACAACCGGCACCCGCCGTCCATCAGCCACCCTGTCCGTGCTGGGCAAACGGCTCGGTGCTGCCGTCGGTGCGCACCAACTCGACGGTATACGGCTGCACGTAGCCATCCGGCATTTCCATGCCCGGCGAACCGGCCGGCATGCCGGGCAGCACCAGCCCGCGCGCGGCCGGGCGTTCGGCCAGCAGGCGCTTGAGGTCCTCGGCCGGGATGCGGCCCTCGACCACATACCCGCCGATCTCGGCGGTATGGCAGGAGGCCTTGCCGACCGGCACACCTAGGCGAACCTTGATCGGATTCATGTCCTCGGTGTCGCGCACATCGACCTGGAAGCCGGCGGCCTTCAGGTGGTCGACCCAGAGCCGCAGCAACCACAGCTGGCGGTCTTGTGCACGATGGCCACCGGCAAGGCCGGATCGACCTTGGCCGGGCTGGCCTGGATGAGTGCCACCGGTGCTGCGCTGGCGATCGGTGCGGCGGCGGATTCTTCGGCGGCACGTGCACAGGCGGTCGTGGCAAACACGGTGCCGAGCAGCAGGCCGAGGGAGAGAGTACGGTGCATAGGGAGTGATTCCTTTGCAGAGTCGGGCAACGCAGCCCGCCGCCCGCGCATCGAAGTCGCAGGCAGAGTCGAGAAAAAGTCGAACAGTCATGGCAGGCGCTTGAGCGCCTGCAGGAAATCACGCAATGGGGGGGACGCAACGGGTCAGGCATCGGCGGCGATGCCCGTTGCGGGGAACTGGCGGCTGCCGGCGCCTCGCGCCACGGCGAGGCTGGCGTTCCATTCAACGTGGCCAGCATGCCAAGGCAGGTCGGCGGGAGGAACGCTACAACGAACGGCACGACGCCGGCGGGCGGTCGTTTCGGCTGCGCAGCAAGCCCCACAGTCAAGCACGGCCCACGCCGCTTCGCCAGAGGGCACTGGCTGTTTTCAGCACAACCTGCCAGGGCAACGGTTACAGCCGCGTCTGTACGCGACCACTGCGCTATCCTCGAAACCGCAGGCGGTGGCCCGCCCGCGTTTCCCCCTTGCCCGGACGCGCTGCATGCCTTATTCGATCCCGCCGCACATCCCGCCTGCCGGCACCGCCCAGCGCCCCTTGCAGCGCTGGCGCGGCGGCAGGCAGGAGCGGCAGGTCGACATGGTGGCCGAAGAAGTGCCGGTGGCGCTGCGTTACAACGATGCCCCCTTTGCAGTGATGATGGCCACCCCGTGCGACCTGGAAGACTTCGCGCTCGGGTTCTCGCTCAGCGAGGGCCTGATCGACACGCCCTCGCAGCTGCTGTCGATCGAGATCCGCCCGCAGCTGGAAGGCATCGAATTACAGATGACCGTGGCCGAGGAGGCATCCGGTGCCGACCTGGACCCGGCCAATGGACGCCTGCTGCCCGGCCGTGGTGGCTGTGGCCTGTGCGGCACGCGCCAGCTGGAGGAAGTGCTGCGCCCACTGCCGCAGGTCCGCGAACGACGCAGCTATGCCGCCGCCGCTCTGCAGCGCGCGGTGGCCACGCTGGCGCAGCACCAGCCGATGAATGCGGTGAGCGGCTCCATCCACGCCGCCGCCTGGGCCGATGCCAGTGGGCGCATCGGCTGGGTCCGCGAGGACGTCGGCCGCCACAACGCGCTGGACAAGCTGATCGGCGCGCTGCAGCACAACGAACACACCATTGAAGGCGGCCTGCTGGTGATTTCCAGCCGGGCCAGCTACGAAATGGTCAGCAAGGCGGTGCGCGCCGGTGCCAGCGTGCTGGCTGCAGTCTCGGCACCGACCGCATTGGCGATCGACCTGGCCCGCAGCGCCGGCCTGTGCCTGGTCGGGTTCGCGCGGGAGAGCGGGTTCAATGTATATACCCATCCGGAGCGGCTGCAGGCGGACGACGGCCACGCCCGCTGAAGATGGCCGGGAGCACAGCGCCCCCGGCCCGGTAGACCTCAGCGCAGCGCGACCTTCGGGAAGTCCACCGGCACGTCGAACGCTACGTTGACGTAGTTGGTGAACAGGTTGAGCGCTACATGGGCGAGGATCTCGACGATCTGCTCATCGTCGAAGCCGGCCGTACGCAGTGCCTGCACATCGCCATCGGTGATCTGCGCACGCTGCTCGACCACCTTCAGCGCGAAGTTCAGTGCAGCTGCGGTAGCCGGGTCACTGGACTGGCCGATCTGTGCGGCAGCCATCTGCTCGCTGCTGGCGCCGGCCTTGCGGCCCAGTGCCGTGTGCGCGGCCAGGCAGTACTCGCAGGCATTGCGGTTGGCGATAGCCACGGCGATCTGCTCGCCCAGCAGCGGCGACAGGCGACCGCCACCCAGCGCGCCGAACGAGCCCCACATGCTCTGCAGGGCGGCCGGCGAGTTGGCCACGGCGCGGAACATGGCCGGGGTGGCGCCGAAGGCGGCGTGGACCTGGCCCAGCAGGGCCTGGCGGTTGGCAGTGGTGTTGGCGGCATCGATCAGGGGGACACGGGACATGGTGGATCTCCTTGGGAAAGCGCCCGGGATTGGACGACCCGCTCATCCTAGGTAGACTCGCCGGACGCATCAGTCGTAATTCGCCACACATGTTGTCCATACGTCCATGAGCATGCCCGCCGCCGCCCCTGCGCCAGATCGCCTCTCCTCGCTGCTGGAACGCTTCCGGGTGCAGGCGGCGCTGTTCCACAGTGGCCCGCTGTGCGGGCGGCATGTCTTCGAGCCGCAGCCCGGTCGTGCGTTCCTGCACATCCTGCGCCAGGGTGAAATGGAAGTCCGCCATCCCGACGGCGATATCGCGCTGCCCAGGCTGAAGATCGACACACCCAGCCTGCTGCTGTACCCGCAGCCGCTGCACCATGTGTTCTTCAACGCGCCGCTGGATGGCCCGGATTTCACCTGCGCCACGCTGGATTTCGATGGCGGTGCGCGCAATCCGATCGTGCAGTCGCTGCCACCGGTGATGGTGGTGCCGCTGGCGGCCATCGGCGAACTGGATGGCACCCTGCAGCTGCTGTTTGCCGAGGCCGATCGCCAGCGCTGCGGTTCACGGCTGCTGACCAACCGCCTGTTCGAGGTGGCGCTGATCCAGATCCTGCGCTGGGTGGTCGACCACCCGGATGCAGCGGGTGTCAGTCATGGACTGATGCGCGGGCTGTCCGACGCGAGGCTGGCACGCACGCTGGTGGCGATGCACCAGGCACCGCAGGACGAATGGACGCTGCCGCGCATGGCCGCGACCGCCGGCATGTCGCGCAGTGCCTTCGCGGCCGTGTTCAAGGAGGTGATGCAGGCGACGCCGGCCGCTTATCTGCTGGACTGGCGGCTGAGCCTGGCCTGCGCGCAACTGCGGGGCGGCGCGGCGGTCAAGCAGGTGGCGGTCGAGGTGGGGTTTGCCGATACCGCGTCACTGTCGAAGGCGTTCCGCAAGCGGCTGGGGGTGTCGCCGCGGGCCTGGTTGGCCGCGAGCGCCACGCAGGCTCGGTAAATGCGTCAGGGTAGGGTCGGCCGCTGGCCGACCATCGCGCAAAGCGCGGGGTTTTCATGGCTTGGCCGCAGAGCAGCCGACCCGCGGTCGGCTCTACCACGGGCGATGTCGGCGCGCCGGCTGGCCGCTCAACTGGACGTGCCGTCAGACTTTCCCAGCAGCCCGGCGATGCGCTCGGCCACCTGGGCGCGCACGCCTTCATCCAGCTGCCCTTCGTACATCGCCTCGTAGATCCACAGGCCGTCGGCCGCCAGGCGCGCCACGAAATTGTCGAGCGTCGTCGGATCCACATTCCCGGCCTCCGGCGCGGACGGTGCCCAGCGCTGAACCGCCGGGCCCCACGGACGCTCGCCCGCCTCCGGGTCGGCCGACTCCAGCATGAACATCAGTTCGGCACGGGTGGCACTCTGCGCCGAGACACGCACGAAGGTCTGGTAACGCTCCAGCGCCGAGGCTTCGTCCGCACGCTTGCCCAGCAGCGTCTCCATGGACGCCTCCCAGGCCTGCACCAGGTGCTCGTCGATCCCGCGCAGCAGCGCCTCGCGGGACGGGAAGTGGTAGAGCAGGCCGCCACGGGTCAGCTTGGCCTCGGCCGCCACCGACTCGAAGGTCACCGCACGCACGCCGTCACGATTGATCACGTTGACCGCGGCGTCGAGGATGCGCTCCCGTTTGCTGGTTCTCATGGCGTCATTTTACGCGATCGGCGGCGCCCTCGCGGCTGCCGGCCCGGCCACGCAGCAGATGTGCCAAGATCGTCGCGCCCAGCGCCAATACCGTCGTGATCACCAGCAGCACGCTCTGGTAGGCGCGGTCATATGCCGCCGCAGCCAGTGCGAACCAATCACCCTGCCCGCTCTCGCGCGCGGCATGCAGCGCCTGGGTGAAACCCTCGCGGGCAAGCGCGGGCATATCGGCCGAGACCGGCAGGAACGCGCTGTACATCGCGGCACTCAGGCTGCCCAGCATCGCCACTGCCAACAGGCCACCGAACTCGTAGGACACTTCTTCCACCGACGAGGCCATGCCCGCCCGGTGCGCCGGCACATTGTTGAGGATGGCGGTGGACGCTACCGAGATGGCCGAGCCCATGCCGAAGCCGGTGATCGCCATGCCGGCGACCACCCAGCCAAGGCCGTGCGGGAAGCCGAACGCCACCACGCCGACGCCCAGCGCGCCCGCAGCCAAGCCGCCGCAGATCAATGGGCGCAGGCCCACCCGGTGCAGGATGCTGCCGCCCAGCAGCGCACTGGGCAGGCTGCCCAGCGCCGCCACCGACACCAGCACGCCCGCCTGCAGCGGCGTAAAGCCCGCCACCAGCTGGAAGCGCTGGGTGGTGACCAGCTGCAGGCCGGCCATCGCAAACAGGGTGAACACTGCCGACAGCGTGCCGGCCAGGAATGCCGGGTTGCGGAAGATCGCGAAGTCCAGCAGCGGGTACGGCAACTGCTGCTGGCGGCGTGCGAACGCCGCACCACTGATGACGGCCAGCAGCAGCGCGCCTGCGCCCAGCGCATACGACGGCAGCGTCGCGATCAGCGACTTGATCGCCAGCACCAGGCCGGACAGTGCAGCCAGAGCCAGCAGCGACGAAACCAGGTCCCACGGCCGCGAGGTGTCGCGCTGGCCTTCCGGTGCCAGCAGCAGCGTGGCCACGAACGCGACCACGACCACCGGCACGTTGATCAGGAACACCGAGCCCCACCAGAAATGCTGCAGCAGCCAGCCACCGATGATCGGGCCGAGCGCCGCACCGACGATGGCCACCGAACCCCAAATGGCGATGGCGATGTTGCGTTCGCGCTCTTCGTGGAAGCTCAGGCCGATCAGCGCCAGCGTGGCCGGCATCATCGCGGCCGCGCCGACGGCCAGCAACGCGCGTGCGGCAATCAGCTGCGCTGCGCTGGCTGCGAACGCCGCTGCCAGCGACGCCACGCCGAACACCACCAGGCCGATCAGGAACATGCGACGGTGGCCGATGCGGTCGCCCAGCGTGCCCGCCCCCAGCAGCAGGCCGGCCATCACCAGTGGATAGGCATTGATGATCCACAGCGCCTGGCCGGCGCTGGCCGAGAGTTCCCCAGTCAGTGTGGGCAGTGCGGTGTAGAGCACCGAGTTATCCAGCGTGACCAGCAGCAGGCCGGCGGCGACGGTGAACAACAGTGCCCAGCGACGGGCACGCGACAGGGCCGGAGCGCCGGCCAAGGGCTGGGACAGAGCCATGGGAGAACCTGATGGGATGAAGTACCACCGTAACTATACAGGATGTCCGGTATAGTTACAGAAACTGTACCACCGGTTCAGATTGGGGTCCGGCCAATGTTCATGTTGCCGCGCCGCGCCTGCCGAGTGTGGCCGGTGTCAGGGATCATCACCGGCAGTGTTCCGGCAGCGCGGCGATGGCTGATACCACGGCCGCCTGCATGCCCTGCCCTACGGCCATGTCCAGCTCCCCACCTGTATTCCCATGCTGGCGCCGCAGTTCGTCCTCGCACAGCCCCCGCACCCGCGCCCGGGCATTGGCGCGCAGGCTGCTGCACCGCCAATCGGTGCCACCCAGCGGCAACACCGAATACACCACGCTGTTGCAGGCATTGCCGGCCCGCTGCTGCAACGACACCCCATCAAAATCTCGTGGTTCGCTGCTGCGCTGCGGGTCGAAGTAGCTGTCCGGGAACGTGCGTGCGTACTGTTCAATGTCCACGGCCATGCTGCGGCCAGCAGCCAGCGGCATCTGCAGCGGCTGGCCGCACGGCGTCGCATCGGCGCGATGCTGGATGTACTGGTAGATCGGCCGGTCCAGCGTTGGATCCTGCTGGGTCACCGCACTGACCGCCGCCAGCACTGGCAACGACGCACGATTGGCCATGCGCGCCAGCAGCCCCGCCTGCGCTGGCTGGCAGCGGTCGCGCACTGTTGCCGCGAGCAGGAACAGCACGTCATTGCGAAACGCGTGGTCATCGCCCAGGCGCTGTTCGATGCGCTGGCTGGCATCGGACGCCGGTGCCGGGAACGCGACTGCGGGCGGCGCAGCGGGTGCAGCCCGCCGCTGCCACCACGCCAGCAGCACAACCGCGCCCAGCAGCACCCCGGCAGCCAGGACCCAGCGCCGCCGCATCAGTTGTGGATCGCCGTCAGCGTTGCCGCTGCGGCATCGTAGGAGGCGCTGGCGATGTCCGCGTCGAAGCGCTTCACCTGCAGGCGGCCGGCCAGCCGGTACGGATCCCACAGATCGCCCAGCGCGATCGGCGTCGCCAGGGTCACGTGGATGATCTGGTTTGGCGGCGGTGGCGGCACGTGGATGCAGGCCCCGTAGAACGGTACGAACAGCAGTTCATCCACCAAGCCGGCATCGTTGGTGCCGAGCGGTACCACGTAGCCATCCAGATCCACCGCGCGGCCATCGGCAGCATCGACCACGCGCGAGGAGCCGAACTGCTTGGCGCGATCGGGGCTGGAATGGTCGATCTCCAGCCCCGGTGGCGTGCCGGAGCCGGTGTCGTCGATCAGCCCGCCCACCCCGTCCATCCCATTGCGTGACAGGCCGATCTGCGGTGGCGGGCGCTGATAGGTGACTTCGTCGGGCCGCAACGCGTCCCAACGGTCGATCGGGGCTTCGGCCGTGGCGGAGGGCGCCGGCTTGTCCTGCGGCACGACCGCCACGGCATCGCCGCCCGGCGACGTACAGCCCGCCAGCCACAGGCATCCCAGCATGAGCAAAAGGGGGCTACGGTTCATACGGCCTCAGCTCCGCATCGCGCATGGTGTACGCCGAGCCGGCCAGATCGTCATCCAGCCGCTCGGCACGCAGGGTGCCGGCCAGGAAGAACGGCGAGTACATGTCCGGCATCTCGATCGGGCGCGGCAGCACCACGTGCACGATCTGGTTCGGCGGCGGCGGCGGCACGTGGATGCAGGCGCCGTAGTACGGCACGAACAGGAATTCGGTCAGCCGCCCGTCCTGCGCATTGGCTAGAGGTACCACGTAGCCTGGCAGGCGCACCGGTCGCTGCAGGACCGTGTCCACCGTGCGGAAGGTGCCGAACTGCGGCATGCGCCGGTTGCCGTTGTGCTCGACCTCCGGGCCCTCGCCCCGCTCCAGCGCGGCCAGTTCGTCCTCGGGCATCATCTGCAACCAGTCCAGCTCCTGCTCTGCCGCAACCGAAGCGTCAGCGCGGTCGACAACCGGCGAAGGTGGCAAGGCCTGCACACCGGAATCCACCGGCCGCTCACAGGCGGCCAGCGCCAGCACCATCGGCACTACCCGCATCCATCGCATGCTCAGCCTCCCGGTGAAAGGCCATCGGCCAAGGTGCGCCGGTAAGCCAGCAATGCCGGCACCAGCCCGGCCACTGTGCTGATCAGCAGCACCCCCGCCACCCATCCCAGCTCGCGGCCATCCGGCCACACATGGCTGATCGACAAACCGAAGGTGGCCAGTACCCAGCCGCGCCCGGCAATGCTGGCGACCACCAGCAGCGACAGGGCCAGCACGCACGCCACCGCACTGGTCGCCACCGCTTCCACCACCAGCAGGCCGGCGATGTAACCCGGCCGTGCCCCGGTGGCACGCAGGATGGCCATCTCACGCCGCCGCTCCTGCAGGGTCGAGACAAGCAGCGCCACCAGCGAAACCATGCCCAGCAGCACCACCATCGCACTGATCAGCTGCAACGCCCGCTCGGCGGTGCCCAGCGACTGCCATAGCTGCTGCAGCGTCACGCCGGGCAGGATTGCCAGCATCGCCTCGTCCGGGTACTCGTTGATCCTGCGCTGCACCGAGAACGTCGCGATGCGCGAGTTCAGGCCGAGCATGAAGGCGGTGATGCCGGTCGGGGTCAGGTCCAGATGACGCGCCTGCTCGGCGCTGACGCTCTGGCTGCGCAGCTGCACGCCCGAGCGCCAGTCAACATGGATCGCCTCGATGGCCGCCAGCGAGACCAGCAGCGACGAGTCGACCGGCGTGCCGGTGCGCTGCAGGATGCCGGCGACACGGAATGGCTTGTCGGCGTGCCTGGCCAGGGTGACTGCGCCGGTGCCGTGCGACAGCACGATCTCATCGCCGAGGACGACCTTCTGTGCCTGTGCCACCTCGGCACCGATCACCACGTCATACAGGTCATCGAACGGCCGTCCGCTCGCGAACGCAAGCACGTGCCCGGCGCCGTAGCGGTAGTGCTCGAAATAGGCATCGCTGGTACCGACCACGCGGTAGCCACGCCAGGAATCGCCCAGCGAAAGCGGCACCGCCCACTTCACCTGCGGCATTGCGGACAGCGCCTGGTAGGACTGCCAGGACACGTTGTTGGTCGGGTCGCCGATATGGAACACCGAGTACAGCAGCAGGTTCACCGGCCCCGAACGCGCACCGACGATCAGGTCGGTACCGGACACGGTGCTGGCGAAGCCTTCGTGTGCCTGCGTGCGCACGCGCTCGACGCCCAGCAACAGCACCACGCTGAGGGTGATGACCAGCACGGTCAGGCCCACGCTCAACGCACGGCTGCGCAGGCTGGCCCAGGCAAGCTCAAGCATGGCCGGCACCTGCCTGGTTGATCTGAGACAGGGCAATCGTGCGGTCGAACAACCGCTCCAGGCTGTCGTCATGGCTGACCACCAGCACCGTGGTGCCGGCTGCCTGGCACTGCGCAGACATCAGCTGCAGGAACGCGGTGGCCGCGTCGCGATCGAGCGCCGAGGTTGGCTCATCTGCCAGCAGCAACGCCGGGCGGCCGATCAGGGCGCGTGCCGCCGCCACGCGCTGCTGCTGGCCAACGCTGAGTGTGCCTGCGCGCCGCTGCATCAGCGCCGGGTCCAGCTGCAGGGCCTGCAGCAGGCGGGTGATCTCGGCATCCAACGGCCCACTGATGCGCGCGCTGCGCACGCGCGAGAAGCGCAGGCCCAGTGCGATGTTGTCGCGCACGCTCAGAAACGGCAGCAGGTTGAACTGCTGGAAGATCACGCCCAGGTGGTCGGCACGGAAGCGGTCGCGTGCGGCGCCACGCATCGCCTGCAGTGCGTGGCCGGCGACCTCGACGCTGCCCTTGCCGGGCAGCAGCACGCCCGCCAACAGGCCCAGCAGCGTGCTCTTCCCACCGCCACTGATCCCGCTCAGCAGCACGCTGCTGCCCTGCTCGATCCGCAGCCGCGGCACATCCAGCACCAGGCGCCGGCCATAGCCGAACTGCACGCCATCCAGCGCGATCACCGGTCGCAGGCTCACGGTGCCAGCACCACGCGCAGATTGTCCGCAGTCAACACGCTGCGGTTCTGGCCACGTCCGGTGGCGCTGTTGACGATCACTTCGTGCAGGCCCGGGAACAGTGCGGGCAGGCGCACGACCATGGCCCGCAGCTCGGCCGGCCTGGCGCAATGGTACTGCAGCGTTGCGCTGAACCCCGCGTGCCGGTGCTGGCCTGGCGGCGGCGCGGCAGCCGACGCATCGAAGCCCTCGGCCTTGGCATCGTTGCCGGAAAGGCGGCAGCCCGCCGCGGTAGGCAGGGTGACCCAGCTGCCCCCCTTCAACAGCGCAGTCGCTCGCGCCAGCGCGGCCTGCTCTGCCGCATTGGCTGGCGGCCGCTCGAAATCGAGGATGCCGATGCCGGGGGCCTGCAGGGCGAACTCCAGCGTCTGCTGGTCAAGCGCAACATCGACGGTGGCCTGGCCGTGCACATGCGCACCCAACTGGCGAACGTCATGGGCCTGCGCGGTGCTGGCCGCCAGCAGCAGGAAAAGAGCAGCAGAAGACTTCATGGGGGATGCTCCAATTGTTACTCTGTAACATTATGGACCACATCCCCACGACGCCCGCAAGGGCCTTGGCCCAGCCGCCACGTTCGGCACGCTGGCACCCCCGCTTCGATCTTGCCGGGGCCTGGCTGTCCCTGGCCTGCGCCGCCCACTGCATCGCCCTGCCCCTGCTGCTGGCCTTCGTGCCGGCCGCGATGATGGCGCTGCGCTCGTTCCAGCATCCCGGCCATGGCGCAATGACATTGCTGCTGATGATGTCGCGCTGGGAATGGCTGTTCGCGCTGCTGGCCTCGTCGCTGGCCTTGGCGAGTACCTCGGCCGGGGTGTATCGGCACGGGCGCGGGCGGCCCCTGCGGCTGGCGTGCGTCGGCGCGATCCTTCTACTGTCAGCCTCGCTGTACCTGCCGCTGAAGGAATCACTGCTCTGGCATGGCGTCACCACCGCGTGCGGCGGCATGATGCTGGCGGCAGCACACATCGGCAATCGGCGGGCGCTGCACAACCGCTAACACCGGCTGCGGGTCGGTTGGAACACGCCATCCACGCATGGCGTGGATCTACTGAAGCATGCAACACAGCCAACGGTAGTGCCAGCCGCTGGCCGGCAGCTGCGGTGATCCGTCAGGTGGGAAAAGCCGGCCAGCGGCCGGCTCTACCCCTCCTTATTCGTCAAACGGACGCTGCCCCAGCGTCTGCGTGACGTGGTCGACGAAGCAGGTGATGCGCGCGGCCAGCGCGGTGTTGCGGTAGTACACCGCATTGATCGGCTGCCGCACCTCCTGCGTCTGTTTGCCGAACAGCTGCACCAGGCGGCCCTCGCGCCGGTCCTGGCGGGTCAGGAAGTCGGACAGGCAGGCGATGCCCAGCCCGGCCACCGCCATCTGCCGCAGTGTCTCGCCACTGGATGAAGCGATCGCCGGCGCGATCACGAAAGGCCCACCATCGGCATCCTGCAGCGGCCATTCGTTCAACGAACTGGGCTGGGTGAAGCCCAGCAGGTCATGCTCGCGCAGCTGCTCCACGCGCGTGGGCGTGCCGTGCCGTCGCAGGTACTCGGGGCTGGCCACCACGCGGATGCGACTGTGGCCGATCGGCCGCGCATGCAGGGTCGAATCGCGCAATACGCCGATGCGGAACGCCACATCGGTGCGCTTTTCGATCAGGTCGGTGATGCCCTCGTTGGAATTCAACTCCAGCTCCACCTGCGGGTAGCGCTCGCGGAAGCCCTCCAGCAGCGGCACGATCACGTGCAGCATGAACGGCGTGGCCGCGTCCACGCGCAGGCGCCCGACCGGCTGCAGCCGCCGCGCCGCCATCTGTTCCTCGGCCTCGTCAACCGTGGCCAGGATCGTGCGCGCGTACTCCAGGAACGCCGCGCCTTCCTCGGTCAATTCCAGCCGGCGCGTGGTCCGCCGCAGCAGCGTGGTCTGCAGCTTGTCCTCCAACCGCGCCAAGGTGCGGCTGGTGGCCGAGATGGTCAGCTCCAGCGCCTCGGCCGCCGCCGTGATCGAGCCACCATCGACCACCGCCACGAAGGCCTTCAGCTCATCCAGGGTGGTTTTCATTATTTACCTCGTTGCAAAAGCATTTCCCGTATACACGGCTTAATCAACAAATGTAAAGCGCCCACACTTCGCCCTGTCCCGAGCCCGCCGGCTCTCAACGAAGTCCCTGGAGTCCCCCATGAGCGTTCCTTCCTTTGGCGTCGGCACCTTCCGCCTGACCGGCCAGACCGTCATCGACTCGGTGCGCAACGCGCTCGACGTCGGCTACCGTGCGATCGATACGGCGCAGATCTACGGCAACGAAGCCGAGGTCGGCCAGGCCATCGCCGAATCCGGCGTCCCGCGCGACCAGCTGTTCCTGACCACCAAGATCTGGGTCGACAACTACGCCGCCGACAAGCTGATCCCGAGCCTGCGCGACAGCCTGGCCCAGCTGCGCACCGACTACGTCGACCTGCTGCTGATCCACTGGCCGGCGCCGGGCAATGGCGTTGAACTGCGCGAGTACATGACCGCGCTGGCCGAAGCCAAGACGCTGGGCCTGGCCCGCCAGATCGGTGTGTCCAACTTCAACATCGAACTGACCCGGCAGGCCATCGAGGTGGTCGGCACCGGCGAGATCGCCACCAACCAGATCGAACTGAGCCCCTACCTGCAGAATCCGGCACTGACTGCTTTCCTGCAGGACCAGGGCATCACCGTCACCTCCTACATGACCCTGGCCTACGGCAAGGTGCTGAAGGACCCGGTGCTGGCCGCCATCGCCGACAAGCACCAAGCCACTGTAGCCCAGGTCGCGCTGGCGTGGGCGCTGCAACGGGGCTACGCGGTCATCCCGTCCTCGACCAAGCGCGAGAACCTGGCCAGCAACCTGCTCGCCCAGGACCTGCGCCTGGATGCCGACGACATGGCCGCGATCGCCGCGCTTGACCGCAACGGCCGCGAAGTCGATCCGCCGGGCCTGGCCCCGGCCTGGGACTGAGGAGCCTCGCCATGGGCAGTGCGTTGGCGCGGCTGCAGGCCGGGGGTTTCAGCATCGGCATCGAAGCACCGCTGGACAATGACTGGACGCCGCTGGGCGAACAGGCGCGACGCGCCGCGCGACGCCTGCCCGGCGAACCGGACCTGCAGCGCCATGCGGAGCTGGCACGGCTGGCCGACCGCCTCGGCTTCCGTGCGCTGTGGGTACGCGACGTGCCGGTGTACGACCCGGCCTTCGGCGATGCGGCGCAGGTGTTCGAGGTGTTCAGTTACCTCGGCTACCTGGCCGGCATCACCGAGCACATCCTGCTGGGCACCGGTGCGGTGGTGCTGCCGATCCGCGAGCCGTTGCTGACCCTGAAGTCGGCGCGCAGCGTGCAGCGGCTCAGCGGCGACCGCCTGCTGCTGGGCGTGGCCAGTGGCGACCGCCCGGTGGAGTACCCGCTGTTCGGCCGCGACTTCGACAGCCGTGGCAGCCGCTTCCGCGAGCAGATCGCACTGTTGCGCGAAGGCGCCGCCGCGCACCTGCCGCAGGGCCTGGATGTGCTGCCCGCGGATGGCCCGGCCCTGCCGCTGTTCGTGGCCGGCCTGGCCCAGCAGCAACCGGCGTGGATCGGCCAGCACATGGACGGCTGCCTGGCCTACCCGGGCACGCCACAGGACCATGCGCAACGTGTAGCGGCCTGGCGCGCCGTGGCCGGCAACAAGCCCTATGCGAGCTTCATCCACCTGGACCTGGTGGCCAATGGCAATGCCCCCCTGCAGCGCTGGCGCTTCGGCCTGCGCGGCGGCCGCAACGCCCTGCTGGCCGAGCTGCGCGCCATGCAGGCGACCGGTGTCGACCACGTCGGCCTGCAGTTCCGCCGTAACGAACGGCCCCTGGCCGAAACCTTCCACGAAATCGCCGAGTACGTGCTGCCGCACTTCCCGGCCCATGCCCGCGCCGCCGCGACGGCCTGACAGCTACCGGAGCTTTGCCATGAAGATGAAGACCCTGGCCGCGCTTGCGCTGGCCACCCTGCCGCTGTCCTTCCAGGCCACCGCCGAGGATTGGCATCCCTCTGCCTACGGCGCCAACGACGAGATTGGCGCGGCCAACCTGCTGACCGCGGACGTGGTCAAGCACGCGGTCTCGCTGGTCAGGACCGGCAAGACCTATCCGCTGGCGGTGCCGGTGGACAAGAACCTGCCCGCGTTCCGCCACCGCAGCTTCCGCCTGTACAACGTGCAGGTCGGCCAGCAGGCCGGCACCTCGCTGGGCCCCAACAAGTTCACCTTCAACGATGAACTGGTGAACGCCTGGACCGGCGTCGGTACCCAGCTCAACGGCATCGGCCATATCGGCATCGACAACGTCTACTACAACGGCAACAGGGCCGCCGACTTCGTCACCGTGGACGGCGTGCGCAAGCTCGGCGTCGAGAAGGTGCCGCCGATGGTCACCCGCGGCGTGGTGCTGGACATGACCGAGTACTACGGCAAGGCGATCGTGCCCGGCGGCACCGAGTTCACCGTGGCCGACATCCAGGCCGTGCTGAAGAAGCAGGGCCTGAGCCTTCGCAAGGGCGACGTGGTGCTGTTCAACACCGGCTGGCTGGAACTGATCGGCAAGGACGACACGCAATTCCTGCAAGTGGAACCGGGTATCGGCATGGAGGCCGCGAAGTGGCTGGCCGACCAGGGCATCGTCGCCTTCGGTGGCGACACCTGGGCCTCGGAGGTCTACCCGGACCCGAACGGTGCCGAGGAATTTCCGGTCAACCAGTACATGCTGGCCAAGCGCGGCATCTACAACCTGGAGCTGATCGACAGCCGTGCCCTGGTGCGCGACAAGGCCTGGGAATTCCTGTTCGTACTCGGCCAGCCGCTGTACGTCGGCTCGACCCAGGTCAACATCAACCCGGTGGCGATTCGATGAACGCTGCCACCGACCTGCCCGTGTTCGCTGGCCGCCGTTTCCGCGTCTGCTATGACGGCCTGGCGGCCGACAATGCCTATAGCGCCGATGGTCGCCACGTGCAGTACGTCATCGTCTCCGGCGCCTATGCCGGCGCACGTGGCGAAGCCGCCTGCGAGTGGCAACAGATCAGCGACGGGATCTATGCCATTTCGTGGCAGGAAGCCGACGGCGCCACGGTGGTGCATGTCGACGACTTCGTGGGTGGGCGTTCGCTGGCCTGGTTCACCGCCCCCGATGGGAGTTTCCATCGCATGCAGGGGCCGCTGCACGCGCTGTGATGCCGGCCAGCGGCCGGCACTACCCAAGCAATACCCCACTCTGTTTGACCGGGCCCGGTAGTGCCGGCCGCTGGCCGGCAACTTCGGCCTGATCGAACACGCCAGCCACCCAGTCGATGAACACCCGCAACCGCGGCGACGGCGTGCGGTTGCGCGGGTAGACCAGGCTCAACGGGCTTGGCGTCGGCGGCGCGTCCGGCAACAGCTCCACCAGCTGCCCGCGCGCGATGTACGGGTCCATCCGGTAGCGCGGCGCCTGGATGATGCCCAGGCCGGCCAGCGCGGCACCGAGGAACGCATCCGCGCCGGACACACGCACCCGCGCCGGCAGCGGCAGGTAACGCACCTGCCCGCGCTGCTGGAACTCCAGGGGAATCAGCTGGCCGGTGGCGCTGGAGCGATAGCCAACCATTTCATGCCCGTCCAGCCGTGACTCGATGCCGCCTGGGACGCCCTTGGCCTGCAGGTAGCCCGGCGCGGCCACCGTCACCTCGCGCAGCATCGTCAACCGGCGCGCCGCCAGATCGCTGTCGGCCAGCGTCCCCACCCGCAACGCCGCATCCACGCCTTCGCGCAGCAGATCGACATAGCGGTCGCCTTCGCTGACGTCCAGTTCGATCTCCGGGTAGCGCTGCAGGAATTCCGGCAGGCGCGGAAACAGCAGGTGCCGGCCCAGCGTGCCGTGCACTTCAATGCGCAACGGGCCGCGTGGCGGCGCGTCACGGAACGCAGCTTCGGCATCGTCCATGTCGGCGATCAGGCGCAGGCAACGGCCGTAGAAGGTTTCGCCTTCCAGCGTCGGCACCACCACCCGCGTGCTCCGGTTCAGCAGGCGCACGCCCAGCCGCTGTTCGAGCGCCTTGATCGCGTCGGTCACCGTGGCCCGCGGCAGGCCGAGGTCCTCGGAGGCGCGGGTAAAGCTGCGGCGCTCGACGATACGGACGAAGGCGCGCATGGCCGTGAAGCGGTCCATTGTTCGGCTATCCGGATGATGTTGGCGGATTATGCAGGATTATCCGAACGGGCAATGGCGCGAAGATGGCCCTGCGCCACTCCGGCGTGCCCACTGGAAACCACCATGACCCCCTCCCCCGTCCGCTCTGTCGCCCTGGTTACCGGCGGCTCCCGTGGCATCGGCGCCGCCATCTCCCGACGGCTCGCCGCCGACGGCCATGCAGTCGCCATCAACTATGCGGGGCGCCGCGACGACGCCGAAGCCTTGGCGGCCGAACTCGGCGCAGCCGGCGCACAGGCCATTGCGCTTCAGGCCGATGTCGCCGATCCGCAGGCGGTGCGGCAGCTGTTCGACGCCATCGAAGTCCGCTTCGGCGGCATCGACGTGGTGGTCAACAGCGCGGGCGTACTGCAGTTGGCACCATTGGCCGACACCGACGATGCCCTGTTCGAGCGGCTGATCGGCATCAACCTCAAGGGCGCCTTCAATGTGCTGCGCGAAAGTGCGCGCCGGGTGCGCGACGGTGGCCGCATCATCACCCTGTCCACCAGCGTGGTCGGCACCCGGCTGGAGAACTACAGCGTGTACGCCGCCAGCAAGGCAGCGGTGGAGACGATGGGCGCAATCCTCAGCAAGGAGCTGCGCGGGCGCGACATCACCGTGAACGCCGTGGCGCCGGGCCCGACCGCTACCGACCTGTTCCTGGACGGCAAGTCACCGGAACTGATCGAGCGGCTGGCGAAGATGCCCCCCCTGGAGCGGCTGGGTACGCCAGAGGACATCGCCGGTGCGGTGGCCTTCCTGGCCGGTGCCGATGGCGGATGGATCAATGGCCAGGTACTGCGCGCCAACGGTGGGATGGTGTAGGTCGCGCGGACGGCATCCACGCATGGCGTGGATCGCATCTGCGCGTGGCTCGGGGATTCGGTAGCGCCGAGCCTACGCTCGGCTGCTCTTCGCGCGAAGGCCAGACGCATCCGAGCGTGGGCTCGGCTCTACAGCAGGGTCAGGCGATACGCGCCTCACGGCGGTGATGCACCCAGTAGTACGACGTGGGCAGTACCAGCAGGGTCAGCAGCATCGCCGACAGCAGGCCACCGATCACCACCACCGCCAGCGGCTTCTGGGTCTCGGCGCCGATCGCATGCGAGGTGGCCATCGGCAGCAGACCAAACATCGCCAGCAGCGCGGTCATGAGCACCGTGCGCAGGCGCTGCAGCGAGCCCTGCACCACCGACGGCAGCAGATCCATGCGCACAGGAGGGCAGCCAACACAGCCGCAAGACAAGGGGAGAAATTCATGCGCGTCACGGTAAGGTGACGCACTTGCGCCAATCTTGCCCCAACCTTGCACGAAGCTTGCAATGCGAATCCTGCTGATCGAAGACGACGCCGCCCTGGCCGATGGACTGATCCGTGCCTTGCAGGGCACAGGTCATCTGTGCGACCACCTCTCGCGCGGACTGCATGCACCCGCTGCACTGGCCAGCGCGCCATATGACGTGATGGTGCTCGACCTTTCATTGCCCGACGTCGATGGCCTCGACCTGCTCTCGCGCCTGCGCAACGACGGTGTGACCCTGCCGGTGCTGATCCTCACTGCGCGCGACGGTATAGAAGACCGTATCCTCGGCCTCGACCGGGGTGGCGACGACTATCTCGCCAAGCCGTTCGCGCTGGGAGAGCTGGAAGCACGCCTGCGTGCGCTGTCACGCCGCCGCAGCGACGCGCCTGCGCAGAAGCGGTTGGGTCGCCTGTGCTTCGACAGCATCCGCAATGAAGTGCGGGTGGACGGCCAGCGCATCGAACTGACCGCGCGTGAGCTGTCGCTGGTCGAGGCCCTGATGCAGCATCCCGGCCGCACCGTCACCAAGCAGCGCCTGTTCGACGCGCTATACAGCTGGGACCACGAGGCCAGCCTGTCGGTGATCGAAGTGCATGTCAGCCGCCTGCGCCGCAAGCTGGAACAGGCGCGTGCCGGCGTCGGCATCCGCATGCTGCGTGGGCTTGGATACCGCTTGGAGGCCGTGGGTGACTGAGCGCGTGCACAGCCTGCGTGGCCTGCTGCTGAGACGCCTGTGGCTGCCACTGCTGGTGCTGCTGCTGTGCAGCGCGGTGGGTTCGTTCGCGCTGGCCCGTTTCTACGCCGGCCAGGTCTACGACCGCTGGCTGCTGGACTCGGCGATGTCGCTGTCCGAGCTGGTGACAGTGCAGGATGGCCGCGCTTCGATCGAGATCACCCCGGCCGTATCGCGCATGTTCACCTGGGACACCGCCGACGAAGTGCATGGCGAGGTGGTCGACGCTGCGGGTGCACGCTTGTATGGCGACCTGGCCGAAGCCCTGCCCCGCCCGACCACCGCCGCTTCAAGCGACGACGCGGTTTATTACGATGCGCGCCTACGCGGGCAGCCGGTGCGCATGGTCGAAGTCGTGGTCGGCGCCGGGCCCGGCCACGATATCCGGCTGCGCGTGGCCGAGACGCTGCGCAAGCGCCACCGGCTGGAGCGCAAGCTGCTGCTGACCAGCATTCCGTTCCAGGCCGCGATCCTGGCACTGGCGGCGTGGCTGGCGTGGTCGGGCACCGGAGCCGCCGCACGCCACGCCAACCTGGTCGCACGGAAGCTGGCCAGCCCCCGCCCGGACCCACTGGCGCCCTTGGAACCCGCACAGGAAGCGCCACGCGAACTGTGGCCGGCGGTGGAAGCCTATAACGCGCTGCTGCACCGGTTGGATGCGATGCAGGCGGCGCAACGGCGCTTCGTCAGCAACGCCGCGCACCAGCTGCGCACGCCGCTTGCTGCGATGCAGGTGGAGCTGGAGAGTTCCCTGCGCCAGCATGATCCACAGGCGCAGCAACTGGCGCTGTCCGGCACGCTGGCCGGGCTGGCGCGGCTGCAGCACCTGGTCAATCAGCTGCTGATGCTCAGCCGCTCGGAAGATCCACAGGGCAGCGCGCTGCCGCTGCAGCCGCTGGATCTGGCCGCGCTGGCGCGTGGCGTGATCGAGCGCTATGCCGACCGCGCATTGGTGGCGGGCGTGGACCTGGGTTACGACGGACCCGACGACGGCGTGCAGGTACAGGGTGATCCGCAGTTGCTGCGCGAGGCGCTGGGTAACCTGCTGGACAACGCGCTGCGCTACGGCGCCACGCCCGGAGTCATCACCCTCGGCCTTCGGCAGGGAACCGACGGCGTGCGGGTATGGGTGGACGATGACGGCACCGGCATCGCCGAAGCCGAGCGCGCGCGCGTCACAGAACGCTTCTACCGGGCCAGCAGCGAGGGCGACGGCTGCGGGCTTGGCCTGGCGATCGTGGCCGAGATCGCGCAGCGGCATGGTGCGATGTTGAAGATCGAAACGGCGCCGCTCGGTGGCGCGCGGGTGGGGGTGCGGTTTCGCTGAGCTTTGTTGAGTTGCCCTTGTAGAGCCGAGCCCATGCTCGGCTGCTCCTGGCACGATGCCTGAGCCGAGCGTGGGCTCGGCTCTACAGGTTCCTGGTCACCCGTGAAGCGTGCCAACCAAGTTGGCACCTACCGGGTGCGCGTCATCGGCTCATCGAATACGGCGCCTGCGCGCCCTGCCCCGGCCAGCCCTTGTTCGGCTCGGCCTGCATGCTGAAGCGCAGTTCGCCACCGGCCAGGATCTCGTCGTGGCGCAGGAAGGTACGCTGCAGCGGCTTGCCGTTCAACGTCACGCTGCCCACGTACGTGTGCGCGTCATCCAGCCCCTCGGCCACGATGGTGAACGTCTTGCCGTTGGGCAGGCGCATCGCGGTCTTCGGCAGGAACGGACGGCCAAGAATGTACTCGCCCGAACCCGGTGCAACCGGGTAGAAGCCCAGCGCGGTGAACACATACCACGCCGACATCTGGCCGACGTCATCATTGCCGGCCAGGCCATCGGGGCGGTCGGCATACTGGGTATCCATGATCTGCTTCAGGCGCGCCTGCGTGCGCCACGGCTGGCCGGCATACGAATACAGGTAGGCCACGTGGTGGCTGGGCTCGTTGCCGTGCGCATACCAGCCGATCAGGCCGGTGATGTCTTCCATGTGCTCGAAGATCGATGGATCCACCTTGGCGTTGAACACCTCGTCCAGGCGCGCGAGCAGCTTGTCGCTGCCACCGTGCGCGGCCGCCAACCCGGCGACGTCCTGCGGCACGTACCACGAATACTGCCAGGCATTGCCTTCGGTGTAGTCGGTGCCGTAGCCGCTGGCGCTGGGGTCGAAGGGCGTGCGGAAACTGCCATCGCGCTTGCGTGCGCGCATGAAGCCGGTGTCCTTGTCGAAGGCATTGCGCCAGTTGCCTGCGCGCTTGTCGAAGGTCGCCGCGATATCGGCCTTGCCCATGGCCTGTGCCATGCGTGCGATGGTCCAGTCGTCGAAGGCGTACTCCAGCGTCTTGCTGGCTGCTTCGCCTTCCTCGTCGATCGGCACGTAGCCCAGCTCGCGGTACTGCGCGATGCCGTCATAGGGACCGTAATTGGCGGTCTCGACCATCGCCTTCAGCGCCTTGTCGGCGTCGAAGCCACGAATGCCCTTCACGTAGGCATCGGCGATCACCGGCACGGCATGGTAGCCGATCATGCACCAGTCTTCCAGGCCATGGAACGACCATACCGGCAGCATGCCGTATGGGCTGTGCTCATGGTGGGCAAGCATGGAATTGACGAAGTCGCTGTTGCGCTTCTCCGGCTGCACCAGCGTCAGCAACGGGTGCAGCGCACGGTAGGTGTCCCACAGCGAGAACGTGGAATAGTTCGCGTAGCCCTCGGCCTTGTGCACGGCATTGTCCGGCCCGCGGTACTGGCCATCGGCATCCATGAACAGCGTCGGCCCCAGCAGGGTGTGGTACAGCGCGGTATAGGTACTGCGCCGCGCATGTTCCGGCGCGTCGATATCGAGTACCGACAGCACCTGCGTCCATTCCTGCTTTGCCTGCGCACGCACGCGGTCGAAATCGAAGTCGGCCACTTCGGCGTCGAGGTTGGCGATGGCGCCGGCTTCACTGACCGGCGAGATCGCCACCTTCACCACCAGCGGTGCATCCAGCTTGCCGAATGCGAACGTACCGACCAGCTGTCGGCCTTCGATCTGGGCGCGCTGCGCGGGATCCTTCTCACCCGGCGGCGGGAAGCCCTTGTAGACGATGTCCTGCTCGGTGCTGTGCAGCTCGTGCCCGGCCAGCGGGCGCGAGAAACGCATCGCGAAATACAGCTGGCGGCCCGGCGCCCAGCCGCGCGTCTCGCGGAAGCCGGTCACCGTACCGTCGGCGCGCACCCGTACCCGCGACCACAGCACCTTGCCCGGGTAGTCATACATGCTGGTACGCATGTCCAGCAGCACCTTGGCGTCGGTGCCCTTGGGGAAGGCATAGCGGTGCACGCCCACGCGGGTACTGGTGGTCAGTTCGGCGCGTACCTTGTAGTCATCCAGGGTGACCGCGTAGTAGCCCGGCTCGGCCTTTTCATCGTCATGACGGAAGCGCGATGCATAGCCGCTGCGCGGCTTCTCCGGATCGCCGCGCTCCAGCCCGGGAGTGCCGGTGAACGGCATCAACAGGATGTCGCCCAGGTCCGAATGACCGGTGCCGGAGAAGTGCGTATGCGAGAAGCCGACGATGCTGCTGTCGTCGTAGCGGTAGCCTGCGGCCCAGCCATAGGCCTTTTCGCGCGGCTGGATGCGCGTGTCCGGGCTGAGCTGGACCATGCCGAACGGCACTGTGGCCCCCGGGTAGGTGTGGCCTTCGCCACCGGTGCCGATGAACGGGTCGACCGAGGCATAGGCGCGTTCGGCGGCGGATTTCGACGGGGCCGCCAAGGCGGTACCGGTGACAAGCATGGCGGTGGCAGCGAAGGCGATCAGGAGGCGACGGTCCAGCGTGGGCATCGGCATTTGGATCGATTCAGGTGGTAGACGAATCCTAGCACCGGGCCTGTCTTGTCGCATGCTGCAGTGCGGCCGCCGGAACCGGCACGATGATTTGCACGTAATTGCATGGCCGGACGACGAGTCGCCTCATAGCCTTGCGGTCTCCCGCCTCCCGATCGGTGCCGATACGCCAATGGATGTCCACACATGCATTTCTGAAAGACCGCGCCTTCGAAACGGGAGAAAGCGAGACGAACCATCAATTGGTATGCAGCGCCTCGATCTGCCCAGGATGGCACCGCAGCGCAAACGCCGCTGCCGGGATTGGAACCCCGCAATGAGCTACGAGATCTGCTTGCCGTGACTACGGCGGGCGATGCGCGGCGGCCGCATGGCCCTCCGGCTTTTCTCGTAGCTCAGCCGAAGTTCCAACCTCGCATCGCCCGCCACCCTTGCGGTGGCCCTCGCTTCCCAAGGAGTTCCCGCATGATCCAACGTCCGCTCAGCCCGGCCATGGAGTCGCTGTTCCAGCGCATCGAACACGCCCTCAACAGTGCCGAAGGCATGGCCATCCTCATCGGCGAGCAATACGGCCCCGAGCCGAAACCTCCCGCGCCGATGGGCTACGACGCCAAGCAGATCGCCAATGCGATGGTCATGCTGAGCCAGCATGGGCGTTGCCTGCTGCAGAAGTTGCGCGCGGAAGCGGAAAAGGTGATCTATCACTAGACCGCGATGCAGCCAAGCCTGCTCGTCGCCGTGCGGGCCGCAGGCAGCGACTGCTGCCGTCAATCCGGTAATGCGCCCTGCAAGGTGGCGAGGTCGGCGCTTTCGACCGGCCTCACCACCCGCGCAACTTCCTGGCCGTCATGCAGCAGCACCACGGTGGGCCACAGTTTCACCTTGAAAGCACGCCCCAGTGGCTTTCCCTTGCCATCTTCGATCTTCCAATGCACCAGATCATGGGCGTCCACAAACGCCTGGAGTGTGGGCTGCGCGGTCTGGCAATGGCCACACCAGGGTGCACCGAACTCGAGCAGCAGCCAGCCCGCCTGAGCTTCCACGTCCGCGTCGGCGGGCTCCGCCGCCGGGTAGTCACGCATGAACGGCATGGTCGTTACCCCGCCAAGGCCTTCTGGATGTCCTCCACCGGTGAATTGGTCAGGTCCTTGGCAATATCGCCCAGCAGGCGCGCCTGGACCTCCTTGTGCAGCAGCGGGCGGATACGGCCCAGCGTGGTCGGGTCTGCCACCAGTACCAGGTGTGCATAGCGATTATTCAAGGCATCTTCGTTGAGCTGCTCAGCCACCTGCTTGGCGAACGTCGCCTCGTTGAGCTGCGAAATGGACATGTCCTTCGGCACCGCACCGGCCGGCCCCTGCCCGGAGACACCCTGCTCGCTGATGTCCTGCAGGCGCAGTTCGCCTTCCTGCTTCAACGCCAGTTGATGTTCGTTGCCGACGTTGGTGAACACGCGGGCCGAACCACCATCGGCGACGATGATCAGCGTACCTTCGGGAATGCGAGGGGTCATGCGGTGCTCCTTCTCGATTGCGTTCAGCGCTACCGTAGACAGCGTTGCGTGAGCGCTGCGGCCAGAGTTCGTTCAACGCATGTCATTGCACGCTGCGCAGATGAACAGGCGCGATGGAACACAGCGTGCAGATCAGCCCGCTTCTCTGCATGCTCACGCCGATGCCGTTATGATGAACGGATGATCGACACGACCCACTACGTGACGGGCGCACCTGTTACGTGGAAAGCACTGCCGACCGGCGCTTCGCTTGCCACGATGGCTCCCGCCCTGCCCTTCCACCGCCTCGCGCTGGATCCTGGCGGATGACGCCCGCAGGCGCTCTGGCCTGCCCTCCCTACGCTGCTGTGACCTCCGGCCGCTGACTGCGCGACCGCAATGATCCTGTTGCTGCGTTTCCGCCGTTGCGGCGGTGCGTTGCCGTGCGCGTGGCGTCGTGCCTGCACACATTCCCCGGCCCCCACGCCACTCACGGATGCCCCTGCGCCACCTGCGCCTGCATCGCCGTTTCCGATTTCCGGGACCTAGCCCACCGTCTATTCACCTCTTCCACTTACAAGGGAGCCCCATGCAGGACACCCCCGAGGCACACGCCCATTTCGGCTGGTTCAAGCGCCGCCGCCACCTGAAGGTCGATGAGATCACCGTCGTCGACAAGCCCATGCTCAAGCGCGCCGTCGGCGCGGCCGCACTTGGCAATGCCATGGAGTGGTTCGACTTTGGTGTCTACGGCTATCTGGCCGTCACCATCGGCCAGGTGTTCTTCCCGTCCAGCAATCCCACTGCGCAGGTGATCGCCGCGTTCGCCACCTTCACCGTGGCGTTCCTGGTACGGCCGCTGGGCGGTCTGGTGTTCGGCCCGCTGGGTGATCGCTACGGCCGCCAGAAAGTGCTGGCGTTCACCATGATCCTGATGGCGCTGGGCACGTTTGCCATCGGCCTGATTCCCTCGTATGAGCGCATCGGTATCTGGGCACCGGTGCTGTTGCTGCTCGCACGCGTGGTGCAGGGCTTTTCCACCGGCGGTGAATATGGCGGCGCGGCGACCTTCATCGCCGAATATTCCACCGACCGCAACCGCGGCCTGATGGGCAGCTGGCTGGAGTTCGGCACGCTGGGCGGCTATATCGCCGGCGCCGGTACCGTGACCGCGCTGCACATGCTGTTGAGCAGCGAACAGATGCTGGACTGGGGCTGGCGCATTCCGTTCCTGGTGGCCGGCCCGCTGGGCCTGCTCGGCCTGTACATGCGCATGAAGCTGGAGGAAACCCCGGCGTTCCGCGCCTTCGCCGAGGAAGCCGAGAAGCGCGAGCACGACCGGCCCGGGCTGGGCGCGCTGTTCCAGGTGCATGGCCGCCAGCTGCTGGTGTGCATGGGCCTGGTACTGGTGTTCAACGTGACCGACTACATGCTGCTGACCTACATGCCCAGCTACCTCAGCGTCACCATGGGCTACGCCGAGAGCAAGGGCCTGCTGCTGATCATCATCGTGATGCTGGTGATGATGCCGTTGAACATCGTCGGCGGGTTGTTCAGTGACCGGCTGGGCCGCCGCCCGATGATCATCGGTGCCTGCATCGCGCTGCTGGTGCTGGCCATTCCGTGCCTGCTGCTGGTCGGCAGCGGCCATGACGGGCTGATCTTCCTCGGCCTGATGCTGCTGGGCCTGGCGCTGGTGTGCTTCACCAGTTCGATGCCGTCCACGCTGCCGGCGCTGTTCTACACACCGGTGCGCTACAGCGCGCTGTCGATCGCCTTCAATGTGTCGGTGTCGCTGTTCGGCGGCACCACGCCGCTGGTGACCGCGTGGCTGGTGGAACGCACCGGCGACCCGCTGGTGCCGGCCTATTACCTGATGGGCG
Source organism: Stenotrophomonas sp. BR163 (assembly GCF_047520985.2). Classification (NCBI taxonomy): domain Bacteria; kingdom Pseudomonadati; phylum Pseudomonadota; class Gammaproteobacteria; order Lysobacterales; family Lysobacteraceae; genus Stenotrophomonas; species Stenotrophomonas sp. BR163. Next base: position 50,249 of record NZ_JAXBRE020000003.1, read on the forward strand.
CGGCGGTGATCGGGCTGGTGACCATGCTGTTCGTGAAGGAAACCGCCGGCCTGCCGCTGCGCGGCTCACCGCCGGCGGTCGGCTGCAGGAAGGAAGCCGCTGCGCTGCTGATGAGCGATGCACCGGTGACCGTGGACCCGACCCTGCCGCCGCTGCCGGATGTTGCCGAGACCGAGCAGGTGAAGCCTGCCTGAGATCGGGTGCAAAACGCGATCCACGCATGGCGTGGATCTGCGGCGCCACTGGCGCTACGTCTTGATGCGCGCCAGCTTTCCCGGCGTCCAACGCAGCGTCCAGGTGTAGTTCCCGTCCGGCGGACAGACGTGGCGATTTGGGCTCTTCCATTCGCAGACCGTCGCCCCGGCACTGACGGTGAAATCGACAATGATGCGATCACCCTGGATGCGGATGGCATGGATGGCGCCTGGAATCTGTTCGACCGCGTCGTCGCCATAGCCATACCTGCGGATGGCGGCATAGTCCTCTGCCTCCACCGGCGACAGGCTCTTTGGGTTCTCCTGGCCACGCGGATCGTTCGCTGTCAGCGCCGTCATCACCGCCACCACATTGCTCTGCGCGAAGCTGCCGCCGGTGTAGGTGGACGTGTAGAAATACACGACCTCGGCACGGCCATCGCCATCGAGATCGGCAACAGCGGTCCACACCGGACGGAACTCGGATTCAATGTCGTCGCCGGGAATCAGCCGCAGGTTCGCTTCGGCGGCCCGATAGGCCTGCACCAGGCTGGGTGGCGCAACCACCCGCTTGGATCCGGGCGCAGCCACCGCCGTCAAGCTGGACAGCGCCAGCGCAGCAAGCGCCAGGAAGATCGAAGTGGAGCGGAATATCGCGGGTCCGTGCATGTCATCCTCCTTGATGGTGCGGCCAGTCTAACCACAGCCAAGGCATCCACGCATGGCGTGGATCTAGCGCGGGCTGTTCAATTCCATCGCACGCATCACGATGGGCTTGGCCCAGCCGGGCGTGTGCAGCAGGTCGGCTACCGCAATGGGGTATTGCAGTTCGCCTGCAGCCATGGCCAGTACCGGCAGCGGCACCACGCAGCCCTGTGCGTCGGCCGGTGCGCTGTTGTCGTAGACGTGCAGCTCGGCCAGGTGTGGCAGCAGCTCCAGCAGGTTCGCGCGCGCGGAATCGAAACGCGCGCGGATCCTCTCCACCGGAATATCGTGGCCGCCAGCGGCCACCCGCGCCGAAACACGGGCGATGTGCAGCTCGACATCGGCCAGCCCACAGAACCAGATCGCCACCTGATGCCGTTCGCAGGCCTCACGCAGCAGGCGCGGAATGGTATTGCCGCCGAGTGTGGTCTCGAAGGCGAAGTCGGTGCCATCAGCCATGGCCTGGCGCAGGCGGCGGGTGCCTTCCTGCCATGCCTCGGCGTTGGCCTCCGGCAGCGGCCAGCCGGCGTCGACCAGGCGACGGGTGAACGAGTCCGGGTTGAACCAGCTCAGCCCTTCGGCGTCCAGCCAGGTGCCCAGCAGCGAACTCTTGCCGGCGCCATTGACGCCGGCCAGCGCCAGGATGCGTCCCATCGATCAGAGCGGGCGGCCGAGGGTGACCTTGCGGCCGCGCCGGATCGGCTGGCCCAGCACCTTGCCCAGCCCTTCCCCACGCTGCAGCCCGGCCAGGGTCTGGTCGAACTCGCTGCGCAGGCGCTGCAGTTCCTCGTTGCGCTCACCGGCATCACCGCCCGCAGCCTTGGCCAGCAGTTCCTGGTAGGTGCGGATGTCCACGATCACCGCTTCCGGGTGATTGTGGTTGGTGATGACCAGCGCCTGCTTCTCGCGCACGGTGCGCATCAGGCTCGGCCAGCCCCGGGTCTTCACCGATGAGGCCGGGGCCTTCTCGAGGCCAGGCAGATCCAGCGGCAGGGTCATCACACGGCTCCAGACGGGGTGGATAAGCGCCACTATACCCAATTTGGCCAAATTGGAGATAAATACCCTTTTACCCAGGCAGCCCGGTGTCCGGGGCGTCGGTCTGCAGCAGGCTGTCGCGCTCGCGCAGCGGGAAGCGGATCCAGGCATCCAGGCCTTGCGGGGCAAAGCGCAGCTCGCCGCTGCCGGCCAGTTCATAGGGCACCCGCTGCTCGATCAGGACCCGGCCCAGGCCACGCTGGCGTGGCATCTCCCACCCCGCCACCTCGGCATGGCGCTCGCACCAGTGCAGGCCCAGCCACGGCTGCCCATCCTGCACCTGCAGGTGCCAGCAGACATCGATCCGGCCGTCCTCGTGGGCCAGCGCGCCATACCGCAACGCATTGGTGGCCAGCTCATGGATGGCCAGCGACAGTACTTCGGCCGCCTTCGGTGGCAACAGCACATCCTCACCCTGCAGGTGATAGGCGGCGGCGGCCGGTGTCTGCGCCGCGATCTCCTCCTCGAGCATGCCGCGCAGGCAGACCCCTACATTGGCGCCACGGGTCAACAGGCTCTGCGTGCGCGCCAGTGACATCAGCCGCGCGCACAGGCGCTCGGCATACTCGTCCACGCTGCCGACCGATGCGCGGGTCCGCCAGGCAAGGGCATGGATGGTCGACATGATGTTGCGCACGCGATGCTGCAGTTCGGCCAGCAGCACCGATTGGCGCTCGGTGGCACGCTTGAGGTCGTCGATGTCCACGGCGATCGCGAACACGCCACTCACCCCGCCATCGGCATCACGCAGCGGTGCGGCGGCGACACGCGTCCAGCGCGCGCGCCCATCGTCATGGATGAACTGGAACTCCAGGCCTGGGACCATCGTGTCCCCCCGCAGGGCGCGGGCGATGGCGAAATCGTGGGGTTCGATGCGCGAGCCATCGGGATGCGTACCCTGCCACCGGTAGTGGTTGGGGCGATCCGTGGAGGGCACCTTGCCGGTGGGAAGATAGGTCCGCATCTGGTCGTTGGACAGTTGCAGGTTGCCGTCGGCATCGACAATGCAGACACCCACCGGCAGCACCTTGAAGGCCAGCGCCAACCGGCGGTCGCTCTCACGGCGCTTCTGTTCCTCGCGTTCGCGGGCCGCCTGCGCAACGTGCGCGGCCGTCGTTTCGAACATGGTCACCAGCACGCCGTTGATGCACCCGTCCTCTCCGCGTATGGGGCTGTAGGTGATGGTGAACCAGACATCCTCCAAGCGCCCCCGCCGCGCCAGCGGATAGAGCTTGTCCTCATAGGTGATGGTCTCGCCCTGCCACACACGCTGGTAGATCGGGCCGTTGATGTGCCAGACCTCGGGCCAGCACTCGCGCGTCGGCTGGCCCAGTCCGCCAGGATGCTTGTCAGCCAGGATCTCGGCATAGCCATCGTTGTAGAGCTGCACCAGCTGCTCGCCCCACAGCACGATCATCGGAAAGCCGTGCGCAAGCATCAGGTCGACGGTGGCGCGCAGGTGCGGCGGCCATTGCTCGATCGCACCCAGTGGCGTGCCTGACCAGTCGTGCCGGGCAATACGGGCGGCCATGCCGTCATGGCGCGCATGCGCCTGCAGCGACGGCGGCATGCCCGCCGGGCGCTCAACGGCCCGGAGGCCTTCGGTGTGGCGCGACATGCCGCGCAATCAGGCGATGCCCGCAGGGGCCTGCGGCGTCGCCACCAGTCCCGCCAGCTGCTGGACCAGGGCCTCGATGTGATAGGGCTTGGTGCAGCGTGGCGCATCCGCGAAGCGGCTGGGCAGGTTGTCATCGTAGCCAGAGGTCAGCATGAACGGCGTACCCGCTTCGGCCAACCGGTCGGCCAGCGGGTACACCTGTTCACCGCCCAGGTTGATGTCCAGCAGGGCCACATCGATGGGGTTGTCATCCAGCAGCCGGCCGAGTGCCTGCAGGTCCCCGGCCGGCCCCACCACCTGCGCGCCCTTCAGCTCCAGGTAGTCCACCAGGAACATCGCGATGGCGAATTCATCTTCCGCCACCAGTACTCTCAACCCTTTCAGGCCTTCTGGTTTGTTGCCCGCTTCCAGCACGACCGGCGCTCCTCGATACACGCGGCCCACCTCCGCCGCAACGGTCGTAGGATGCGCGAACCGGGCTACAAGGGCGCGTGATGATCGATGAAGATCGCAGCCGCGGCGCATTCACTCCGGCCTTGCAGCGGTGCGTTCAGAACGCACGCTCCCATTGCAGGCTGAGCAGGCTGCGGTCATGGCTGTACAGCCAACCGACGTTGCTGTCGATGCGGGCGTAGCGCAGGCTCAGGCTGGGCACCAGCCCGCCCACCGCCAGCCGCTCGCTGCGCACGATGGCGATCAGGTTCTGTTCGTCGTCCTGCCTGCGCGCCTCCAGCAACGGACTCCAGGCGTCATAGTCACGGTGACGCAACGACACGAACACCGTGGCCGTGGTGCCACTCCACTGGCGCGCCGCGCCCAGCCGCAGGCCGCGCTGGCGGTAGCCGTTGACCGGGTCGGCTGCGCTGCTGTCGGTCAGGTCCATGCCCGCGAACAGGGTCCAGCGCGGATTGAGCGCGCGGAACCAGGTGGCATACAGCGCGGCCAGTTCGCCATCGTAGTTGTCGGCCAGGGCCGACCGCCGGTAGTGCTGGCGCTTCCAGTCCGCCTCCAGCTTGAGCAGGCTGCGCCCGTCCAGGGCGTACTGCCACTCGCCGTGCACGCCACTGCCGCCCTGCAGGGCGTGGTTGCCCAGCGCCTGGAAGTCATAGCTCGGCGCCAGCTGCAGGGTGTGCCGTGCACTGCGCCAGCTGTAACCGGCCTGCACGCTGGCGTTGAGTTCGTTGTATGCACTGTACCCGCGCCATGCCTGGCCGAACGCCAGCCCACGCACGTAAAGCCCATGATGGCCGGCCAACGCCCAGCGCCGTTCCAGGCTGGCGTCGTAGTCCAGGCCGGTGGCGCGCTGCGCCTCGGGCAGCGTGCGTTCGATCAGGCAGGTGTCGCCGACGACGAACAGGCAGGTGCGGCTGGCCGAACTGCGGTTGATGTTGTCGCTCCATGCAGGCCCGGCGGCGACCGCCGCCTTCCAGCGCCTGCGTGCCTGCAACGCGTCCAGATAGCTGTCCACGCGAGCGCGGACACCTGCGGTGGCCGGATCGTTGCTGTCGATACCGGCCTTGATTGCACCGAACAATGCCACCGCCTCGCGGTCGCGCTGGTCTTCGGCATAGACGCGCGCCAGTTCAAGGCGGGCGGGCAGGAAGTCCGGCTGCGCTGCCAGCAGCGCTTCGTACTCCTGTGCAGCGCGCGGATGCTCACCGGCCACGCGGGCCAACGCACCCTGCGCGTAGTGGCGCAGCAGCGGATCGTGCCCCGGTAGCTCGATGTATTCGGCCAGGAACGCCGCAGCGGCCGGCCACTGCTGGTGCTGCAATGACAGGTAGAGGGCCTGGCCGAGATCATCGACGGTGCGCTCCACCCGCACGGTCTGGCCGTCGATGGTGAGCGTCGGCCGTTGCGATTCGGCCTGCTGCAGGCGCTGCTGGTCCTGCTGCTGGTGGCGCAGTTCGCTGCCCTGTTCGAGCACGCGGCGCAGATCGTCCTGCTGGGCGCGCACGTCGGCGGCAACCAGCAGCAGGAACACAAGGAAAATGGGGTGGCGCATGGTCGATCCGTGGCGGTGCATGCAGCGGGCCGAAGCAGGGACTGGCGGATCGCGGCTTGTCCCTGCCCTGCCCCGTCAGGGGCGTGGCAATCAGTTCTTGCTGCCGCCGAAGGCGGTGTCGTACTGGCTGTTGCCGGCGAACGTAGCGATACCGGCCAGGGTGGCGGCGTTGGCGCCGAAGAACTGGCCCTGACTGTTGCCGGTGACCGAACCGTTGGCCACAGCGGTGCCGGCGAAGGACGCATCGGCGCTGTTGATGTTGGCGTTGATCGCCAGGGTCTGGCCACCACCGGTCAGGCCGCCGGTCAGCTTGCCGGTACCGAAGTTCGCGGCGAAGGTGCCGCTGAGCAGGTTGCTGCCGTTGAACTTGTTCAGGCCGGCCACCGCGTACGTGGCGGTGCCGCTGGGCAACGTGGTGCCCGCACGGTCGCCAGCGAAGTACACCTGGCGGTTGTTGAAGCCACCCGCGGCGCCATCCTTGGACCATTCACCGAACCACACATCGCCACTGCCCACCTTGACGAAGTTGAAGTGGCCCATGCCGGCATGGTTGCCGGGGGTACCGGTGATCGGCATGGCCAGCGTACGTACGGTCACGTTGCCCACGGTGGTGGGGGCCGAGTATGCGGCCAGGCCCTGGAAATCGACCGGCTTGGCGTTGGAGACGGTGCCGACACCGATGCCGGCCTTGCCGGCACTGTGCGGGCCGCCGTTGACTTCGGAAGCACCGACCTTGACGTACAGCTGCGAATCGGTGGCCGGGCTGGCCGCACCGACGATGTCGGCAGCCTGCGCAGCACCGGCCAGGGCAAAGGTGGCGGCCACGGCCAGTACGGAACGGGAGATCATCTTCATGGAACTACTCCTTGGGTTGAGGGAACTACGGGTACAACAACGGAAAAGGTCATCAGAAGCGCGCGGTGACACCGAGCTTCAGCGTGCGCCCTGGCGCCGGCAGCGTGGAGCGCGTGGCCGGGTCGACGTAGTAGCGGTTGCCGAGGTTGGTGCCGACCAGCTCGACGCTGGCATGGTCGTTGATGCACCAGCGCGCGTAGGCGTCGACGGTGGTGATGTTTCCCCAGGTGAACGGCACGTTCTGCCAGATCAGGCCACCACTGCCGGCGTACAGGCGGTCACGGTAGGCCTGCAGGTCCGGGTTCTGGTGGCGCTGGTAATGCACGATGCGGCTGCCCAGCTCCAGGCGCTCATCGAACAGCCGGGTGCCCAGCGACACGTTCACCGACAAGCGGGGAATGGCCTGGGTCAGCAGGTAGCCACTGACGAAGCCGTCCTGCACGCAGTTGGGCACCTTGCCGGCGAGTGCATCGAGCTGCACCGCCATGCTTTCGTCACAGGCCTTGTTTTCCAGCGTGCGGGTGATGCCCAGGTCGGTGAAGAAGCGGCGGTTGTCGAACCGCGCCTGCAGCTCCACGCCGCGGATGCGCTGCTTGTCCAGGTTGTCGAACAGGAAATTGCCGTCGCGCTCGATGACGTTGCGGGTCTTGTGCACGTAGTAGGCCAACTTCACGTCGGCATCCGCGGTGTTGCCGAACAGCGCCGACAGGTTGTGCACGTAGCCCACTTCGTAGTTGTAGGCGTGCTCGGGCTTGAGCGGGTACAGCGGGTTCAGGCTGCTGGAGAACGCGATGGTGCTCTCGAACATGCTGGGGAAACGCACCGCCTCGCTGTAGCGGACGTAGGCGCGCGCATCGGGCGAGAAATGCGCGGTGGCCGAGAAGGTCGGCAGCCAGGCATGGTCGCGCCTGCGCTCATTGCGCCCGGACACCGTCTGCGGCCGCCCGCTCTGGATGCTGCACAGGATCTGCGCACCCTGCACCGGCAACAGCCCGGGAATGGCCGCCACCTGGCCATTCAGGCAGGGGTTGCTGGCACGGCTGTAGTTGCCGTCCGCATCCGGCAGCCACGGAATGGTGTGGTCCACCGCGACCGGCGTCTCATACCTGCTCAGCAGGCCCTTCAGCAGATCATCAACGATGAAGCCCATGCCGATGCTGTCCCAGAACGCGCGCTGCGACTCGATGGCGTCGATCTCGCCCTGCAGGCTGGCCGGGCGTTCGGGCAGTTCGTTGACGCGGTAGCGGGCCTCCTTGGGGAGCACCGAGGTGGTCATCAGTTCCGGGTGGTCCTGCAGGAAATCATCGAAGGCCCAATAGCGCGCGTAGCGCACACCGGCACTCAGGGAGAGGAAATCCGCGGGCCGCCAGTCCAGCACCAGGTAGCCTTCGCCTTCCTGGCGGCGCCCCGCGCACGGATACATGCGCCAGCCATCGCTGACGCCGAAGTACGGGTCCGCCGAGCGCAGTTTCTCGAACTGCCAGTTGCCGCCCACGGTCAGGTCCAGGGTGGAATGCAACGCGAAGCGGTTGCTCAGGGTCAGGCCGGTGCGGTCGTTGCGGGCATTGGCCAGCGCGGTATTGCGCAGGATCGGGCTGCTGCCGGGGTTCCAGTCGGGGTTGCTGGCAAAATTGGGGAAGCCGCCAGCGGTGTACGTATCGCTGGTGGTTTCGGTGCGCCACAGGTTGGCACGCAGGTCCAGCCAGCGGCTGCCGGCGGGCTGCCAGTGGTATTCCAGGTTCCAGGCATCGGCATCGACGCGGCTGAGTGGCCACTGGATGCGACCGTAGTCGGGCGCGGACAGGATGCGCGAGGGCATGATCTCGCCGTAGTGCGAGAGCGTGCGCCGCCAGGTCGCGCGCAGCTGCTGGTCGTCGTTGATCTGCCAGGTCGCTTTCAGCAGCCACGATTCCTGCTCGCTGGAGGTATTGGGCACCTCGTCGCCGGGCTTGAAGTAGCGCGCCAGCGTGGTGATGTAGTCCAGGCCCTTGTACTCGAACTGCTCGCGCGGATCCTGGTCGTAGTACGCCGCGCCCCGGGTGCCGGAAAAGTAGTTGCCGCGCTTGCGCCAGGCATAGGCCGCCATCAGGTCCACGTGTTCGCCACGCAGGCCCAGCGCCAGCCGCCAGGCCTGGTCTTCCCCGGCGAACACATGGGCTTCAGAACCGCGCGACTTCACCGGCACCAGCAGCGTGCTGTCGGCATACGGTGCCGAGGGCGAGCCCTGCGGGAACCCGGGCACCGTGCGGTAATCCTCGCCGGTATGCAGCTGCGGCAGGCGTGGTGCCACCGCATTGCTGCTGCCTTCGATCTTCAGCTCCCCGCCGAAGCGCTCGCCGGCAGCAACAATGTCGTCAACGTCGATGGTCTTGATCACCAGCGCGCCACCGATCCCGCTGTGCACATCGCGCACCAGCCCTGGCCCCTTGATGACCTGGATGCCACCGATCAGGTTGGGATCGATGTAGTTGCGGTTGCTGACGCCGTTGTAGCCGCGCCAGACCGTGAGCGCCTGCTCGCCACCGTCGATGCTGACCGGCACCCGCCCCGGCCCCTGGATGCCGCGGATGTTGATGTCCAGCGCGCCGCTGTTGCGCGCATCACCGCTGAACACACCGACCAGATCCTTGACCACGTCGGCCGGGTTGGAGCCGCGATAGCGCTCCACCCGGTCGCGCCCCGAGTACGCCGTGGTCAGATCCAGCGCGAACACATCATCGTAGCCGCGCCAATCGCGGGCCTCACCCCCTTCCGACTGCAGGCGACCGGCCACGTCCAGTGTTTCGGTCACCCGCACCCCCTCCCCGTCCCCTTCCCCCGCCTCCGCTGCGGCGCGCAGGCTCCAGGTGCCATCCATGCCGCGCTGCGCACGCACCCCACTGCCGCGCAGCAGCTGATGCAGGGCCTGCATCTGGCTGTACTCGCCGCTCACCGCGCTGGATCGACCGCCCTCCACCAGGTCACTGCGGAAGACCACCTGCACATCGGCCTGGCGGCCAAAGCTGCGCACGGCATCGGCCAACGGTTGTTCCGGAATGGCGTAAGTGCGCAGCGGTGCGGCCACCGCCGCTTGCGCCTGCACCACCGGCACCCAGGCCAACGGCAGCAATGCGGTGGAGATCGCCAAGGACAGGACGGTAATGCGACGATGACAGGCGGATGCCGTGGACGGCATGGACAGGAACTCCTCAAGCGGGGCGGGACCACGGGCACGACCGGTGCCCGGTGGTGTGTCTGGCTTGAGAAGAAACGCGGTTTCGCTCTGGCTATACCTCTATAGACAGCGGGGTACGACGACTGCCCACGGTTTTTTCATGTTTTTTCATGCAGCCGGTTCATGCGTGCTCCGCGGGCGCTTCACCACACCAGCAACGCACCACCGGGCAAGCGCTGCACCCGCAGTCCCGCCTGCGCGGCCACGGCGTCGATGGCCGCTTCCGGCTGCTGCAGATGGAACAGGCCGCTGACCCGCACGCGTGCGCCCTGCCCGCCCACCACCCAGACCGGGGCACGCCGGTAGCGGCCGAGATCGGCGATGGCCTGCGCGGCAGGCAGACCGTCGATCACCACCTCACCGCGACGCCACGGCGCCATCGCCTCCGGCGCGGCCTGTTGCAGCGGCTGCAGCCAGCGCCCGTCACGGAACGCCCGCACCTGCCCGGCGCGCAGGCGCTGCACGCTGCCATCGCCCGGGCGCACATCGACCACGCCCTCGCTGACTTCGGTGGTAATGGTGGCGCCCTGCATCGACACGCTGAACGCCGTACCGATATCGCGGATCTGGCCACCGCCGGCCTCGACCTGGAACGGTCGCTGCTCATGCGCCACCTGGAACCAGGCCTGCCCGCGCAGCAGCTGCACGCGCCGCTGCTGGCCATCGAACGTGAATGCCAGTGCGGTGCCGGCATCGAGAACCGCCGTGCTGCCGTCGTCCAGCCGCACCACGCGCGGCGCATCACTGCTGCGCACATCGCTGCGCGCCAGCAGCAACGCGTGCGGTGCGGCCGCGACCATCAGCACTGCGGCCGCAGCACTGGCGAGCAGCCAGGGCAGACGGCGGCGCGGTGCGATCGGGCGCAGCCCCTGCTGATCTGCGGTCAGCTCGGGCAGCGCGGCCAGCACCTCCGGCCCGGCAGCGTCCAACCGCTGCCAGAAGGCCTGCTGCTGGCGCCAGGCCCGCGCGTGGCGGGGATCGGCCTGCAGCCAGCGCTGCAGGGCTCGTTGCTGGCGTTCCGGCAGCGGGCCTGCACTGCGCAGTATCACCCAGCGCAACGCCTGCCTGGCCTGACGCGGCGAGGGTTCGGAGGTGGTCATGATTGTGGCCTGCCGCACCACGAACGGGTGCGCTTTCCTGTTGTGACAACGGCGGGCGCGATCTGCCCACGGTAATCGCCGCTCATCGACGCATTCCCTGCTGCTGTTGTTGGATCAGCAGCGCTGCGCGCAGCACATGCTTGCCGACCAGGCTCTTGGAGATTCCCAGGCGCGCGGCGATTTCGCGCTCGCTCAAGCCCAGGTAGCGGTTGAGCACGAAGCACTCGCGCGCCTGGGCCGGCAGGGCGAGGATGGTCTGGGTGATCTCGCGCAGCTGCGCCTGGTCCAGCGCCTGCGCCTCGCCATCACGGCTTGCCTCGGCCATGTCGACGGCGTACTCGGCCATGGCACGGCGTTCGCGGGCGTCGGCCTGGCTGCGATTGAGCGCGTGGTGATAGGCCATCCGGTACAGATAGCCGCGCGGCTCCAGGATGGGCGGATCGCCGGGCACGCTGCTGGCCTTCAGGTACAGGTTCTGCAGGGTGTCCTCGGTACTGGCCGGGTCGAGATAGCGTGCGATGAAGCGGGACAACGCGCGGCGCTCGCGGATCAGCAGCTCGACCAGCGCCAGGGCATTGGGAGACATAGGTGCCAAGGCCGGACCGGGGAATGATGGGCGTGATGGCGACGGTCCGGACGTGGATTGTGGGCTGCGCGGCCGCAGGCGGCAAGCCGCGGGCTCGTTCATCCACGCATGGCAGGTGCTCTGCGAACTGCAGCGCGACTGGGCCCGCTCGGCAACGGTCCCGGATTTCATGAACCTCTTCATCGCAACCGGTGGTACCGCGGGCATCCAGTTCTCGTACGATCGTACCGAGTGATGGGGTGGCGGCCCCGGTCCTGGCTGGGGCCGCCCTTTTTGGCGCAGTCGAGCGTGGCTCGACGCCACAGACAGATGGAGAACGTGATGGCCTACGCACGCATTGTTTCGACCGCCGACAACTATCTGCACCACATCAGCAACGGCAGCTTTGATGTGGATGCGGACGAGCCTGCCTCGCTGGGTGGCCAGGGCAAGGGCTTTGCGCCGTTCGACCTGTACCTGGCCTCGCTGGCGGCGTGTACCGCCATCACCCTGCGCATGTATGCGCAGCGCAAGGGCTGGGATCTGGGCGAGTTCCATGCCGAGCTGCGCTCGGAACGTGACGAGGATGGACGTTTCCACGTGCACCGCGTGCTGCATGCCAGCGCCGAGCTGAGTGATGCGCAGTGGCAGCGGTTGCTGGAGGTGGTGGAGAAGACCCCGGTGACCCTGGTGATGCGCGAGGGTGCACGCATCACCAGTGAGCGCGGGGGTGCTGCGTAACCCCATCCACGCAAGGCGTGGATCTACTGTAGAGCCAAGCCCATGCCCGGCTCTGCAAAAGGCTCAGCGCCGTGAATGCAATACGGTGCGCTGGCGCATCGCGTTGAATTCCTGCTCTACCTGCTGGATATCCTCGGCCTGGAACCCGGCCGCGTCCAGCAGCTGGTCGGCGGCGGCGGCGGCCAGCGGATCATCGTCACGCTGGCGCCAGCAGCGCGCTGGCAGGAAGTAACCCACTTCGCTGCGCCCGCGCATGATCACCACCGGCCGGCCTGCATACAGCAGGAACTCCGCCAGGTGCTGGCGCAGCCCCTCCACCGAGACATAGGCCGGGCCGATGCCCAGCGATCGGCTGGACGGTTCGGAACTTTCGAACAGCTTGCGACGGCTCATCCACTCCTCCTTATGTGCAGCGCGTGGTCTCCTTTCCCTAGACGGGCGCATCGCTGCGCCCCCGCCACGCACTACGTGATCCACATCACGCCGTCACTCAGAACCCGGTATTGAACTCCAGCTGGAACACATCGATCGACAGTGGAGCACCGGACACTTCCTTGGCCGCCATCCACTTGCCGCTGATCCAGCTGCGCGCGTCCAGCGCGTAGGCGCCGCCCACGTAGTAGCCGCGGGCGTTGGTGCCCCCGAGGTGGAAGTTCGGGTCGTTGTAGGCGTCCGGCAGCGCATCGGCCTCGATGCGCTTGTAGCCCAGCAGCGCCTGCCACTGGCCCTTCTCCTTCAGGTCGGTGGCACCGAAGGTGGCCTGCACCATCCAGGCGGTGTCGCCGCTGCGGAAGGTGTCGATGCTGGCGGTACCACCGGCGCCGTAGTTGTTGACGATGCCGTTGTTGGCGCGGCTGAACATCGCCTGCTTGTCGTAGGCCAGGTTGCGGATGTAGTCGCCATCCAGGCGCAGGCCGATGCCCTGGGCCAGCTGCGTATCCCAGCGCAGGTTCAGCGTGGCCAGGCGGAATGCCGAGGCCAGGCCGACGTACTGCGGGGTGGGCGTGTTGGCTGGATCCAGCGGGTTGCGTGCGATGTCGCGGATCAGCATCAGGGTGTTGCCCTTCTGCATGAACGCCGGGCGCGACCAGTCGGTGTCGCAGCCCACCGCGCCCGCATACAGCGCGCACGGCGAGGACAGGCGGCCGCTGATGTTCTTGAAGTCGTAGTAACCCAGCGCCGCGCGCAGCGCGTTGTCATCGTTGAAACGCCAGTTCACGCCGACCTGTGCACCGGACAGCCACTTGTTCTCGTTCGGGGTCTTGACCCGACTCTGGCTGGGCGCGCTGTCGGAGGTGTACTCCAGCGGTACCACCGCCAGATTGCCGAACAGGCCAAGGTCACCGCCGTCGAAGTCGTACTGCAGGTTGGCGGCCAGGCCATCGAAGTTCAGGTCGTTGGAGAACAGCGTATCGCTGGTCCAGAACGGATTGCCGAAGCGGCCACCGCGCACCGTCACCCAGTCCGCCGGGCTGTAGGCCAGCCAGGCCTGGTCCAGCCACACGTCCTTCTTGCTCAGGCCGCCACCCAGCTGCTCGGTGGTTGACACCGGGCCATTGCTGCTGCCGCTGGCCAGGCGCACGCCAGCCGTGGTGTGCTGGCCGATGGTAGCCTCGATGCCGAGGCGGGCGCGGATGCGCCACAGGTTGCGGCGGTCCTGGCGGGTGTTCAGCAGCGGTGGCAGCTGCAGGTTGGTGTTGGTATTGGTGTCGAAGCCGTTGCCGGAATTGATCGACGACCAGTTGCTGACGATGTCGCTGTTGCGTTCGGAGAAGAAGCGCGACTCGCTGCGCACGCGCATGTCACCGGTGACCTTGATGCGCTTGGTCCACTCAGCCACTTCGTTCGGCGCCGCCCAGCCCTCGGACCTGGCCTGCGTCATCACCTCCTGGCGCACTTCGTCACGAATGCCGTCGCGCACGCTCTGCGGTACGTACGGCACGCGCACGTCACCGGCCTCCAGGGCCACGCCACCACTGGCGGCCGGTGTCCCGGCGGCCGCGGTGTGCTGCAACGCTGCTGCTTCGGCCTGCGCCTGCACCAGCAATGCCTGGCCGTCTTCGGGTTTCAGTGCACCGCTGGCGATCAACCCCTTGATCAGCTTGACCATGGTGGTTTCGGCGGCCATCGCGCCGGCCGGGGCGGCCAGGTTGAGCAGCACGGCGCAGCACAGCAGCGCCCGTCGGGCCGGCCGCGGGCGGCGGGAATCGGTTCGTGCGCGGACGTGGTCGTTCATCACGGTTCTCATCGAATGAAGGGAAATCATGGAGGTCGGGGAATCAGGCCCCGGGCCGGCGGCCCTGGATCAGGACGCGGGCGGGGAAATCAAGCGACGGCGGCGGTGCCTGGTCGACCTTGCCGATGCGACGCAGTGCATCGAGCACGGCCGCGTCGGCCTCCTCGTTGCCACTGCCACGCACCAGCTCGACCTTTTCCAGGCGACCATCGCTGGCCAGCCACACATTCACCTGCAACTGGAACGCCAGGCGCTTGACCTTGTCGTCGCGCGAGATCGCCTGCTGCATCAGGTAGCCGAGGTAGCGCCCATAGGTGGCGTTGCCGGCACCGCCACGACCGACACCGGACGAACCGCCACCACTGCCGGACTGGATGCCGAAGTTGTCGCCACCGGCCTGCGCGTCGGCATTCATCGTCACCGGATCGCTGTTGTCCGGGGTCGGCGTCGGCTCTTCGGCCGGCGTCGGCTGATCCAGCGGCTCCGGTTCGGGCATCGCCTCTTCCGGCGGCGTTTCCGGTTCCGGCGGTTTCTCCGGCGGCGGCGGGGGTGGCGGAGGCGGTGGCGGCAACGCCAGCATCGGCGGCTGCACCACCGGCCGGCGGGTGCTTGCGGTGTCCTTGAACAACAGCCACCACAGCGCGACGCAAAGCACCAGCAACGCGACCAGCACCAGCGCGACGGTCACCAGCAACGGGCGACCACGCATGCCGGGCTCCGGCCGAGGGGGTTGATGGGCGGTCATGCCTCAGCCCTGCGCCTTGCCGGTGACCAGGCCGACCTGAGCCAGCTCCAGGCGCCGCAGCAGGTCCAGCACCTCGACCACGCGGGCGTACTGCACCTGCGCGTCACCGCGCACGATCACCGGGAAATCCGGCGTGGTCGCGCGCTCGGTGCGCAGGCGGTCTTCCAGCTCGGCCATCGTCACCGGGTAGGCATCCAGGAACACCTGCCCGCTGGGGTCGATGGTGATCGCCTTGGTCTTCGGCTTCTCCAACGCAACGCTGTTGCTGGCCTTCGGCAGATTGACCTCGATGCCGGGGATGGAGGCGTTGCTGGTCAGGATGAAGATCACCAGCACCACCAGCAGCACGTCGACGAAGGGCGTCACGTTGATGCCCTTCTCGCGCTTCTTGATGCCGAACTTCGCCTTCTGGCCCATGGCGCGCCCCTCAGCCCTGGACCGCGGCCGGGCCGCGCCCGTCCTGCTCTTCGGCCAGGCGCGCGGCGAACTCGTCGATGAACACCGCCATGTCCGCGCCGATCGCTTCGGCACGCGCCCCCAGGTAGTTGTAGCCGAACAGCGCCGGGATCGCGACGCCGAGGCCGGCTGCGGTGCACAGCAGCGCCGCCGCCATGCCCGGGGCCACCGAGTTGATGTCCACCGCGCCGGCCATTGCCGCCACCACGAACACCAGCATGATCCCGATCACGGTGCCGAACAGGCCCACGTACGGCGCACCTTCGATGGTGGTCGACAGCCAGTTCATGCGCCGCGCCATCGCTTCCTGCTCGCGCACCATCACCGCATCCATCGAGGCGCGGATCGCGGCAATGGTGGCGCCACTGAGGTAGCCGCTGTTGCCGTCGCGCTGGTGGCGCTGCTGCATTTCGTCGATGGCCACCTGGTAGATGCGCCACAACGAGCCATCGTGCATGGCGGTCGGTGCCTTGCCCTGCCGATCCATGTCCGACAGGGTGCGCAGCGGCACGCCGGACAGCTTGCCGAAGCTCTCGGTGAACACCGCATTGGCCTTGCTGGTACGGCCGAAGTGGCGGCTCTTGGCGATCATGATCGCCCACGACAGCAGCATCATCAGGCCAAGGATGGCGACCACCACCCAGGCATCGAACGGCATCGCCTTGAGGATGAAGGCGAAGTGGCTCTGGCCGGCCGACTGCTCGTCGGCACCGTAGCTGATCAGGCGTGAATCGGCGCCCTGCGCGGTGGCGTCGGCCAGCAGCAGCGCGGCCGGGCGTGCCACCCGCGAGACGCGCAGCTCATCCAGCGCACCTTCGAAGTTGGCCAGCGGCTGCGCCGCACCCGGGGCATCGGCGCCGAGCACCGGCGCGGTACCCAGCGCCGGCAGCTCGCCGCTCAGCTGGGCCACCACACGGCCGTTGAGGTACAGCTGCAACGCGCCCTTCTCTGCCGTCAGCGCAACGTGCGCCCACTGCCCTTCCGGAATCGGCTGCGCAGGCGTACTGCGCCGGCCATTGAGCTGCACGAACGGCACCCGGTTTTCGATACCCAGCACCAGCTCGTACGCGCCATCACGACGGGCGTAGATCGCCTGCGCGGCAGTGTTGCTGCCCGGCTTGATCCAGGCCGAGACGGTCAGCGGCGCACCGGCTTCCTGCGCCAGCGACGCGCTGGCGGGCAGTGGCAGCGGGCCCGCACCCAGCTGCACGCCACGACCGATCACCGCGCCTTCGGACGGCGGCACGATGGCACCGGCGTTGTTGCCGTAAGCAGTGGTGTCGCGCGCCGGCGCATTGGCCTCGGCAAAGTGGTAGACCAGCGTGTAGTCCGGATCGAACACCTGCTGGCCGTTGCCGCTGGCCGGTGCCTTCTCATTGCCGTAGTACATCCAGATCGTCTGCGGCGCGGCAGCGCTGACTGCCGGTACGTCCACCCAGACCAGGGCCAAGCCCAGCTTGGGATCGAACTGTTCGATCTGATGGGCCAGCACGGTGCGGCCATCGCCCGACACGAAACGCAGGTCGTTGCCCGCGCCCTGGGTACCGTCGAAACCGAAGTTGCCGGTATGCAGGCGCAGCAACAGCGGCGTGCGGCCCGGGTCACCGGCCAGGCCCGCGCCCTGCGGACCGGCGTCGACGGTGATCGGCTTGCGGTACTTCCATTCGGCCTGCCACCAATTGGCATCGGCCGCAGCCGCCGGCAGCGCAACCAGCGCGGCCAGCAGCAACAACACTCGGGAAAGCAAACGGTCCATGCGAAGGGTCTCCGGAGAACGCATGTTCAAGGGAAGGGTCAGTAACTGGTGCTGATGTTGAAATGCAGGCGCGGGTCGTCCTTGCGCGTGACCGGGCCATCGGCATACGGCCAGGCGTAGTCCAGGCGCAGTTGCAGGTGTTCACCCAGGCGCAGCTGCGCGCCCAGGCCGACCGAGGCCAGGTTGTACTTGTCACGCTGTTCGGGCAGCGGCTGGCGCAGGCGCAGGTAGGCTGCGTCGGCAAAGCTGTAGACACGCAGGTCGGTGCCGCGCCACAGCGACCACGCCGGGGTGCGCCATTCCAGGCTGGCTAGGCCGCCGTAGTCGCCGATCGCCTCGGCCGACAGATAGCCGCGCACGGTGTACATGCCACCGGCGGCAAACTGCTCGGCCGACACCAGCGGCGCGTCGGTCACCTGCAGCGAGCCACGTGCGTACCACTGCCAGTCGTTGCCGAAGGTGTGGGTGTTGGCCACGTCGGCCTTGAAGGCCACGAAGCTCGGATCGGCCCAATAGCGCTTCTGGCCGAAGGCAGTGGCGTCGCTGCCGTAGCCGAACAGGCGGCGGGTGCCGGCCACCAGCTGGGTATTGATGCTCAGCTGATCCTGCTCGCCCTGGCGCACGCCCACGAAGGCCAGCGTGATAGGCGCGTACTTCAGCGGCGTCTTCAGGCTGTCCTTGCCCATCTGGGTGTCTTCCTCGGTGTCCTTGAAATCCACACCAAGGCTGAGCTGGCGCCACCACTGGCTGCTGCCCGGCAGGCGGTAGTTGAGCTTGAGGCCGATCGAATGACCGTTGCCGATCACATTGGTGCCGGTGCCGGTACCGACCTGCCCACCTGCATTCAACACGCGGCTGTCGGATCTGTAGCCGGACGCTTCCAGGCTCCACGGCGTCCCTTCGAACGGAATCGTGTACGAGGCCGACAACACCTTGGCCTGTTTCGTGTCTTCCGGCGCCAGGTACACGCCGATGTTGGCGCTGTGCCCACGCTTCCACAGGTTGTCGTAGGCCAGCGACGCACTCAGGCGCAGCTTCTCGGTGTCGGCACTGTGGTCGTTGTTGAGCGCCGCACTGGCGCGCCACGGCGACTTCTCCTCGACCTGCAGGTCCACATCCATCGTGCCCGGCACCTGGCCTTCGCGCACCAAGGGCATCACCTGGCGACGTCCGCCTTCATTGAGCGCGGTCAGTTCCTTCTGCGCCTGATCGAAATCGGGCACCTTGCCCTCGGCGAGCGCCGGCACGCGTTCGCGGATGCGTTCGGGCGATTCGTGGCGGGTACCGACCACCCGCAGCTGGCCGATCGGCGTCTGCTGCACCTTCAGCAGCACCACGCCACCGCTGACCTGCTGCTCGGGCAACTCGACGTAGACCGACTGGTAGCCGGCCTGCTGGTAGAGCGCGTGGACCGCATCGCGCGCCTTCTCGACATCGGCCAGGGTCTTGCCCGGGCCGAGGAACGGTTCCACCGCACGTTCAATCTGCCGCGGATCGAGCACCGTGTTGCCGCGCACGACGTATTCGTTGATGTTCACGCTGGGCGCGGGTGCTGCCTCCTGCGCGAACAGCGGCAGCGGCATCGCGGCCAGGGCCAGCACCAGCGGATGCAGGCGCAGCGGAAGGCGAACGGCTCGGCACGGAACAGGATTCATCGAAGGCATCGCGTCGTATCGAAGGGAGGGGCCAGGGAGCGGCGCGTGGATCTACCAACAGGACGTGTACATCGCGTCAAAGCCGCCAACAGTTTTGTGACAGCACTGTCATCTTTTCAAAGCGCCGCAACGCACGCAGGCGGACCCTGCCTTGGCCACCCGTCTTCATTGCAGGACATCGATTGCTGCGGGAGATTCGAGATGTGTGAATCGTTGATGCCGGACCTGCGCGCCGCCCTCGCCCTCGCCCTGCTGCTGGCGCTGCCATCGGGTCGCGCCGACGAGTCGAAGAAGCAGGAAGAAGCTGCGCCCTGCATCGAAGTACTGGTCAACGGCGAGCGGATTCCGGCCTGGGACTGCCTGCAACGCAAGCTGGCGCCTGCGACAAGGCCGGCGAAGTCGGCGGCGCTCCCCGAAGCCGAACGCCTGATGCAGCAGCCCGGCAACCAGCTGATGCAGTACAACCTGGAAGGCACGCGGCAGCGCATGGGCGATGCGTTCGGTCGCTCGGTGGTGCCGCAGCGACCTGCGCGCTGAGTCTGCGCCTTTGTAGCGCCGAGCCCATGCTCGGCTGTCTTTGTATCCGTCGGCGAGGCCAAGCTGAAACAGCCGAGCGCAGGCTCGGCTCTACAGGGCAGCCGGCACGATGCCATCGCTCGGCACCGGTGGCAGCGTGGGCACCGCTAGGCTGCGCGACTGCCCTGCCTGGTTCAGCTCCACCGTAGTGGCACTGATGCTGGCCAGCACCGTGCAGGGCCCCAACCGCTGGCCCGGCGCGTAGGCTTCGGCCGGACGCCCATCCACCGAAAGCAGCGCAAGCGGTGCGTGGTCGCCAGCCATCACGCCCAGCACCACCACCTCGGTCTGCACTGCGCCGGGGGACAACAGTCGCACCAGCGGCAGGCTTGCCACCGCATCGAACATCGGCCTTGCCGGCGCATCGGCATGCGCTTCGCTGGCGGCCGCCACGGGCGCTACCGCAGACAGAGTGACGCCCCAGTAGGCCACCACGGCCAGCAGCAGCGTCGCCGCCAGCAGGGTCAGTATGCGATTGCGATCCCAGCGCCTGCCATCCATGTTCCGCACCATCGCCACGTTCGTCCCTGCCCACGCTAGCAGCTGTGGCTGACGCTTTTGTTTCATCATGCGGGTCTAGGCTGGGAGGCATCGGCCAGCACAGGAGGCAACGTCGATGCAGCGCATGCCGCGTGGTTTCACCCTGCTGGAACTGATGGTGGTGCTGGTGATCATCGGTATCTGCACGGCGGGCATCGGGCTGGGCCTGGGCAGCCTGCTCGACCCGGGCCGGCAGCTGCGACAGGAAGCCGAACGGTTGGCGCAGCGACTGCAGGTGGCGCGCGACGAGGCGCGTATCGATGGCCGCCCCCTGCGCTGGCAGGCCGACGCCGCCGGCTACCGCTTCAGCCGCCGCGAAGGCAGCCGCTGGGTGGACGTTCAGCGCGACGACCTGCTGCGTCAGCAGCAATGGCAACCGGCGGGCATCGTGGTGCAGCCGAGCACGCCGATTGAGCTGAGCCCCGAATGGATTGGCGTGGCGTGGGAGGTGACGCTGTCGTTGCAGGGCCGCCAGCTGCGTCTTCGTGATGATGGCAGCGGACAGTTGCAGGTCGTGCAGTGAAGCGGAACAGGCACGGGTTCACCCTGATCGAAGTGCTGATCGCATTGGCGATCGTTTCAATTGCACTGGCGGCGGTGATGCGTTCGGTGGCGGTGGCTACCGACGATCAGTCGCGCCTGCGCGACCGTCGGCTGGCACTGATGTGCGCGCAGGACCGCTGGCAGGAGCTGCGCCTGGCTGGGCAGCCGCCGCAGGATGCACGGCAGCGCTGCGTGCAGGGGCGCAGCACGTTCCTGGTGCTGCAACATCTCGGCACCGGCAGCGACAACCAGCCGCAACTGGAACTGAGCGTGGTGGCCGAAGATGCACCGCAGCAGTCCCTGGCGCGGATGCAGCTGCCATGGACCACCATGCAATGAAGCGGGTCGCGCGTGGCTTCACCCTGATCGAAGTGATGATCGCGATCACCATCATGGGTGTGCTGGCGCTGATCTGCTGGCGTGCGCTGGACAGCGTGGCCAGCAGCGACCAGCGCCTGCGCCGGGCCGATGCCGAAACCACGACGGCGCTGCGCATCCTGCAGCAGTTCCAGCGCGATATCGAGATGCGTGCCGACGACGCGCTGATGAATGGTGCAGTGCGTCCGGCCGATCAACCGCAGCGGCTGCTGCCTCCGTCCCTGGTAAGCGAACGGCACCCGGATGGCAGCTTCGCGCTGGAGATCACCCGCAGTGTCGGCAGTGATGGACTACGGTGGCAGCGGGTGCGCTGGTGGCGGCAGGGCAATACGCTGTGGCGGGCCAGTGGCGCGGCGACGGATCGATACCCCCTGCCCGCGCCTGAGCCGTCGAAAGGCATTGCGGTGGCCAGGGATGTGCAGCGGTTCGAGGTACGCGCCTGGCAGCCGGGCGCTGGGTGGGCGCTGTTGCCGAGCGAAGGCGAGGTGCTGCCGGCCACCGGGCTGGAACTGCGGTTGGGCCTGCGCGATGGGCGCGGGTCGCTGAGCTACCGGCGGGTGCTGGAGCTTTAGGATTCCTCCCAGGCAAAGCATCCACGCATGGCGTGGATCTACTGCCGAGCGGCTTCTACTGCCCGGCCTGCCCTGGTGGGTGCCGACCGTTGGTCGGCACTGATGCTGGCCCAACCATCCACGCATGGCGTGGATCTACTGCCGAGCGGCTTCTACTGCCCGGCCTGCTTTGGTGGGTGCCGACCTTGGTCGGCACTGATGCTGGCCCAGCCATCCACGCATGGCGTGGATCTACTGCCGAGCGGCTTCTACTGCCCGGCCTGCCCTGGTGGGTGCCGACCGTTGGTCGGCACTGATGCTGGCCCAGCCATCCACGCATGGCGTGGATCTACTGCCGAGCCTGCCGCCGGGTGCCTTCCTGCGCCCGGCGGCGCCGCTTCGGTGGTCCTCACCGCCGATGGCCGCTCCCTGCCCTCCGTGCCGTCCTGGCTGGGGCCGCCACCGTTCCCTGGCGGCTGGCCCGATGCTGTCCGTTCTTCCTGGTCAGTCCCATCCACGCATGGCGTGGATCTACTGCCGGCCGCGATCGTGCCGACCAGGGTCGGCACCTACCGGCGCTGCGTGCCGTCGTCGCGGCTGGCCTGCGGGAACTGGAATGCGCTGTCGGCGTCGTAGCCGCTGTTGGCGGTAGTGCCGCGCGCCGGCGGCGCTACGCTGCTGGTACCGCTGCCGAAGCCCAGGATCTGCACGCTGATCACCGACGGCTGGTTGCGCCGTGCGTCGTCCTGGCTCTTGCGCATCACGTCCTGTGCCGCCTGGCTGGCGCTGTTGGCTGCCGCACTGGCCGCGGCCAGCGCATTGACGTTGACCGATGCCAGCACCGGCAGGCCCTTGCTCTCGCCCTGTACCTGGATGTTGGCCGCGTTGAGCACCTGCAGCGCGGCCAGATTGATGTTGCCGGAGACGCGTATACCGGCCTCGCCCGCATCGATGGTGCCCAGCGGTGCGATCAGATCGACGTCGCCCGGCGGCACTTCGGCGATGGGGTTCAAGGTCGCGATGCCAGCACCGCTGGCCGGGGCCTGCGGCGACAGGATCACATTGCCCCAACCGTCATAGACGCGGCGCGGTGGCGTGTACAGCAGGGTCGTGCGCGAACCACGACCGGCATTGATGTCACCCTGCTCCGACCACGCCAGGATGTCGCCGCCGAACGTGGTCATCACCCGCGACAGGCCCAGCAGCACGCTGTCCTGGCTGAACAGCCGGATATCGCCCTGCCCTTGGGTCACCAGTCCGGCACTGGCCGGGGGCACCACGCCCTGCACACCGATCACGATCTGCCCACCCGGTGCCATCAGCTCGATGTTGCCGCCCGCCTCGGTGCGCACGCCGGAGCCGCCGTACATCACGATGTCGCCGGTACGGTCGATCGTCGCGCCGGTCGCAGCCTTGTCTGGCATCAGCGTAGCGATGGCCTCTCGCCCACGCAGGTAGGAGCCGAAGCGGGGTCCTTCTGCATCGGTATATTCCCGTCCACCTTCGCGCAGCTCGGCGTAATAGATCTGGCGCAGGAAGATGTGCTGCTGTTCCTGCGGCAGCGCATCGAAGGCAGCCAGCGCCCCGTCGCCGTCGGCAGCCACGCCGAAGCGCTGCTGCAGCCACTGCTTCAGTTCCTGGTCGTAGACCTTGACTGCCTTGCCCGGCTGCGACGCAAGCGATTGCGCGGGATCGGCAAGGTTGACGGGGTCCAGATAGCGGGCACGCAGGGCCGCGAAATCGATCTGCTGGTTGCCGGCCGTCAGCGCGATGCTGGCGCCGGGACGGGTGTCGCCCTGCACGATGCCACCGAGGCTGACGATGCTGCCCGCATCCTCCTGGCGCAGCTGGCGGCCGGCACTGATCTCGGTGTTGCCGGGGCCGGCGACGGTCGCGTTCAGATGCACGACGTCGCGGCCCGCCGCTGCCACCGTGATGTCGGTGGGCGCGGTGTTCAACGCGGTCATCGACACCCCGAGGATGTCCCGGCCTGCCCGCAGTTGCACGGCGCCGGCGGCCTCGAACCAGTTCAGCTGGGTGCGCTGCCCCACGTTGGGATTCAGCGTGCGCCGGGCGCCGGTGGCCAGACCGATGATGTCGCCCTGCACCGCGTAGAAGCGGCTCGGCGCCAGCGCCGCAGACACGGTGGACAGCGGAGTATTCGGACCGAACGCAAACAGCGGAAGCGACGCGTCCGGCGATGCAATGTTGCCGTCGACCGACAGGTTGTGCCGCGAGCGGGTCACATTGCCGCCGGAATCCCCCTGCTGGGCCAGGAATGCGGGGTCGAAGGGTCCCGGCAGCCGCGCATCCGCGCCCGAGCGCGCGATCTGGGTCGCGCCACGTTGGGCGAAGATGCTGCCCCCGGCCAGGACGTCCAACCGTCCCGTTGCCGAGGGTGCCAGCAGGATCACATCCTGCGTCCCCGGCGTGGCGCTGATCCGGTCCAGCTTGATGTCGCCCTGCGCAGCAATGGCGCTGAAGCGCGAAGGATAGAGCCAGTAATTCAGCAGATCATCACCGCCACGCACATCAAGCTGGACCTGCTCGCGCCACAGATTGCTGCCGGTCACGTTATCCGGCCCGGCGAGGCCTGGCGCGAGGTCACCACCGGCACTGAACAGATCCACGGCCGTGCTGGCGGTCCACAGGGAGAACCACGTGCTGCCTGCAGCGCGCGCGCCATCATCCTGCAGCACCGCGCTGTAGTTGGCCAGCGGAACCCGGCCTGCATCGGCGACCCCGCCAAGCACCACATCGCCCCGTGCCTGCAGCTGCGCGACCGCATCGCCCAGCACCAGCACCGGTCCGCCCATTGCGCGGGCGGCGTCGGGCGCAAACAGGTCTGCGGCGCGCTGCTGACGCAGCGTCGCGTAGTTTTCCAGGGTGACGCCCATTGCACCGATGCGCCCGGCATCGAGCTGCAGGCTGCCACGCAGATTGCTGAAGGTACCGTTGAGGTCGAGATTCTGTCCCGCCCTGGAGGGATTGAGGCTGGAGATCGTCGCCTGCAGATTCGGATTCAGCGCGCCACCGATGCGCAACCGCAGGTCGCCGCCACCGGTCAGGTGCAGCTGGCCATTGCTGACCCGGCCGGTCGATCCCACCGCCGCGATGATCGCGCCCGAGCGCGGTGCGCTCAGCGAGCCCAGCGCGTCGCCCATCGGATCGCGGACGCCGGCATTGCGCCCGGCCTCAAGCGTCAGGTCGCCGCCACCCAAGGTGCCGAAGCCGGTGAAGCCGACCATCCGCGGAGAGGCGCCAGCGGCAGCGGACACGTTGGTGTAGGTGCCAAAGTTCACCCACCAGCTGGTCGACACCGGCTCCACGCCGCTGGTGCTGCCGGTTCCCTGCCGCCACAGCCAATTGCCGACTGCGGCACTGGAGTACAGCGCCCAGTCGCGCTCGCTGGTGCCCGACTCCGCGCGCGCGGTCCAGGCGTCGCCGACGATATCGCGCCCGGCTTCGACCCGCAGGTTGCCACCATGATCGGGATACCAGGCCTGGTAGCCTGCGATCGCTGCGTCATAGCTGCCCGGCACCAGGTTCGGCCCCAGCAGTGCGGTGTTCCAGGGAGCCGCTGCGCGGGGAGAATTGAAGGCAGCGTCGCGGCCCCCACCCAGCGCGGTGGGAGTGCCTGCAGTGTAGACACCGAAGCCTGACTTCATCACGACGTCACCGGCAGCGAGCAGTTCCATGTCCCCCTTGCCGGTGCGCAGCACGCTCCACGCCGGCGTGCCCGCGCGCTTGCCGTAGGTGGTCACTTCGGTCTGCGTGCCGCCGCCGGCGCAGTAGGTGGGCGCGGTACTGCAGAACTCGTCTTCGGTCATGCCGAACATCGCGGCGAAGTCCTTCGCAGGGGTGCCCACGTAGGACTCGTCACCCCAGTAATCCAGCGAGCCCTGCGCGGCCACCTGGCGGGGTGCCGGGCCGCAGTAGTCGGCCGACATCGCGCAGAACTCATCTTCGGTGAAGCCGAACATGTCAGCCAGCTCTGCGATCGGGCGGCCCGCATAGGACGTGTCGCCGATCCAGTCCAACGATGCCCGCTCGGTCAACGCACGATCACCCACCCAGATGATCTCGGTCTTGACCGTACCGATCAAGCCCTGGTGGGTATCGGCCAGCACCACGCTGCCTTCGCTGCCCCAGCGCCGGCTGCGTGGATCGGCCGCCCCGGCATCGGCACCGGCAACCACGGTCAGGTCCCAGGAGGTGGTGCCCTCGGCCAGCATCGGCGCCAGCGCCCAGTTGCGCCCCTGGTTGCCGTTGGCATCGGCCGGCCTCAGATTCACCGGCGCGTCGCCGGGCAGCTCCACCTTGGTCAACGAGGGAATGTACGCGCCCACCTTGAGCGCGACTTCCCGTGCCAGGCGCAGCGCAACCGGCAGCACCGCGCCGGCGGGCCACTCCTGTGCCGCCACCTGTACCGCACTGCGCAGGCGGAAGCCGGCTCCCAGCCGCGCACCTGCCGCCAGCACCAGCGGCTCCTGCAGCACGGTGCCCGCGGCCAGCGTCTGCCCGGAGTCGGTGGTCACCGCTGCGCCCAGCACCGTGCCCGCTGGCAGGCGCAGGGTCTGCGAGATCACCATCGGCGCGGGCAGCACGGTACCAACCGGAAGCGTTACCGATTCGACCGGCACGTCATAGTTCAGGCGGGTGCCGGCCTGGAACTCGGTGCCGGGCTGCAGCTTCACTCCGTCCACCGGCACCACCAGACCGCTGCCGAAGGGGGTGTGCCCGGCGCTGCCATTGCGACCCTCATACAGCTGCCAGCCCCCCTCATCCGGCGTGGACGGCGGCGGTGCGAAGCCATCGTTGATGCTGCCGTAGACGTTGATGTTGCCTTCGGCCCGCAGCACCAGCGAGGCCGATTCGCCGAAGCCACGCCGCGATGGATCGGCGCGGTTGGCTTCGGGCCCGTAGCGATAGCCAGACAGATCGATGTCGCCGGCAATGGTCAGGTCGCCGTCCGGGTTGGCTTCGCTGCGCCGCGCCACCACCTGCACGCCGGGACGAAGGCGGACGTCACCCAGCGCGTGCGTGCGCTGCTGCAGGTCCGGGTTGCCCAGCGCACCATCGATCCATGCCACGCTGTGCGGATCGACCACCTGGTCCAGCCACTGCTGGGTCACCAGCTGCGCGCGGTTGCCGCGCACATCAGCGGTGCTGGCCAGGGGCGCATCGTCGTAACGGCGGACGCCATTGAGCTGGATGTCGGCCGCGCCATCGATGCGCAGGCCATTGGCCGCGGCAATCGCCGCGTCGTTGCTGCCCACCCGCGGCACATCGATCTTCAGCGAGCCCCGCGCCATGCCGTCGTTCTGTCCAGGGCCGTCGCCGACGGCAACGTCGCTGCCGGCACGCAGGTCCAGGTGCGCCGCGCTGCCCAGACCCACGGCGCCCTCGGCGCTGCCCAGCGTGATGGTGGCCCGGTTCGGACTGTCGATGATCTTGCCATGGCTGTCCACGCGCAGGCCGGTGCCGTGCGCGTCCAGCGTGCCATCCACCTGCAGCTGGTCGCGGGCGTACAGGCGGATGCTGCCGACCTGCTCGCCGCTGGCATCGATGCGGCCGGCCACGGTCAGGCTGCCCGCGTCGACACTGATGTCGACCCGGCGCGCCTTCACTTCGTCGCCGATCCGCAGATCGCCTTCACCAATCTGGAAGCTGCGGCCGCCGACGACACCGCCGGCGGTCAATCGCTGGTTGAGGCCGGTGAAGTCCTGCAGCTGGCGTGCCCGCACCACAAGTTCACCATCGTCGTAGGACACCAGCGTGCCGCCGGCATCGTAGCGGCCACTGGCGGCACCCTGCAGAACACCGGCCAGATCGGCTTGGCCTGCCATTGCGGTGACCGTCAGGCGCCCGCCGCGGTTGTTGCGGGCGGAAACATCGATGCGGGAGGCCGCATCGGCGCGGATGTCACCCGTGTCGCTGGACAGCAGGACATCACCGCCCCAGCTGAACTTGTCCACGTCGTACAGCGGGACCTTGCGCCCGGCCAAGTCCAGCGCCGCCCGGCCGCCAAGCGTGATGCCCTCACGCGCGTTCGCAGACAGCCGTCCTGACGCCAGCGCGATCGTGCTGTCCAGCGCGATCCGGTTGGCGTCGATGCTCAGCTCACTGCCCAGTGTATCGCCCCCCGCCTTGCCGGTGCCCCCCCGCAGGCGGAAGTCGCCGCCAGTGCGCACGCGCAGCTGCGCGGCGGGATCGGCGGTCAACAGCGGGGTATCGATACCCAGGCTGCCTCCGCTGTACTGCCAGCCCTTGTCGGCCAGATAGTCGCCGCGCTGCTGGAACACGTCCAGCGTGCCCTGCGCGGAGAACGACAGCTGCTCCGAAGCCCTCAGGTTCAGCGCACCGAATCCGAGCACCTGCCGGTTCGCAGGTACTTCAGAGCTGGGACGGCTGAATGGCGCCCGCCCCAGCTGCAGCTGGCGGGTGACGATGTCCAGCTGCCCGGCGCCGAGCCGGTCCACCATCGGATCGGCCGGCGGCACCGTCGCGTCACTGCCCGCCGCCTGGCTCGCCGCCAATGCGCCGTCCCAGACCAGCGTGTCCACCAGGATGCGCGCACGGTCGGTCGCCGCGCCGTAGCCGCGGATGGCCTGCGCACCCAGCACAAGCGTCTGCAGGCCACTGCGGCCGGTGGCACTGTCGCGCGCGTCCAGGTCGACGCTGCCGAACACGTTGACAGACTCCCGCGCGACCAGGCTCAGCGTGTCCAGCGCCGGCGCGCCGGTGGCGTCATTGCCGCGCAGCAGTTGCTGCAGCACGGACTGGTTCATGGTCATGCAACTGGGCAGCGCCCCTGCCGCTGCGGCCTGTGCGATCGCTTCGGCACTGCCGAGGTTCAGCGCCGCCATGCTCAGGCCGAGCTGACGGGTGCCATAGCTGACCGAGTCGCGCATCTGCAGCGTGCCATCGGTCGCTACCGCGATGCTGCCATCGGAAACCAGCCGGGCCTGGCCGTCGCACGCCGCCTGGCACCCCCCGATGTCAATCGCCACCGGACCGGCCTCCACGCCCGTGGTGCCGGTGATCAGGTTCAGGCGCTGGTTGGACACCGCCAGCAGGCCGCCGGAGACCTGGTAAGGCAGCGTCGCGCTGGCACCCGCGTTGGCGGTGGCGAACGGCAGTGTATCGAGGGTCGCACCGGCCTCGACCAGCACGCCGCTGCCACCGGAGGCCGCTGCCACCAGCACCTCCGGTGCGTTCAGGGTGACACCGGAACGCACCGCCACACTGCGCGCCTGGCCGGTCACCGCCACCTGCGAGGCCTCCTGGCTGAACTGCCCGCCGATCATCATCCGCGCCGGCAGGAAGGCATTGAGCGCGTCGTCGCTGAAGGTGGCGCCGCGATCACGCGCCTGCGATTGCGCGCTACCGTCAACGATCTCCAGTGAACCAACCGCCGGGCTCGCCAACGTGGCTGCCAGCGTGCCGCCGCGGCCCTTGTCGGTGGCGGCGCCGAACCGCGCGGTGCCGGCAAAGCGGATGGCAGGCGTGTCTGCACGACCTGCACCTTCGCCCAGCGCTAGGGTCAACCCGAGCGCATCGATGGTCTGCCAGCCACGCGACTCGCCGCGGCGGTCGGCCACCGACTGCGCGAAGCTGTTGTAAGAGGTTTCGTTGTAGCCCGAGTGCCGGCGTACCACTGCGGCGGGCGTCAGCAGGATGTCGGTGAGCAACGGCGAGATTGCCGCGCCCAGCGCCGTGCGCTGCTGCCCGGACACACGCCAGGTGCCGGTGCCGGTCGCAATCGGTTGCACGATGCCGGAGGTGCCGGTAGCGCCCAGCTCCACCCGGAATGCACCGGGCTGCAGCGCATAGCTTGCGGGCATCAGCGTGTAGGTGCCGGCCGCCAGGCCGGGCACGCCAGCCGGCACGGTGATCTGCTGGCCCACCGCCGGAGCTGAGAATCCTTCTTCGCCGCTGGGGGCGAACGCCTCGGCGCGTCCCGGTACGATCGCATACACCGGGTTGCCCGACGCACTGAACGCGTAGCGCGGATTGGCGTCGGCCAACGCCGTGCGCAGCACGTCGACGGAGCCGCCGCGCCCGGACACGAAGGCGGCACCGGTCAACTCACCACCGCCGGACATGTCCAGCAGTGCCCCCGGCGCCACCTCGATCGCGTTGGCCTTCAGGGTCACCCCCATCGAGGAGATGCCGGCCGGCGTCAGCGAGCTCAGGCTGCGCGTGCCTACCCGCCAGTCGACACCATCGACGGTGCCACCATAGGGCAGCGACAGGCCGGCACCGCTGGTGGAGGTAACGCTGCCTGGCAGCAGTTCCACCCGGCTGCCGATGGTTCCGTTCTGGATCAGGCCGCCCAGCTGCAGCGTGCCCATCGGCGCCTGCACGTTGCCGCCCTGCTGCACCGTGGCAGCCACCAGGCGAAGCGTGCCCAGCGCCGATTCCGGCGCCGGCTGCGTGGCCGCACCTGTGCCATGGATTCGCAGAACGGCAGCTGGATCGGCCCAGTAATCAGCGGTCTGCACGGTCTGCGCCGAAGCGCCGGCCACCAGCGTGCCGACCGCGCCTGCGGTGGGGTACAGGCGGGCGGCGGTCACGTCCATCGAACCGGCCGTCATCAACGCGCTGGTGTTGCCAGTGCTGGCAATGCCGTTGGTCAGGCGCACGTCAGTGCGGCTTTCCAGCGCCACGTGGTCGAACCCGGGCAGCCAGGTGACGTCGCGGATGTCGATCAGCGCGGCCTGCACCGCCAGCGCGTGATCGTCCGGCCCGGCCGAAGCGACCGCCACGGTACCCTGCAGGTTCTCACCCGCCAGCTGGCCCCAGCGCGCCTGCGCCAGGCGAACGTAGGGCGCACTCAGCCGCAGCGCCGACGACGGCCCGGCATCCACGGCCATGCCCAGGCTCGAAGTGCTCTGGCCATGGATGCGCAGGCTCTGGGCCAGGCGCAGGTCGACATCGCCAACGGCGCGGATGTCACCGAACACGGACAGGTTGTCGAAGCCGCCCGCCTGCAGCTGCTCGACCGACAACGCGGCGTGGCCGTACTCCAATGCGTCCGGCAGTGGCTGCATCGGTGCGCTGTGCTGGCTGAGGGTGATCGCACGTGCGCGCAGTACCTCCTCGCTGGCGCCACGTGCATGGATGCTGCCGCCGAAGGCCAGCCCAAGCGTGCCGCCGCGTGCGCCGGCACCACCGGCGGCCGCGTCCATCCCGCCCTCCAGATACAGCGCATTGGCCGAGCGCAGCACGATCTGCCCGCCGTCGCTGTCCACGCGTACACGGCCCTGGCCGTCGATATCCAGCTCGGCCGACGCACCCCGCGCCTGCAGGCGCGCACCGCGTTCGACCACCACGAAGGCTTCCGGTGGTCGGTTGTCGACGAATGCTGCGGTCTCCCAGTCCAGCGCTCCGCCGATCTCGATGCGTCCACCCGCGGGCACCTGCCCGCGCAGGCGGCCGCTGGCATCGGGCAGCGAGATCGCGTCCGCATCGGCATCCAGCAGCGCGCCTTCGGCGAAACGCCAGCTGCGTTCGGTGCGCTGCCCGGCGTACAGCGCATTCTGCGGACGCACATCGTCGACCACGATGCGGCCGCCCTTCGCACGCAGTGTGCCTTCAACATCGATGTTGCCTGCACCCAGCAGCGAGATCGTCTGCCCTGGATCGACCGCCACCAGTGCATCCTTGCCGACCCGCAGGTCACCGCCCATGCCGTTTCGGTCCGAACGCAGGCTGATGCTCGCACCGGCGCGCTGGCTGACGCGCCCGTTCGACGGATCGGCGCTGTACAGCGGCGCATCCCATGCCGCCAGTGCGGACGCCCGATCCGTTGCCGTCTGGGCGTCCTGGGTCATGCGCAGGCCCGGCAGGGCAGCGACCAGCCGCGCGCCGTCGGCCACCTGCACGCCTTGGTGGCCATTGATGTCGTATTGCGCGAAGCCACTGCCGAACAGGCCGGTATCCAGTCGCAGCGACGCGCCCGCCGGGTCCGCATCACCCATCCGAACCCGGCCACCGGTTCCCAGCGAGAAGGAACCGCTGCCCTGTCCTCGGCCACTGAACCGGCTCCCCTCGCCCAGCTGCACCCGGCCACTGCCGTCGGTCGTAACCGTGCTGCTGTTGGCCTGCAGGCTGACGCTGCCCCCTCTGCCGATGCGGCCCTTGCCGCGCAGGTCCAGCGCGCCGCCGGCCTCGACGTCCACCGTTGCCTCGGCGCCCACGACCACGTCATGACTGTTGCTCAGGCTCAGGTGGCCGCCATCCGTCCAGGCACCGCTGGCCTCGAGCGGCATCGCCAGTGACGCGTTGCTCCATTCACCGGAGAGATCGATCCGCGTGCCGTCGGCAATGGCGGTGCGGGCGCGGCCATCGTGCAGCAGCGCCGTCGGCCGGCCCTGGACATCCAGCAGGTTGCCCGCCGACAGCTGGCCGCCAGCAATGCCGATGTCGCCTGCCAGTTCCACCTCGCTGCCGGTCAGGTTGAGCTGTCCGCCTGCCTGAAGCCGAAGGCTGCCGTCGACGCGGATGCGACCGGCGGTCGCCAGGTCGATCCGTCCCCACTGCTGGGCACTCAGCGCTGCGATATCCAGCCACACGGTGTCACGCCGCTCCTCGTCGACCGGAGCCAGCAGCGACCACGCCGCCTTCGTCGGCGCCTTGTCATCCAGGCGCACATCCGAGCCGAACACACCGCTGCGGCCCTGGCCGTCGTAGCGCCCCAGGTACAGCTGCGCATTGCGCGCCACCGCCGTCTGCGCCTGCGCATAGCCCTCCAGCGCGGCCTCCGGCCTGCGGTTCTGCTGCGCGCCCTGGAAGGTGGCCGTCTCAACCTTCCCATCCAGCACCGCGGTCGGTGCGGAGACGATCAGCCGTCCTGCATCGCGGCCGACCGTGTACCCGTTGTCGACACG
This sequence comes from Stenotrophomonas sp. BR163, assembly GCF_047520985.2. Classification (NCBI taxonomy): domain Bacteria; kingdom Pseudomonadati; phylum Pseudomonadota; class Gammaproteobacteria; order Lysobacterales; family Lysobacteraceae; genus Stenotrophomonas; species Stenotrophomonas sp. BR163. Next base: position 82,615 of record NZ_JAXBRE020000003.1, read on the forward strand.
CTGCGCCGCGAATACGATCGGATCACGGAAGGTCTCGGTGATGCCCCAGCGTTCCTGCTTCACTTCATGGCCGCTGTACAGGCCATCGAACAGCATCTCCGCCGGCGCCTCATCAAGGCGGTAGACCTGGCCGTCGACGCCGCGCACCCAGCTCTGCCGGACCACGCCGCTCTGCACATCCAGGCTGCCGCCGGCAAGGTTGATGCGTGAGCCACCGTTCGTGATCACTTCCCTGCCGCCCAGCAGGACGGTGCCTCCCTGCGCGGCCCATTCGCCGATCGAGTGCCCCTGGTTGTCGAGGTAGCCACCCACTTCCAGCAGGCCGCCAGCAGCGTACCAGCGCTCCCCCTCGTAGCCCCCGGTACCGGCCGGAACGTGGACCAGCCTGCGGCGGTCGACCCAGACTTCACTGCTGGTCAGCTTGCCGCTGTCGCGGTTGTCCAGGGCATCGCGCAGTTCGTTGCCCTGCACCTTGACCTGGACATTGTTGCTCTCCATCGACACCCGCACGCCCACTGCGCCGGACACGTCCACGCGCGCGGCGTCGTCCACGTAGCTGCGGGCCGCCGCATCGGCGATGATCTGGCCGCCCGTGGCGACCGTCAGCGAATCCCTGCTGAAATGAATGTTGCCACCCGAGACGATCTCCACCCGCGACTGGTCCCGGCGATCATTGTGCTGGGACAGATTGTCGAAGGTTGCCGAGCGCGCGCCAGCGCGGATCGCGTCCTGCTCTGCCGACTCCTTGATGAGGCTGTCGCGCTGCGTATCCAGCACCGTGGCCTTGCCATCGTCCTCGATCAGCACCGCCGTAGTGGCGCCATCGGCGAGCGTGACGCTGCTGCCGGCATCACTGGCCGAGGCCAGAAGATGCACGGTGCCGCGCTGTGCGAGCGCGGTGCTGGCCACGGCCACACCGGCCTGCTCGACGCTGCGCCCGGCCAGGGTCACGTCACCCTCAAGCGCGCGCAGCAGGCCGGTGTTGCGCACGCCGCCAGCCGTGCTGCCAGCGATGAAGCGCGGCGCGATCTCATTGCCCCGGGTGGTGGAGCTGGTGTTGGTGGCCGTACCCACGCCACGCCGGATCACGAAACTGTCACCCGCAGCGAGCTGCACCTGGCCCTTGCGCGCCTCGATATGGCCAGCATTCTCCACGCTGTGCCCGGCCAGCAGCACGTAGCCACCGCCGCGCGTCGCACTGGTCGGCTCATGGGTCGCGATGCGGGCACCCTGCTCCACCGTCACCTTGCCGAATGCATCGCTGAGCGCGCTGCTGCTGGCGTCGGGGCTGTACAGGCCATTGTCGCGGAACTGCGCATCGCTGATCCGCGCTGCAGCCGCCAGCAGATTGCGTACGTTGACCTGGCTGTTGTTGCCGAACACCACGCCGTTGCGGTTGGCCACGAACACCGTGCCATTGGCCTTCAGCTGGCCCAGGATCTGGCTCGGCCGCGCCTGCGGATCGTTGACGCGGTTCAGTACTGCCCAGTCAGGGTGCTGCAGGAAGTTCAGCGTGGTGTTGCCGCCGATGTTGAAGGTGTCCCAGTTCAGGATCGCCTTGTCCGCGGTCTGCTCGACCGTGACCTGCACCCGCCCGTCGCTGCCCTGCGACTGGATCGCCTCGCGCGCGTTGAGCCAGCCACGGGTCAGCGGGTTCTGGTCGACGCTCAGGCCGTCCTTGCCGAGGCCATCGGCAACGATGAAGCCAGCTTCGCGGCGCGCCTGCCGCGCCTGTTCCTGCAGGCGCTGCTGCAGGGCGATCGCCTGCGCCGCCGTGCCAAGATTGTCGATCGACTGCTGCAGCTTCTGCCGTGCTGCATCCTGCTGCTGGGCCGGTAACTGGAACTGGATCGGCACGCCGTTGGGCATGCGGCCACTCTGTGCCGCGCTGCCCTGGGCCGCGCCCCGTTCGGCGAACCAGCCCGGACTGAACGCCTGCTGCGCCTGGCTGGCCGGGGCCACCATGCTCCCCAGTGCGACTGCGATGGCCCACGCCATCGGATGATTGCGGCGCATCAACGCGGCCGGACGAACAACGGACGGGAGCGGGTGCGACATCGGAACCTCATCAACCTGGTGGGCCGCGGCTGCGGCGACGATCGGGGAGGCACGCGCAACGCATGCCCTGCCACTGATAGACGGTTCACGTGACACGAAGCCGACAGCGAAACACTGCGGCGGCGGCACCATCACGGAAATGGCGACGCCGGCCCAGAGGCCGGCGTCGCGTCAAGCAGGATTCAACCGGTACTGCGGATTACAGCGGACGACCGATGCCGGCGCAGGTGCTGGGGTTGTTCAGGCCGGCCGTGCTGCTGGCCAGCACGAAGCGGTTGCGGATCGCATCGCGCCACGCCTTGGTCAGCGGGATGAAGCCGTGGTCGGTGATCGACTTCTCATACGCGACGGTGTAGGTCGCCGGATAGTGGCGGGCCAGGAAGCCGCGCAGGCTGGTGGCGACGCTCGAATCCTTGTAGCACTGGCCGATCACCAGGTTGGTGTAGCCGGCGATCGGATAGCCAGCCGACGGGTTGCCGAACACCGGCACCCAGTTGGCGGGGTTCTCAGCATCGGTGCCGGTCGGCGGAGCAACGGTGTCCAGGGTGGCCTGCACGCTCACCTGGTCCGGCGAGAAACCCTTGACCTTGGCGACCTTGGTCGCATCGGTCAGGCTCGGGATCACGTCCGGGCCGACGTAGCCGATACGGCCTTCAGCAGCGTAGACAGCGTTGTACAGCGAGGTACCACCGGTGGCCGGGGCGGCCACCAGGAACGCCGGCAGGTTGCCGTTGGCATCGCGCTTGTACAGGTCGGCGAAGGTCGACTTGATGGCGAACTTGCCGCCCACCAGCTTCGAGGTTTCAGCGTTCTCAGCGGCACAGGCCGCGGTCAGGAAGCGGCTGAACATTTCGCTGGTACCGCTGCTTTCCGGACGGTACACCACCTGGATCGGGCCACTGCGGTTGGCATCGATGGTCGACCAGTCGCTGATCGCGCCCGAGAACACGCCGCAGATCTGCGCCACGCTCAGGTCCACCGCCGAACCGGCCTTGTTGAACGGAATGGTGACCGAGGTGGCCACCGACGGCACCTGGATCAGCGCGCCGTAGCGGTTGGCGTTGGTCGCCTGGTTGAAGTTGGTGGTGTAGTTGCTCAGCTCAGTGCTGCTCAGCACCGAATCGCTGCCGGCGAAATGCACGGTGCCGGTGGTCGAGAACAGCGCCGAGTTGTTTTCCAGGAAGGCCTTCTTGCCGGTGCCCGAACCGGTCACGGCGTAGGTGAAGTTCGCCGGCAGGATGCTGTCGGCCGAACCCTTGTAGAGGTCGGCCGGCAGCGAGGCACCGCCGCCGGTAACAGTCTGTGCCGAGGCGGCGCCCACGGTAGCGAGCAGCGCGGTGGCAACCAGCGCGGCCAGGGTCTTGTACTTGGTCATGATCTTCTCCTGAAGGGTTTACTGCGAAGGGAAACGCCAAGGGAGGAACGGTCACTACACGCCTGCTGCCGCCGAGGGCCTCCCAGCCCACTCTGCGGCGACGGGTCCATGCTGGTCCGCGCCGATGACAGGCCGCTTAAGAAACCTGTGGAAGATCGGAAAAAGGTGTGGAGGATTGTGTGGAGAAATCCAGGCACCCGCAGATCCACGCTGTGCCTGGATCGATCGCGAGACGCGCGTCCTGTCCGGTGCATCCACGCATGGCGTGGATCTACTGCACCAGCTGGTTCATTTCCATGATCGGCATCAGCACCGCCAGCACGATCGTCAACACCACGCCGCCCATCACCAGGATCATGGTCGGTTCCAGCAGCGCGGTCAGTGCCATCGCGCGACGCTCGATCTCGCGCGAGATGGTCTGTGCGGCTCGATCCAGCAGCGGCGCCAGCGAACCGGTCTTCTCGCCACTGGCCACCAGATGCACCAGGATCGGCGGATACACCTTCTGCGCCTTCAGCGCAGAACCAAGCGCAGCACCTTCGCGCACACGCGCGGACACGTCATCGGCACAGCGCGCCAGCAACGCATTGCCCAGGGTCTGCCGGGCAGCTTCAAGCGCACGCAGCAGCGGCACACCGGCATCCAGCAGGATCGCCAATGTCGAGGCGAAGCGCGCACTGTTCACACCCAGCACGAAGCGCCCGACCATCGGCAGCCGCAGCAGCATCGCGTCCCAGCGCAGGCGCAACCCGGGCTTGCGCAGGGCCAACCGCCATGCCACCGCCAGCGCAGCGATGCCGAGCCCCACCCACATGCCCCAACTGCGCACGAACGCGCTGGCGGCCAGCATCACCTGGGTCAGCATCGGCAGCGTCTGCCGCGCCTGCACGAACGCGGTCACCACCTGCGGCACCACGTAGCTGAGCAGGAAGATCACGATCGCCACCGACACCAGGCTGATCGCCGCCGGGTAGATGAAGGCGGTCAGTACCTTGGCCTGCAGCGCATTGCGTTCTTCGATGTAGTCGGCCAGGCGCTCCATCACCCGCGCCAGATCGCCGGAATCCTCACCTGCACCCACCAGCGCCCGATAGATCGGCGGGAAATCGCGCGGCCGCGCGGCCAGTGCCACGGTCAGACGCTGGCCGGCACGCACATCGGCGCGCACAGCGGTGAGTACCTGGGCCACGTGCGGGCGCTCGGCCTGCTCGATCACCGCACTCAATGCAGCTTCCAACGGCAGGCTGGCCGCCAGCAGGCTGGCCAGCTGGCGGGTGGCCCAGGCCAGCTCGCTGGCCGACAGGCGGCGAGCGCCCCAGCCACTGCCGGCACTGCGCGCCGCGCTCACCTGTACTGGGGTCAGCCCGCGCCCACGCAGCAGCTGGCGCGCACCGCGCGGGCTGTCGGCATCCAGTTGACCCTTCTCGATGCGGCCCTGCGCGTTGGCAGCCTGGTAGTCGAACAGCACCATGCAAGCCTCAGTCGTCGCCAGTAACGCGCAGGATCTCTTCCAGCGTGGTCACCCCGCTGTCGACCCAGCGCTGGCCGTCCTGTCGAAGGGTCCGCATGCCGGCCCGCCGCGCCGCCTCGCGTAGCGCAGGCTCACCCTGCCCTTCATGGATCAGTGCGCGTACCCGGTCGTCCACCACGAACAGTTCATGGATGCCGGTGCGTCCCCGATAGCCACTGTTGGCACAGGCCGTGCAGCCCACTGCGCGCCATACGGTCCGGCCTTCGCCGTCCACCTCGGCACGCCGGCACTGCGTACACAATCGCCGCACCAGTCGCTGCGCCAGCACACCACGCAACGACGAGGCCAGCAGGAAGGGCTCCACGCCCATGTCGGCCAGGCGGGTCACCGCCGAGATCGCATCGTTGGTGTGCAGCGACGCCAGCACACCGTGCCCGGTCAGCGACGACTGCACCGCGATCTGTGCGGTCTCCAGGTCGCGTATCTCGCCGATCATGATGGTGTCCGGGTCCTGGCGCAGGATCGCGCGCAGCGCGGTGCCGAAGCTCATGCCGATGCGCGCGTTGACCTGGATCTGGCCAACGCCGGCAAAGTCGTACTCCACCGGATCTTCCACGGTGAGGATATTGCTGGTGCTGCTGTCGAGCTGGCCCAGCGCGGCGTACAGCGACGTGGTCTTGCCGCTGCCGGTCGGCCCGGTGACCAGCACGATCCCGTGCGGCTGCCGGATCAATCCGGTGAACGTGGCCAGGGTGTCATCGGCCATGCCCAGGCGCTGCAGCTGCAGGCGGCCGGCATCCTTTTCGAGCAATCGCAGCACGGCGCGCTCGCCATGCCCGGTCGGTACCGTGGAAACACGGATGTCCAGCGGCCGCCCGCCCACGCGGATCGCGATGCGCCCATCCTGTGGGAGGCGCTTCTCGGCAATGTCCAGGTGGGCCATGATCTTGATGCGCGACACCAGCGCTGCGTGCAGTGCGCGCCGAGGCTGCACCATGTCGCGCAGCGTGCCGTCCACCCGGTAGCGCACCACCGAATGGGTCTCGAACGGCTCGATATGCAGATCGCTGGCACCGTCGCGTGCAGCCTGTGCCAGCAGCGCGTTGATCATGCGGATCACCGGCGCATCATCCTGCGCATCCAGCAGGTCGGTGACCTCCGGCATGTCCTGCATCAGCCGGTCCAGATCGACTTCACTTTCGGCGGCACCGACCACGGCCGCGGCATCACCGCCGTCACGGTACTGCTCACCCAACCGCTGCTGCCAGGTCGCCGCATCCAGGGTCTGGAACGGAAGCGGGCCATGCCGCCGGCGCAGCTCGGCCACGGCCCACGCCGCCGTGTCGGCCGTGACGAGCAGCACCGGCTCGCCACCGGCTTCTGCCAGCATCACGCCGTGGCTGCGCACCCATGCGTACGGCAGCGGCACAACGGCGCTCACGGCCCGATCACCAGTTCCGGCGTGTAGCCCAGCCCGCGCAGCTGCTGCAATGCCGGATCCAAGTTCACCGGATCACGCGGCAGCCGCACGCGCAGGCGTTGCCCACCCTCGCCCGGCGTCGCCTCCGCGTAGGCCTGCAGGCCCAGCGCCCGCACCTGCGCCACGCTCTGGCTGGCACGGCTCGGCTCCAGCCCCTGCGCGAACTGCACCAGCTGCGCATCGCCGTCACCGGCCGGATACAACGCTGCCAGGCTGGTGTTCTGCAACGGCTGGCCGTGGCCATCGCGCGCATTGCCCTGGCCGAGTACCGACAAGTCCTGCGGTGGCAGCTGCGGCGCGGACAGCGCGGGCAAGGCCCAGCTCTGTACGGGCTGCGCGCCGGCCTGCGCATTGCGCATGTAGTCGTAGCGGTCGCGGGTCAGGCGCTGTCCGGCGGCCGGGTCGCGTACCACGTGCGGGCGCAGGAACACCATCAGGTTGGTCTTGGCGCGCTTGCGCGTGTCGCTGCGGAACAAGGCGCCCAGCACCGGGATCTTCCCCAGCCCCGGCACCGCATCACGGCCATGGCTGACGCTGTCTTCCAGCAGGCCACCGAGCACCATGATCTGGCCATCGTCCAGCAGCACGCTGGTATCGAGTGCGCGCTTGTTGGTGATGATGCCGGCCGTGCTGTTCGCGCTCTGCGCGTCGATGCTGCTGACTTCCTGGTAGATGTCCAGCTTCACCGTACCGCCCTCGGAAATCTGTGGGCGCACCCGCAGCTTCAGGCCCACGTCTTCGCGCACGATGGTCTGGAAGGGGTTGTTGCTGCCGCCGCCACCGTCGGTCACGTAGCGGCCACTGACGAACGGCACGGTCTGGCCGACCATGATGCTGGCTGCCTCGTTGTCCAGCGTCATCAGGTTCGGCGTCGACAGGATGTTGGCGCCGCCCTTGCTCTGCAGCGCAGTGGCCAGCGCCTTCATGTTGAGGATCTGGCCGACACCGGGCAGGTTGATGGTGCCGTCGATCACGCCGATCTTCAGGCCATCCTTGGGCAGCACGTCCAGCGTGGTACGCGCACCGGTATTGAGCCCGCTACCGCCGGTAGCGCCCCCGAAATGGGTGCCGCCAAACGTACGGCCATTGCCCAGCATCCACTGCACGCCCAGCTCTGCCGCGTCGGTCTGGTTGACCTCCACGATCAGGCTTTCCACCAGCACCTGCGCACGGCGCTGGTCGAGCTGGTCGATCACCCGCCGAAGGTTGCGGTACACCGGCTCCGGCGCCGAAATCAGCAGGGTGTTGGTGGCCACGTCCGCCTGTACCGAAATGCCGTTATGGCTGAAGCCGGTGCTTCCTGCATCGATCGGGTCGCCCCGGCTCGGGTCCAGCCGCTGCGATTCCAGCGCATTGCCTCCGGGCTTGGCCTGCTGCGGCTGCGACGGCTGGATGGGTGTGGAACGGTTGGCGTCACCCGGCAGTGGGGTGATGCCTTCGTTGCTGCCCATGGCCGGTGCATCGCTCTGTCCGGCCACCACGCCACGCAGCACACCGGCCAGCTGGTTGGCCTGGGCGTTGCGCAGGTAGACCACATGCAGGTTGCCGGACTCGTCCTGCGCGCGGTCCAGCTTCTCCACCAGCTGCCGCGCCAGGCGGGTGCGGCCTGGGCTGCTGGAACGCAGCAGCACGCTGTTGCTGCGCGGGTCGGCCATCACCACCACCTTCTGGCCCGGCTCGGCGCCCTGCGCATCCAGCAGCGGCGCAACCATGGCCGCCACGTCCACCGCAATGCCCTGCTGCAGCTTCACCACATCGGTGTCCATGCCGGCGGGCGTGTCGACGCTGGCGATCACCCTCGCGATGCGCTCCAGGTTGTCGGCGTAGTCGGTGATCACCAGGGTGTTGTTGCCTGGATTGGCGGTGATCGGGTTGTCCGGGCTGATCATCGGCCGCAGCACAGCCACCAGCGCCGCCGCATTCTCATAGCGCAGCGCAAACGTACGCGTGGCGATCTCGCCCCCTGCACCACCGCTACCCACCCGGCCACCGAGCAGCTTGGCATCGGCCTGCGGCACCACCCGGCTGACGCCGCCGTTCTCGACCACGGCGAAGCCTCTCATGCGCAGTGCGCCCAGCAGCAGCTGGTAGGCCTGGGTACGGCTGACCGGGCCATCGGAAACCACCGTCATCTTGCCGGTCACGCGTGGGTCGACCAGGAACTGGCGTCCGGTGAAGCGCGCCGCCATGCGCAACACGCCACCGATATCGGTATCCACCAGGTTCAGCTGCACCGGCTCATCACCTGTGTCCTGCGCCGCCACCGGCGCCGGCACGTGGGCCATGCCCACGATCAGTGCCAATGCGGCACTGCAGGCAAGGCTGCGCATCGCCCTCATGGATGGGCACCCGCAGGAGCCACCATCACGATGTTTCCGGAAATCCTTGCCGCCGGCATGTTCGCATCCCCTGTGCGTGTCAATTGCAACTGCTGCAGCTCGATGGCCGGGTCGGCCAGCAGCGGCAGCAGCCAGTTCCATAGCGCATCGGCGGGTACGGCCCGTACCTGCAGGTGCCAGCACCCGTCGCGCGCTTCGATATGCAGGCCGCCAGCCAGACCGGCGGACTTGATCTGGTCACGCAGCCCGGCCAGGGTCGGATGCTGGCCCTGCGCCAGCTGCTGGCGCTCACGGGCGCGCAGCAGCGGTGCCAGTGCGCGATGCTGCGCCTGCAGCCGTGGCAGTTCGGCCTGCCAGTGCGTGCGCTGCTTCAGCAGGGGCTCCAGCCAGGACGACCACAGGCCCGCCACCAGCAGCGCCACCCCCATCACCCACAGCATCAGCCGGTCGCGCGGTGGCAGGCGTTGCCAGCGCTGCTGCAGGCCCGCCAGCCCCTCGCCCAGCCGCAGGGTTCGGGTCGTCACTGTCCCGCTCCGCTCACCCGCAGGCGTCCACCGGCGTCGCGCGCCAGCTGCAGCCCCTGCGCCTGCACCGCTTGCTGCCAGTGCTCAAGCCGCTGTGGATCGTCGGCCAATGCCTGGGCATCGGCGTCCAGCTCCAGGTACACCTGCCCGGGTTGGTAGTGCAGGCTGTGCACCTGCCCCGCCAGCTCCGGAACCGCATGCAGCGTGCTGGCGACCTGACGCTGCAGCGCCGGCAACGGCGGCGCTGGCGGCGGAACCGCCAGCGCTCGCCTTGCCTGCAACACCGGGTCCACCACGTCGGTGATCTCCGGAAAGCGTGCGCTGAACTGCCGTGCCATGTCCTGCTGCAGCGCCTCACCCTCGATCCGCCAACGCGAGACCTGCCACTGCAGGCCAAGTGCAGCCAGCAGCACCGCCGCCAGTGCCAGGCCGATCGCCAGTCGCGGCGCTTGACGGCCTGCGCCGGGCAGCGGCAATGACCACCCCGGCAAAGGGCCACAGGCCTGCCGTTCATGCGTGACGGCGGTGCCCGGCAGGCTGTCCGGCCACGCCGGCGGTACGCTGTCGATCCATTGCACGGCCCGCACGCCGGCCTGTTGCAGGCGGGTGGCCAACGCCTGTATCACCGCAGACGCATCACGTCCGCCATACCATTGGACAAGTCCCCGATCGCGCCCGCTGCGCACCAGCAGATGCTCGCCGCTGACCTGCAGCGTGGCGTGGCCGTCCTGCCAAGGCAGCAGCAGTGGCGTCGGATACAACGCCTGCAGCTGCAGGGCACACGAGGCCAGCAGCTGCTGCGCCTGCGCGATGGCCTGCTGGCCGAGCCAGGCCACCGGAACCGTACCGTCTGCCGCCTGCGCACCGTGGGCCAGCGCCACCTCCTGCAGGTCATCCAGCAGCATGGCCTCCACCTCGCCCTGCAACGCCGCCTGCAGGCGGCGCCCGGACAGCGGCGGCAGCTGCAGTTCCAGCAGGATCAGGTCGTTCGGGTCAAGGCAGGCATGCACCGCAGCCCGCGGATGCCGCAGGCCCAGCGCGGCCAGCGTGTCGCGACCGTGTGCCACTACCTCGTCCTTGTGAAGCCGCGCCCAGTCCACCGCGCTGTCGGCGCGCAGGTGCGCCAACGGCGGCAGGCGCACCCGAAGCTGCACCGTCATGCGCCGATCCTCGTCCACACCCGTTGTACACGTACCCCGTCGTCGCGGTACTCGCGCCAGAGCAGCGCGCGAAAATCAACCGCGCTGCCGTCAGCCTGCACCCGGCCCACGGCCAGGAACCACTCGCTATGGATACCCAGTGGAAGCACGGCCATCTGTTCGTTGCTCAGTTGGAGTCGGTTGGCGATGTCACCGCGGTTGAGCAGCCAGTGGCCGGCGTCGCGCTCAGCGAGCAGCGCCTGCAGCCGTGCGGGCTCGACCGCAGGCGTCACCGCCTGCAGGACGCTCAGGTCGCAGGTGTTGGCGTTGACCAGGGTCTGCGCCGGCAACACCACTGTGCGCCGCACCAACGCCTGCAACGCCACCGGGTCAGCGCCGACCAGCGCCTGGTCGATCAGTGATTCGCGCGGCAGCGGTGCCTGCGCCTGCACATCGCCGTCGCGCAGGCGCGCCTGGATGTGGTCCACCGCGGATGCGCAGGTGCCCTGGCCCAGCCCCTGCCCGGCGCACAACGCGACGAACGCGCCCCGCGCCTCGGGGTCCGGCCTGCCCTGTGCCAGCAGGTTGCGCAGGTTGAACATCGACTGCGCATCGACCAGTTGCAGCTGCACCGGCAATGGCGCCTGCAGTTCCAACGGGCGCGCCCAGCGCCCGCTGCGCACCGTGGTCAGCTGTTCCTTGACATCCTCACGCAGCTGCTGCGCCGCACGCTCCAGCGTCGCATCCACCGCCATGCGTACCTGTGCGCGCAACTGGTCGCCGCGCAGCGCGCGCAGCTGCGCCGACTGCCGGGTCAGCAGCGCAGTGGCAATCACGGCCACCAATGCCACCACCAGCAAGGCGACGATCACCGCCACGCCACGCTGGTGGATGCATGAAATCGAACGCGTCCGGGCTGCCATCAGCACGCCTCACAGCTGCCAGGAGCCGATGTCTGCGTTCCCGGCGTCGCCACCGGGCTTGCCGTCCGCACCCAGCGAGAACACATCGATGTCGCCATGAGTGCCTGGAACCTGGTACTGGTACGGATGGCCCCACGGATCATTCGGCAGGCGATCCAGATACGGCGTCACCGGCAACGCACCGCTGCCCTGCGGCGGCTTCACCAGCGCCTGCAGGCCCTGTTCGGCACTGGGATAGCGCCCATTGTCCAGCTTGAACAACTTCAGCGCCTGCATCAGCGCCGCGATGTCCTGGCGCGCCGCCACCACACGCGCCTGGTCCGGACGGTCCATCAGCCGCGGCACGATCAGCGCGGCAAGGATGCCGATGATCACCACCACCACCATGATCTCGATCAGGCTGAAGCCCTGCTGCCGAGCCCTGCGACCACCTGCCTGCCTTGCCATTGTTCCGCCCTCGTCATCCTGGAAGAGACCGCTGCACCATGGTCAGCGGTGCATGTGTCAGTACGATAAACATCCGCCTGCGATTCGCTGCGCGGTTGCCTGTGCGGGCGCACGTGCAGCCGGCATGCGTGCCGCCTCGAGCAGGTGCGGCGGCACGCTGGCCAGTGTTTGGTCGATGCACTCGCGCAGCAACGGATGCACGCACGCCTGCAGCAGGCGCATGCACTGCGTCGGCGACCACGCGGTGCCGTGGTCGAGGCCGATGAACATGCGGTAGGCCTGGTGGTAGCGCAGGTCGTCGTACACACGCTGCGCACTGTTGAGGTCACGCACGTTCACCAGCAGGGCCGCACGTTGCAGCAGTCGCGCATCGGCTGCGCCAAGCGGCAGCGCGCTCATGGCCGCCTCGGGCCAGGGCCACAGCCGCAGGTCGAGGGCCTTTCGAAGTGCCGCCAGTGGATGCGCACTGCTGTCCAGTGCCGCCCAGCGCGCCGCGTCCGCCCAGGCGTCACTGGACAGCACCCAGACCCACGAGCGCCCGTAACGCTGCACGTTCAGGGGCGTGTGCCGTGCCTGCTCCAGTGACTGGCTCAGGTGGCGATCCAGCTCCAGCATGCTGATCCTGCGACTGTCTTCCATCTGCGCCGCCCGTGCTCCGCGACGCGTGGTGCGTCGTACTCTGGAGAAGACGTCAGCAAGGCAGCTGAAGCGACACCGCGAATGCAACTCTGTGCACGGGGTGGCGCTTCATCGGCAACGTCATCGCAGCGTCATCCGCCTGCAGGCTTCGCGCTGCAGCCGCGGTGCGTCACCCCCACAACGCCGGGCCAGTACCGCCACGTCGCTGCGGGCAGCGAATGCGACCAGCGCATCGGTCATGTCCACGTCATCGCACCATGACGCCAGCGCAACGCGCAGTGCGGGCAGCTGCCACCCGTCCATCACCCCATGGGCGCCCGCCACGAACCAGTGCCAGAGCCGATGATGCAGTACCTGCTCATGCAGCTGCGTGAGACCGTCGATGCCATGCATGTCCGCCAACAGCAGTGCGCGTGCGAGCGCCGCAGGCGGCAGCGCACCGGATTCAACCAAGGGCATCTCCTGCTGCTGCAACCGCAGCAGCATCGCCAGTGGGTGTGACTGCGGATTGAAGTCCAGCAGCACCGCCTGCTGCTGCCACTGCGCGTCAGACACCACGCACACCCAGGGCGAACCATAACGATGCACCATCAGGGGCCTTCGCTGGGTGGTTTCCAGCAATGCAGACAGATTGCGACGCAGATCGAGCACACCGATGGTCTCGTTGCGCATCCTTGGCTTCTCCTCGCTTGCAACAGCCTGGCTGCGGTGCGCACGGCCAGCGCCTTCATCTATCCAAGGACGGCGATGCCACCCGGAAAGCGACGCAGATCCAGCGACATCGTCAGTCGCAGCTGCTCCAGCGCCGCATCCGGATCATCGATGCGGAAGCGGCCACTGACCGGCGCGCGCGCCAATGCCGATTCACCCAGCAGTACCTTGCCCCGCCGGTAACGGTTGATCTCGTCCACCACCTCGCGCAGCGGTGCACGGCGGAACACAAGCATGCCTTCGGTCCAGGCACTCACTTCCGAAGCCACGGCCTCGGCCACGACGCCACTGAGGCGCTCGTCGTACCGGGTCTGCTGGCCGGCCTGCAGCTGCAGGCGGCCCTGCGGGTGCTCGATACGGGCGCTACCCTGCAGGCAGGTCACGCGTACCTGGCCGTGGGTGTTGCGCACGTCCAGGCGCACCGCACCTTCATCGGCAATCACGCAACCCGGGTCCGCGAACAGCGCCAGGCGCAGGCCAGCGCCGGCTTCGATCGCGGTCTGGCCCTGCACCAGCTCGAAGCCTTCGCCCTGCGCGTGCGCGCGGCGGCGCAGGCTGCTCTGCGTATCCAGTTCGATCTTGAGCTGCGGCAAGGGCGCGATCTGTAGTCGTTCACCGGTGCCGGTGTGGAAATCGGCCGCCATCGCCGTCACCGACGGCCACAATCCCAGCGGCGGGCGGAGCGCCGCCACCACCACCAGGCTGGCCGGCGCCGCCACCGCAGCGCCCAGGAAGGCGCGCCGGCTCCAGCGCTGGGCCGGCGTCGGCGCGACCGGTTGGCGCGCGGCGGCGGGCAGTCGCTCGCCGGCCAGCCGCACCTGCTCCCACTGCCGGCGCGCACGGCCAAACGCTTCACGATGACGCGGGTCGGACTCGCACCATGCACGGAACCGGCGCCCATCGGCAGCGGTCGCCTCGCCCGAGGTCAGCCGCACCACCCACGCGTGGGCCTGACGCTCAACGGCATCCAGCGGGCGTTGCGGGCGGTCGTCAGGATCCATGGGAGCTCATGCCGGACCCGCACGCTGCGGGGTTCTGCTCGGCGTCAAAGTGTAGACGGATGCCGTCGCTCAGAACCGCACCTGGCGCCCCTGCCCGCCGCGTTCGGCCAGGTAGTCCTGGGCTGCCTTCAGCTCCCGCTGCACCAACCGCAGCGACACACCGAGGTGGTCGGCCACGTCGCGCTGCTGCAGCCCATCAACGCGGATCGCCAGCAGGATGCGACGACGGCGCTCGGGCATGCGCTGCAGCAGGCCGACCATGTCTTCCAGCGCGAAGTCCAGCTCGGCCGCCTGCGCCGGCCCCGGCCCCGGGTCGGCCATGTCCATCAGCGTATCCACCTCCTCCAGGCTCAGCAGGCGGTGGTCTGCGCGTTGGCGGTCGATCACGGTGTTCATCGCCATCCGCAGCAGGTAGGCCGCAGGGTTCTGCACCGCGTCCAAGCGGTCACGGCGCGCACTCAGGCGCATCCACGTGTCCTGCAGCGCGTCGCCGGCCAGCTCTTCCGATCCGAGCTTGCGCACCAACCGGCGTTTCAGCTCGTCGTAGGCACCCAGAAGGTGGTCCATTAGATCAACCGCCCCAGCCGTACCGTTGTTCATGTTCGAATCCTTGAAGTCATGGATGGGGCGCGCGCCGGCCGCAGTCGTGGTCGGTGCCGGAAGGACGGATCTGCAGCGTCACCGGCTGTGGCAGCGCGGCGGCGTCGGCCGCCAGCACCAGGCCGTGCAGCGCCTGCAGCAGGCGTGCGTCGCGGCGATCACTGCCACTGCCGGACAGCAGCTCGGGCTCGCTCACCTGGCCCGCGCCATCGATGCGGAAGCGCAGCGTTGCGGCATAGCGGCCGGGCGCAATCTCCGGGTCGTCACAGAACGCCGCACGCAGCCGCTGCTGCAACCCGCCGTAGCGACGCCGACGTTCGGCCTCGGGAAGCCCCACGCCAACACCGGGTTCTGCGGCCGAAGGCATGCCCCGGCGCAGCACCACGCGCTGCTCGCCGATCACCTCGGCCTCGATCCCGGTGTCCTGCAGCAGCGACTCCAGCGCCGCAAGCGGCGCCAGGCTCCCGCGCAGCGCATGGCTGCTGCGGCCCGAAGCAAGGTCGCCGGGATACATCACCGACCACCCACTGATGACACTGAAGCGCTCGACCGCCTGTTCCAGCGGCTGCGCAGGGATGTCGTAGGCATGAACCGCGTCCTGTGCGGCAGCGGCAAAGGACAGCAGCAGCCATGCGGCGATGGCCACCTTCCAAGTTCTGACCGCATGGTGTCCATTCAGCCCCCTGACGTAGAACACATGACCCTCGGCAGCGACAGCAGCTGCAGTGGACGCGCACCACGACCGGAACCCCGGCCCGCGCGCGACCCGCAAGCGGGCTCAAACCGTACCGGGGGCACATGTCATTGCGATGACCGCCGCCACGGCCTGGCGTCGAGGCAGGCTCCGTAAAGCCAGTCACGCATCAGGAATCAATGAATCGAACAGACCACGCCATCTACGCATGGGGTCAGAGCCCGTTGCGAAGCAACGGGATCCGACCCCGTGCCGACCCAGACGTGTCGACCAAGGTCGACACCCACCAAGAGCAGCTCATGCCGTTCCGGCAGATCGTGGAAATCTGTCGAAGGCGGGGTGGGTCCGGTTGCGGGGGCGTGAGCCGCATGGATGCGGCGACCGAGCTTACATGGACGTACTTGCAGCGTCCCCCGCAACCGGACCCACCCCGCCACCCCTCAGGAAACCCGCTTCTGCTGTTGCTTCGGCCGTTGCCGTTGCCCCTGCAGGTGCAGGGCTGCAAGCCCTGCCAAACACCCCTCAACCTTCGCAGTTGGCGAACACGTCGCGGTCGCGCTCGTACAGCGCCGTCTTAACCTGCATCAGGCCCAGCACCGACGGGAACAGGTTGTCGTGGTCGGTATAGGCCGCCGAACGCTTGCGCACGCACTGCAGGTCCAACCCACGGCTGCTGGCGAAGCCCGGCGAGAACCACATCGTCATCGGTACGCGGGTCTGCTCGGCCGGTGCGATCGCATACGGCACGCCATGCAGGAACAGGCCCTTCTCGCCCAGCGATTCACCATGGTCGGACAGGTAGATCATCGCCGTGTCGTAATCCTGCATGCCCTGCAGGGTACCAATGGTCTTGCTCAGGAAATGATCGGTGTACAACACCGCGTTGTCATAGCTGTTGGTGATCTCGTCGCGCGAGCAGCGGCCGATGTCACGGGTGTCGCAGGTCGGGGTGAAGCGGCGGAACGCGGGCGGATAGCGCTCGAAATAGGCCGGGCCGTGGTTGCCCAGCTGGTGCAGCACCACGACCCGGTCGCCGGGCTTGGCCCGCACTTGGGTGGCCAGGTCCTGCAGCAGGATCTCGTCCATGCAGCGGCCATCGGCGCACAGGCCGGGTGTGGTGGCGTCGGACAATGACTGGAAGTCCAGGCCCTCGCACACGCCCTTGCAGCCGGACTGGTTGTCACGCCACAGCGGCGCGATGCCGGCGCGGTTCAGTACGTGCAGCAGCGACTGGTGCGCACGGATCTTCTTCTCGTCGTAGTCGTGGCGGCCCCACGGCGAGAACAGGCACGGCAGCGAGACTTCCGTGCTGGTGCCGCACGAATGCATGTCCGGGAAATTGATCACGCTGGCCTGCGCCAGTTCCGGGGTGGTGTTGCGGCCACCGTTGAGGCCCCAGTTCTGCGCACGCACGGTCTCGCCCATGACGATCACCAGCAGGCGCGGCTTGCTGGCCGGCGCTCGCGGAGTGGCCTTGGCGTCGGTGCCGATCGGCAGCTTCGGTGCGCGCTGCACCGGGTTGTCGCCACGCAGCGCACGCGGCATGCCCAGCAGCACGTTGGCCGGGGTGGCGAGGTAACGCACTTCGCGCTGGTTGCGCATCAGTGCTGAAACATCCTGGAACGAGATCAACGCGCCGCCGACGGCGGTCACCGCGGCCACCAGCAGGAAGCCCAGCCGCCACAGCAGGCTGCGGCCCCAGCTGCGGCGACGCAGCTGCACGCGCCACAACACCGCCATCGGCAACACGGCCAGCAACAGCACCGGCCACAGCAGCGACACGGTCATCAGCTCGCGGCTTTCCTTCGGGTCCGTCGCCAGCACGTTGCGCAGCATGTCCGCATCCAGGTAGATGTGGTAGCGGCTCATGTAGTGTGCGGCGAATGCGGTCACCAGCAGCAACAGGCTGATCACCACCTTGGCGTTCCAGCGCCAGACCAGGATGCCCAGCAGCACGCCGTGAGCACCCAGCAGCAACAGCAGCAGCGAAAGCGCGTAGCGCAGGCTGCCTGGATGGCTGGCCATAGCGCTGTGCCAGAACAGGCCATTGCCGGCCACCGCGAAGAACAGGCTGGTCAGCGCGATCAGCGCTTCGGTGGACAGCTGCGGCCGCCAGTGGCGCAGACCCGCAAGGGCGGGGAGGCGGGCGGGCCGTTGGACCGATGCGCTCATGCGTTTGCCTCCTGGCGGTTGGCATGGTTCAGTTGACGGTGTGTCAGGACGCGCTTGACGATCAGATAGAGGCCGAGCGAAAGCAGCCAGCAGATCAATGCAGTGGCGACGTCATGCGAAAGGAAATGCGCACCGCGCAGCTGCTGGCCGATGCCGAACACCAAACCGGCGCAGAGGCCGATCCACAACCCGGCCCAGCGCCACGACGGGCGCCATAGGAGGGCGAAATAGTACAGGCACAGCCAGGCGTAGCCGGCACTGGCGTGCCCGGCCGGGAAGCAGGCCTGCGCGGCCATGCCAGCGGGGCGTGCGGTGAAAAGCCCGATAAATGGCTGGTGGCCGCCGTAGCGCAGCAAGTCCCAAGGGCATTCCATCGGCACCAGTGACTTCAGCAGGGAGATCACGCCGGTGCCCAGCGCCACGGCAAGTACGACATAAAGCAGCGCCCACCGCAGGCTGTGATCGCGTCCTTTACGCCAGTGGTGGAAGCACAGCAGGATCGCGACCAAGGCCGCTGACGTGCTCAGCCATTTGCCGGCCTTGTGCACCACCGTGCGGGTGATCCAGGCGTCCTGTAGCACCCATCGGCTGCCCTCAAGGCGGAACAGGTGATCGGCCACCCACTGGTCGCCGCCGAACCCCATCAGCAGCGCAAACACGGGCAGACCGATTGCGACAGGCAGCCAAAAGTGAGTTACGGCGAATCTTGACGCCAGTGGCGATGACGCAAGCGGCGCGATCGAATCAAGGGGACGGACGGGCATGCTGGGGGAGGGCGGTTTGGGAATCCGCAGTCATGCTCGTCACCTGCATGTCGGAGAAGGGTCGGACGCCCGTTCGCACCGGGTTAATGATTTCCCCGGCACGAGTCAACGTTCAGTCTTCTTCGGCGGTCGAGCCGGCCCGTTCGGCGTGGCATTGCGGGTCCCAGGCCGTACCGGGAAGCAGTTGCCAACGATTCCTGTTGGCCATGCCGATGTCGATCACTTTGGCCGGGTCCACGCAGGGACTCATTGCATCGTCCAGCACCAGCAGCCAGCGCTTGTCCGGCGCTTCGGCGAGCCAGGGGCCGGCATCGTGCCATTGCTCGGCCCAGGGCCGCTTGAAGCCGAACTCGCGTACCGGGCGGTCAGCCTGCAGCAGGTTCTGCTCGCGCCAGGCGACCAGCGCCAGTTCGGCGTCCGGACCGATCCGCGCGCCGACGCGGCGCATCAGCGCCGATGCCGATGCGTAGGGATCCAGTGCCGGGATCAGCACCAGGCCGTAGAGCATCCACAGCATGCCGTGGGTCAGCAGCACCAGTGTCGTGGCGCGGCGCACCCGCAACCAGACGGCCAAGGTGGCCAGCGCGATGGCGAAGGTCAGCAGGCCATCACCCAGCACCGGCAGCAGCGTATCGGGCATGGCCCGGCGCTCCAGTTGCGCCAAGGCCCACGGGTGCTCGGTCATCAGCATCACGCCGAGCACGCCGGTGGCCAGCATCAGCACCACGCTGTAGCCGAACAAATAGCGGCGCACGCACAGCCGGCGCAGCAAGCCCGGCAACAACGGCGCAACCGCCAGTGCCATCGCAGGCAGCATCGGCAGCACATAGACCTCGCGCTTGCCCGGGCTGGCGCTGAAGAACACCAGCACCAGCAGCGCCCAGCCCAGCAGCAGCCACTGCCGGCGGTCGCCCCGGCGGATGCGGCGCCACCACGGCTTGAACAGCAGCGGCAGCAGCAGGCTGCCCGGCAGCCACAGGGTCAGGATCACCTGCAGGTAGTACCAGGCCGGTTGGCGATGGTGCCAGGCGTTGGCATAGCGGGTACCGGTCTGCTTGAACAACAGCTCATGCGCGTAGGCCTGCAGTTCGGCGCTGGGCGTGTGCAGCAGGGCCCAGCCCAGCGGCGCAAGCCACACCGACACGCCCAGCAGGAAGGCCGGGATCAGCCACAGCAGCGTTGCCGGGTGGGGGCCGTCAACGCTGCGCCCGCGGCGACGCTGGTACAGCCACCAGCCGAACCACGGCAGGACCATCAGCAGCGGCAGGAAACCCACGCCTTTGGTCACCGTGCCGAGGCCAGCGGCGAACCCCGCCAGCCACAAGGCAGCCAGGTTGCGGCGTTCGCACAGGTGGCGCATCAAGCCCCACAGGGCCACCGTGGTCATGCCGACCAGCACCATGTCGATCTGCGCGCGCTTGGCCATCAGGCCAAACTGCAGGGTGCAGAACAGCGCCGCCAGGGCGTACAGGGAATGCCGCGGTGACCACAGTCGGCGTGCCAGATCCGACACCAACCACAGGCTGAGCAGGGCGCCCAGCAGCGATGGCAGCAGGAACGACCACTGCCAGCTGCCGACGATCTCGTAGGCCGCCGCCTGCAGCCACATGAAGACCGGTGGCTTCTCCGCATACAGCTCCACGCCCCGGTGCGGCAGCAGCCATTGCCCACTCTCGACCATGGTGCGGGCCGCCAGCACGAAGCGCGGCTCGTCCGGTGGCTGCGGCTGCCGAAGGCCGATCCCCGCTGCCAGCGCAGCAACGATCAACAGCCACAACAGGGGCAGGCGCCAACGGCGGGGCAGGACTACGGGCACGGCAGGCTCCGGGAGCAAAACGGCCATTCTGAGGTGGCGGGGGTTGGAAAAGCGTCAGAGGAGGCCGGGGCGACCGCATTCCGACATGGGCAGCGCTACCATGGTACGAAGTTCCGTGGATGTTTCGTGCATGCGTCTGTTGGTGATCGAGGACAACCGCCAGCTGGTGGCCAACCTGTTCGACTACTTCGAGTCGCGCGGGCACGTGCTCGACGTGGCCCCGGACGGCATCACCGGCCTGCACCTGGCCGGCAGCCATCCCTACGACGCGGTGATCCTGGACTGGATGCTGCCGCGCATGGAGGGGCCGGAGGTGCTGCGTCGCCTGCGCGCCGAGCAGGCTTCGGAGGTGCCGGTGATCATGCTGACCGCGCGCGACGAACTGCCGGACAAGATCACCGGCTTCCGCGCGGGTGCCGACGATTACCTGACCAAGCCGTTCGCCCTGCCCGAGCTGGAAGTTCGGCTGGAGGCGCTGCTGCTGCGTGCGCAGGGCCGGAACCCGCGCAAGCGCCTGCAGGTGGGCGACCTGGTGCTGGACCTGGCGACCCTCGAAGCCCAGCGGGGTGGTCAGGTGCTCCACCTCTACCCGGCCTGCCGGAAGCTGCTGGAGGTGCTGATGCGCGCCAGCCCCGGTGCGGTCACCCGCCAACAGCTGGAGTTCGCCCTGTGGGGCGACGAGCCACCGGATGGTGACCTGCTGCGCTCGCATGTCTATGAGCTGCGCCGCAGCGTCGATGGTCCGTTTGCCGACAAGCTGATCCACACCCTGCCGCGGGTTGGTTACCGCCTTGCGGTGACCGCGGCCGCCGATGCAGGCAAGGATGATGATGAAGGCGCGTAGGCCGGGCCCGCTGTACCGGCGCGTGGTGTGGTGGTTGCTGGGCTACCTGGCCCTGCTGTCGATCGCTGTGTTCAGCGTCGGCAACTACGTGCACGAACACGCCGAACATGCCGCCTGGCGTGCGCTGCTCAACTCCGAACTGGACAGCATCGTCGAGCACGTCGAGCATGAACCGCACTATCGCTGGCAGGATTCGGACACGCTCAGCCTGTACCGCTTCGATGCAGTCAACCTGCCTGACAGCCTGCGTACGCTGCATCCGGGCCTTCACGACGGCGTGATGATCAAAGGCCGGGAGACGGCGGTGATGGTGCGCGAGACCCGGTCGATGGGACGGGTCGCGCTGGCGCTGGACATCTCCGACTTCCATGACCTGGAGCAGTTCGCCACGCGCTGGGTGATGCTGGCCGGGGTGATCATGATCTTCGTCACCGTGCTGATGGCGTCTTTCGGCATGGAACGCATGGTGCGCCCGTTGAGCCTGCTGGCCCAGCACATCGGCGCATTGCGGCCGGGCGTTCAGGGCCAGCGCATCGAGGTCGACCCGCGCGGCAGTTCCGAGCTGCACACCATCGCCGATGCGCTGAACGACTACCTGGACCGCAACGAGCAGTTCGTCGAGCGTGAGCGGGTCTTCATCAGTACCGCCAGCCACGAACTGCGCACGCCGATCGCAGTGATGACCGGTGCAGCCGAGCTGGCGCTGGAGCAACCGGGCCTGCCCGAACGTGCCCGCCAACAGATGCAGCGGGTCCTGCGCACGGCACAGAGCGTGGAGCAGCTGATCGAGCTGCTGCTGGTGCTGGCGCGTGATCCTGCGCGCCTGGCCGCGCGTGCCGAGCGCATCGCACTGGACCAGCTGCTGCCGGAGATCGTCGACGACCATCGCCACCTGCTCGGCGACAAGGACCTGAGCATCGGCATCCAGGCTGCGCCGGTGGATATCGTCGCGCCGCTGGCGGTGGTGCAGGCGGCGATCGGCAACCTGCTGCGCAATGCCATCGAAAACAGCGGCCGCGGCCATATCGAGCTGCAGCTGAGTTCGTCGGCGGTACTGACCCTGCAGGACCCCGGGCATGGGATGAGTCCGGAGGAGATCGCGGCGATCCACGCGCGCATGGCCCGCGGCGAGCGTGCCGATCGAGGCAGTGGCATCGGCCTGGACCTGATCGCGCGGCTGTGCGAGCACCTGGGCTGGACGCTGCAGTTGCAGCCCCGCCAACCGCGCGGGACGCGTGTCACCCTGGACTTCGGCGCTTCGCGCCCCGCCTGATCGGACGGCCGACCTGCTCCGCGCTGCGGCATGACCCGACGTGAAGACAATGTTAATCTCGACCTGCGCCGCTTCATGCGGCGCTTTTTTTTCCCGCTCCTTCGATCGACAGAGGATCCCATGCCGACCGAACCCGCTACTGCCCTGATCAGCAACGATATCGTTGGACTGGGCCTGATTGCCGCCACCCTGGCCCTGATCTTCTGGGCCGCCAGTGGTCCGACCCCGCTGTTGAAGAAGATCTTCGCCTGGGTGCCGGCACTGCTGCTGTGCTACTTCATCCCCGCCATCTACAACACCGCCGGTGTCATCGATGGCCACAACACCTCGCTGTACAACCCGGTCGCGCGTGACGTGCTGCTGCCGGCCGCGCTGGTCCTGCTGACGCTGTCGATCGACCTCAAGGGCGTCATCAAGCTGGGGCCGAAGCTGTTGCTTGTGTTCTGTGCCGGTACCGCTGGCATCATGCTCGGTGCGATTGTCTCCTTCCAGCTGATGAAGCTGATCCATCCGGAAACGGTGGCCGGCGATACCTGGGCCGGCATGGCCGCGCTGGCCGGCAGCTGGATCGGTGGCGGCGCCAACATGGTCGCCATGCGCGAAGTGTTCGGCACCGATGCCACCACCTTCGGGCAGTTCGCCGTGGTCGACGTGGC
Organism: Stenotrophomonas sp. BR163; assembly: GCF_047520985.2. NCBI lineage: Bacteria > Pseudomonadati > Pseudomonadota > Gammaproteobacteria > Lysobacterales > Lysobacteraceae > Stenotrophomonas > Stenotrophomonas sp. BR163. The sequence goes on from NZ_JAXBRE020000003.1 coordinate 105,541, forward strand.
CTGCGCCAGCCTGTGGATGGCGATCCTGCTGTTCCTGGCCAACCGCGCGCAGCAGATCGACACCCGCAACGGGGCCGATACGCGTGCCATCGACGAGATGAAGGCACGCATCAGCGCCTACGAGGCACAGAACGCGCGCATTCCCAGCATGACCGACCTGATGGTGATCGTCGGCGTGGCACTGGGTGGCGTCGGCCTGGCCCACGCCATCGCCGCACCGCTGTCGGGCTGGTTCAAGGCCAACGTCAGCTGGGCCAGCCAGTTCAGCCTGGACAGCCAGTTCGTGTGGGTGATCCTGCTGTCCACGGCGATGGGCCTGGGCCTGAGCTTCACCCGTGCGCGCCGGCTGGAAGCCGCAGGCGCTTCGCGGTTGGGCACGGTGTTCCTGTACTTCCTGATCGCCTGCATCGGCATGCAGATGAACCTGCTGTCGCTGCTGGATCGGCCGTGGCTGTTCCTGCTCGGCGCGATCTGGATGGCCACCCATGTGCTGGTGCTGTGGGGGGTGGCCAAGCTGCTGCGCGCGCCGTTGTTCTTCTTCGCGATCGGTTCGCAGGGCAACATCGGGGCGGCCGCCTCGGCTCCCGTGGTGGCGGCGGCCTTCCATCCGACGCTGGCGCCTGTGGGGGTGCTGCTGGGGACGGTGGGCTATGCCACCGGTACCGGGTTGGCCTATGTCACCGGCCTGATCCTGAAGTGGATGGCCGGCGCCTGAGTTCTGACCGGACGTTCCTGTTGCGGGTTTGCGGCGTGCGCCGCGAACCCACTTTGCCCATGTAGGGCCGAGCACGCGCTCGGCATTCTTTCAAAGAAGGGGTCAGATCCGTTTCCCGGAGGAAACGGATCTGACCCCGGACACCATTCGATCAGCGGCGGTCTTCATCCACGCATGGCGTGGATCTACTGAAGGCCGCTGCAGCGCTGTCGAACCCGAGCATCAACAGCAGCGGCCACCATTGCGTCCGCCGTAGCGCGCTTCCTGGCGCTCGCGGAAGAACGTCTTGTAGTCCATCGGCTCCTGGTCCGGATGCTTTTCCAGCATATGCCGGACGTAGTTGTCGTAATCAGGAATGCCACAGCACAGTCGTGCGGTCTGCACCAGGCGCCGCCAGATGCGGCGGTGCGCCTGGTACTGGCCGGCGGGAACCAGTTGCGTACTCATCACAGATCCACCATTTCATGCGGCTTCAGCGCCACGTAAGGGGTCTCGCGGTCGCTGCGCTGCGGATTGCGGCGTGCCGCCAGGATGGTCTTGATCGAATACACCAGGACTGCGCCCACCACCAGCAGGAACAGCGCGGTCAGGCCGGTATTGACGTAGGCGTTGACCACGATCTGCTTCATCTGCGCCACCGACTTGGCCGGCGCCGTGATCGTGTCGCTGGCGAGCGCGGCCTGGAACTTGTGTGCCTGTGCCAGGAAACCCTGCGCCGGGTTGCTGTCGAAGATCTTGATGAAGCCAGCATAGGTGGTGCAGATCAGCAGCCATACCGCCGGTACCGCAGTGACCCACGCATAGCGGTCGCGCTTCATCTTGAACAGCACTACCGTGCCCAGCATCAGCGCGATACCGGCCAGCATCTGGTTGGAGATGCCGAACAACGGCCACAAGGTCTGGATGCCGCCGAACGGATCGACCACACCGGTGTAGAGCAGGTAGCCCCACAGCGCCACGCAGCCGGCGGTGCCGATGATGTTGGCGGTCCACGACTCGGTCTTCTTCAGCGCCGGGACGAAGTTGCCCAGCAGGTCCTGCAGCATGAAGCGTCCGGCACGGGTGCCGGCGTCCACCGCGGTCAGGATGAACAATGCTTCGAACAGGATCGCGAAGTGGTACCAGAACGCCATCATTGCATCGCTGCCACTGGGGATCGCTTCGTGCAGGATCTGCGCGATGCCCACCGCGAGTGTCGGTGCGCCACCTGCACGATGCAGGATGGTCGGCTCGCCGATCGCCGCCGCGGTCGCCGTCAGCTGCTCCGGCGTGATGGTGAAGCCCCAGGTGTTGGTGATGTAGTGCGCCGCCGACGCCGCATCGGCGCCGATCACCGCCGCCGGGCTGTTCATCGCGAAGTAGATGCCCGGATCGATGATCGAGGCCGCGACCAGCGCCATCACCGCCACGAACGATTCCATCAGCATGCCGCCGTAGCCGATGTAGCGCATGTGCGCTTCATTGGCCAGCAGCTTCGGCGTGGTGCCGGAGGAGATCAGCGCATGGAAACCAGAGACGGCACCGCAGGCGATGGTGATGAACAGGAACGGGAACATGCCGCCTTTCCACACCGGGCCGTCGCCACTGGCGGCGAACTGGGTCAGCGCCGGCATCTTCAGTTCCGGCATCACGATCAGGATGCCGACGGCCAGCGCGATGATCGTGCCGATCTTGAGGAAGGTCGACAGGTAGTCGCGCGGGGCCAGCAACAGCCACACCGGCAGCACCGATGCGACGAAGCCGTAGCCGATCAGCATCCAGGTGATCTGGGTGCCGGTGAACGTGAACGCCGGGCCCCACACCGGGTCGGCGGCGACCTTGCCGCCGTACCAGATCGCGGCCAGCAGCAGGATCAGGCCGACCACCGAGATCTCGCCGATCTTGCCGGGGCGGATATAGCGCATGTACACGCCCATCAGGATGGCGATAGGCATCGTCGCGATTACCGTGAACATGCCCCACGGGCTTTCGGCCAGCGCCTTGACCACCACCATCGCCAGCACCGCCAGGATGATGATCATGATCAGGAACGCACCGAACAACGCGATCGTGCCGGGTACCTGGCCCATCTCTTCTCTTACCAGGTCGCCCAGCGAACGGCCGTTGCGTCGGCTGGACAGGAACAGCACCATGAAGTCCTGCACCGCACCGGCCAGCACCACGCCCACCACCAGCCACAGCAGTCCAGGCAGGTAGCCCATCTGCGCGGCCAGGACCGGGCCGACCAGCGGGCCGGCGCCGGCGATGGCGGCGAAGTGGTGGCCGAACAATACGTGCTTGTTGGTCGGCACGTAGTCCAGGCCATCGTTGTTGATCACCGCCGGCGTGGCCCGGGTCGGATCCAGCTGCATCACCTTGTTGGCGATGAACAGGCTGTAGAAGCGGTACGCCACCAGGTACAGCGAAACCGCGGCGACGACGATCCACAGCGCATTGATGTGTTCGCCGCGGCGCAGGGCCACGGTGCCCAGACAGAAGGCGCCGAGCAGGGCGAGGGCCGCCCAGCCTATTTTGGAAAACCCTTTCATGAGGTGCTCTCTCCCGGAAAGACAGTCAAAGAGTCCCGCGTGCCCTCGACAGGGTCAATTGGCACAGGACGAATCGGCGGTAGTACTTTGGTCGTACGCTTGTTGTGCTGACGTGCAGCGAACATCAGGGATGGAACAATCGGTTGCGGCGCCGTCCATTGGCGTGTGGCCGTGCGGCGTCCATCTTCAGTGGCATCCATCCAACAGGAGTCGCCATGAGCTTTCCCGAACCGGTCCGCGTGCTGCGGACCATCCGTGGCATGCCCACCTCCGACGGTGCCGGCGTGCGCCTGACCCGCGTCATCGGTGGCCCGACGCTGCCCGACCTTGATCCGTTCCTGCTGCTCGATGAATTCGGCACAGACCGCGCCGAGGACTACATCGCCGGTTTCCCGGAGCATCCGCACCGCGGATTCGAGACCGTCACCTACATGCTCGACGGGCGCATGCGGCATCGCGACAACCATGGCAACGAAGGCCTGCTGACCCCGGGCAGTGTGCAGTGGATGACCGCTGGCCGCGGCCTGGTGCACTCGGAGATGCCCGAGCAGGAAAGCGGGCAGATGCGTGGCTTCCAGCTGTGGGTGAACCTGCCGGCGAAGGAGAAGATGACCGAGCCGAAGTACCAGGAGTTCGCGCCTGAGCGGATTCCGGTGGTGCACCCGGAAGCGGGCGTGGAGGTGAAGGTGATTGCTGGCACGGTCGATGGCACCCGCGGCCCGATCGTGCAACCGGCCACCGACCCGCTCTACCTCGACATCACGCTGGCGCCCGACCGTGCCTGGACCTATGCGCTGCCGGAAGGGCACAACGCCTTTGCGTACGTATTCGAAGGTGGCGTGACCGTGGGTGAGCAGGACGCCGCGCGCGACGTCGCCCGCCAGGAACTGGCGGTGCTGGGCGGTGGCGAGCAGTTGCACATCTCGGCCGGCAATGAAGGCGCGCGCCTGATCCTGGTGGCCGGCCGTCCGCTGCGCGAACCGGTGATGCGCCACGGGCCGTTCGTGATGAACACGCGGCAGGAACTGATGCAGGCCTTCGTCGATTTCCAGGAAGGCAAGTTCTGACGTAGTACCGGCCGCTGGCCGGCAACTGCCTCGCATGGAGGCGGATCGGGGTGCCGGCCAGCGACCGGCACAACCGTTGGATGGGGTCGCGCTGCGGGGATGCTGCCAAGCAGTCATCCCCGTCATCCTCAGCGCCCGGCGGCCACGGCCGACGGGGTCAGGCTCATGCCCTGCGCCAGCTGTTGCAGTGACCCCAGCTCCTGCGCGCTGTCCGGATACAGCGAAATCTGCGCGTAACGCCCCTTGTCGAGCTTGACCACGCTGATGCGCCGTTCGGCATACCCCGGCGGTTGCTGGCCGCCCAGGTCGGGCTGGTACCAGTACAGCGATTCACCGCCGAAGCTGCCTTTTTCCTGCCGCAGCGAGCGGTTCAGCGGAATGGACGGGTCACGCGCGCTGAGCATCAGGCTCAGCACTTCGCGGCCATCAGGGGTGCTGGCGCGGCAGACCAGGAAATCGGCCTGCACCTGCAGCTGCCACTGCAGACCGCTGCCGGCCGGCAGCGAAGGACATTCGGACGGCGCCTGCGCGGCGGCCTGGGCCGCAGCGAAAAGCAGGCTCGACAACATGACAGGCACGAACTTCATGCATCCCCCAAGGTGATGAATTGGTTGGCTTCGCCAGCAGAGCCGGCGACCATGGCATCCCATCCCCGGACGCCCCCCATCCGGCATGTGCACGGACGGTCAACTCAACCTTAACGGAACGTGAGCAATCGCACAATTCGCGGTTGCAAGCGCAACCATTGCGGCCGAGGGTCGGCCGCAATGGTTGCTGCGGGGATCAGCGGTCGTTGCCGATCCACTTGTAGATCAGGCCGCCAATCGCGCCACCCAGCAACGGGGCGACCCAGAACAGCCACAACTGGCTGACCGCACCGCTGCCGGCGAAGAAGGCAACGGCCGTGGAGCGGGCCGGGTTCACCGAGGTGTTGGTGACCGGGATGCTGATCAGGTGGATCAGGGTCAGCGACAGGCCGATCGCCAGCGGGGCGAACCCGGCCGGTGCCTTGCCGTGGGTGGAGCCCATGATCACGATCAGGAACACCGCGGTCAGGACCACTTCGCACAGGAAGGCCGCAGCCACGCTGTAACCACCGGGCGACAGCGCGCCATAGCCATTGCTGGCGAACGCTCCGGCCTGGCTGCCATCGATGGCGAAGCCGCTGGCGCCGGAGGCGATCTGCAGCAGGATGAAGCCGGCCAACAGGCCGCCCGCAACCTGGGCGATGATGTACGGCACCAGGTCCTTGGTCGGGAAACGACCACCGGCCCACAGGCCGACGCTGACCGCCGGATTGAAGTGCGCACCGGAGATATGGCCGAACGCATAGGCGCCGGTCACCACGGTCAGGCCGAAGGCGAGCGCCACGCCGAGGAAGCCGATACCCAGCGGATTGCCGTCACCACCGAACTTGGCGGCCAGCACTGCACTGCCACAGCCACCCAGAACCAGCCAGAACGTGCCGAGGAACTCGGCGGACAAGCGTTTACCCATGCTCATGTGTTGCACTCCTTTGACGGTCGAAAGTGTGATTTATGTCACATTTCAATGATCAGCGGGTGACTGTAGCGTCAACGCCGGGTGCAGGAATACACCCTCGGATGTGTGCAACACGCGATGCTCAGTACTGCGGCAGCGGGATGAACTCCTTGTCGTCGCCGGGGATGGTGCCGAAGCGACCGGCTTCCCAATCGTGCTTCGCCTGCTCGATACGCTCTTTCGAGCTGGACACGAAGTTCCACCACAGGTGGCGCGGGCCATCCAGCGGCTCGCCACCGAACAGCATCGCCTTCACCGGTGTCTTTGCGCGCAGGCGGCCGCGTGCGCCGGCTTTGGGGATGACCAGGTGCTGTGCGGGAATGTCCACGCCATCCAACTGCGCGTCGCCCTCAAGGATGTACAACGCGCGCTCGCGGTGACCGTCGTCGATGTCGATTTCCGCGTCCGGGTCCAGATCGATCGCCACATTGAGCGTATCGGCGAACACTTTCACCGGCGATTCCTCGCCATAGGCGCGGCCAGCGATCACCCGAAGCCAGGCCCCGTTGCGGCGCTGCTCGGGCAGGGTGGCAGCGGCATGGTGATAGAACGCCGGCTCGATTTCCTCATGCGACTTCGGCAACGCGACCCAGGTCTGCATGCCGTGGATCGGGTTGTCATGGTCGCGGTCCGATTGTGGCGTGCGTTCGGAATGGGCGATGCCGCGGCCGGCGGTCATCCAGTTGACGTCACCGGGACGAATGACCTGATCCGAGCCCAGGGTGTCGCGGTGGCCGATGGCGCCCGACCACAGATAGGTAACCGTGGCCAGGCCGATGTGCGGATGCGGGCGCACGTCGATGGCGGTGCCGGGGTGCATCAGTGCCGGGCCCATCTGGTCGACGAACACGAACGAGCCGATGCTGCGCGCCTGCAGGGTGGGGACGGCGCGGCGGACTTCGAGGCCGCCGATGTCGTGCACGCGCGGGGCGATGATGGTGGTCATGCGGGCGTTCTCGCTGGCAGGGATCAGGTGGTCAGCATCGCATGCGGCTGTGACGGGGACATGCCTCGTATGGGTAACAGGGTGTTCCAGCCAACGGCGCAGCCCCTCGTGGCTGGTCGCTTGGTCGCTGACGGCACAAGCACAAGCCGTGCTTGGCCGGGCGGGGTGGGTTCGCGGGGGACGCCGTGAATCCGTCCGTGGAGGCTTGGCCGCGGCATCCATGCCGCGGACACCCCCGCGAACCCACCCCGCCCGGCCCCTGACAGTTTCCGTGTGCTTTCCAACCACGGAGAAGGAAAAAGAAAATCAAAATCAAACGCCGGTCGCTTCGCTCTTGGTGTCGACCAAGGTCGACACCCGCCAGTTCGTAATGATCCGTGCTGAACAAGGTCGACACCTACAGCCATCGCAGTTCACCCACCGTCACCGGGAAACTGTCAGGGGTGGGGCGGTGTCGGGTTGCGGGGTGTCCGCGGCATGGATGCCGCGGCCAAGCCCCCAAGGACGGGTTTACGGCGTCCCCGCAACCCGACACCGCCCCGCCCAACAAACAGAAAAGCCAGAGCCGGCTGTTGCTCCGGCTCCGGCTCTGGCTCTGGCTTTTGCTTCGGCGGTTGCCTCTGCGGGTGCCGGGCCGCAGGCCCGGCCGATGAACTCAGACCACCGGTTCGCGCAGGACGGGGTTGTCCCAGCCCGGGCGCGGGGCGAAACGGTCGCCGTGGCGCTGCTGCAGCGCCTTCAACCGCTCGACGATCGCATCGGCACCGACCGCACGGATGTGCTGGATCGGACCGCCGCGGAACGGAGCAAAACCGGTGCCGAAGATCACGCCGGCATCCAGCAGGTCCGCATCGGCCACCACGCCTTCGTGCAGGCACGCCACTGCCTCGTTCAACAGCGGCAGGATCAGGCGGTCTTCCAGGTCGGCCGGGGCCTGGTAGTCGCTGGCCACGTCCGGCTTCTTCGGCTTGCCGTTTTCCCAGGTGTAGATGCCCTGGCCATCCTTCTTGCCACGCTTGTCCGGTTCCACCGTCTGCAGCGCGGCCGGAATCTGCAGGCCCAGGAACGGTGCCAGTTCGCGGCCGACACCGGCGGCCACGTCCAGGCCGACGGTATCGATCAGTTCGATCGGGCCCATCGGCATGCCGAACTTCACTGCGGCCTTGTCGATCACCGGGCCCGGGATGCCTTCGGCGTACGCGGTGGCGGCTTCCAGCATGTACGGGAACAGCACGCGGTTGACCAGGAAGCCCGGGCTGCCGGCCACCGGCACCGGGAACTTGCCCAGCGCCTTGCAGAACGCGGCCAGGCGGCGCTCGGCCTCCGGCGCCATGCCATCGTGGTGGATGATTTCCACCAGCGGCATCTGTGCTACCGGGTTGAAGTAGTGCAGGCCGGCGAACTGCGCCGGGCGCTGGATGTGATCGCGCAGTTCCACCAGTGGAATCGACGAGGTATTGGTGGTCAGCAGGGCGTCCTGCTTCATCTTCGGTTCCAGCGTCTGGTACAGCGCACGCTTGGCTTCCGGGTTCTCGATGATCGCCTCGATCACCAGATCCGCTTCGGCAACCCCATTGCCTTCCAGGTCGGCACGCAGGCGTGCGGCCACGGCGGGGCGCTTGCTTTCGTCGCGCACCTTCTTGGCAAACAGCGCCTGCGCGCGTTCCATGGCCGGGTCGATGAAGCGCTGCTCGCGGTCCTGCAGGGTCACCTCGAAGCCCTTGTAAGCGGCCCACGCGGCGATGTCGCCGCCCATCACGCCGGCGCCGACCACGTGCACGTGACGGATGCCGGAATCACCACTGCCCAGGCCCTTCAGTCGCTCGGTGAGGAAGAAGATACGGATCAGGTTGCGCGCGGTCGGTGTACTGGCCAGCTTCACCACGGCGCGCCGCTCGGCGTCCAGGCGGGCCTGGATCGGCTTGCCACCACTTCGTTGCCAGGTGCTGATCAGCGCGTACGGCGCCGGGTAATGGTCCTTCTTCGCCTTGCGTGCGACCTGCTTGACCATCTGCGGCGCCAGCAGCCTGCGTGCCAGCCAGGTGTTGGTGGCCCATGCCGTCGCGCGCTGCTTGAACGGGCGGGTGGTACCGGACAGCGCCAGCGCGACGGCGGTGTCGAGCACCACCGCTGGCGCCACCACCTTGTCGACCAGGCCGATGCCACGCGCGGCGGAGGCCGACAGGGTGCGGCCGGTCAGCATCATGTCCATCGCCGCCGGCGCGCCCACCAACTGCGGCAGGCGGGCGCTGCCGCCCCAGCCCGGGAAGATGCCCAGCTGGGTTTCCGGCAGGCCGATGCGGGTGCTGCTGTCATTGGACGCCACGCGGTAGCGGCAGGCCAGCGCCAGTTCGGTGCCGCCGCCCAGGCAGTGGCCGTGGATCGCCGCAACGGTGGGGCAGGGCAGCTCGGCCAGCTTCTGATAGGTCGCCTGGCCACGACGGATCGCGTCGTTGACAGTGCCGCGACGGTCGAATTCCTGGAACTCCTTCAGGTCGGCACCGGCAATGAAGCCGGCCTTCTTCAGCGACTGGACCACCACGCCCTTGGGCGGGTCCAGCGCGATGCGCTCAAGCAGGTCGCCCAGCTCCAGCAGCACGTCCTGCGACATCGCGTTGACGCTGCTGTCCTGACGATCCAGGGAGAGAACCACCACGCCGTCGTCGCGGATCTCGGGGTGCCAGTGGCTGAAGCGGAGACCATCGAAGCCTGAGAGCATGGACGTTCCATCCGGTTGTGTATGGAGAAGCGGCTATGATCCAGAGGTTGTTTCCCCCGCGTCAAATCCCAATAGCAGGGGAGTGGCGCCCCCGGATCCATGGCCGTGGACCGGGACGCTAACGGAACGGTGGTTAAAAGCTGGTGCGGCGCCAGGTGATCGGCGACTGAACTTTTCCCGGGATTGGCAGTCTCATTGCCCGACGTCGGTTGGGCTGACAGGAGTGCGGCCCCTCATGGCCGAGGTTGATACACCACAGGAGCTGGATCTGGAACTGGTCCGGCGCGTGCAGCACGGCGAGAGTGCCGCCTTCGATGTCCTGGTGCGCAAGTACCAGCATCGGGTGGTGGCCCTGGTCGGTCGCTACATCGCCGACTGGAGCGAATGTCAGGACGTCGCCCAGGACACTTTCATCCGTGCCTACCGCGCGATCGGGAGTTTCCGTGGCGATGCCCAGTTCTCAACCTGGTTGCATCGAATCGCCGTGAATACCGCCAAAAACTACCTGGCTTCACACAATCGACGGCCGCCGACCGATGACATCGACATCGGCGATGCCGAACAGTTCGACAGTGGTACGCGCCTGCGTGACACCGACACGCCCGAACGCGAGTTGATGCGCCAGGAGCTGGAACAGACGGTGATGAAGGCCGTCAACGCGCTGCCGGAAGAGCTCCGGTCAGCGATCACCCTGCGCGAGGTGGAAGGCCTGAGCTACGAGGATATCGCGCAGAAGATGGGGTGCCCGATCGGCACGGTGCGTTCACGGATCTTCCGGGCGCGCGAGGCGATCGACACCGAACTCCGGCCGCTGCTGGACATCGGCAGCGCCACCCGTGAGAAGAGCCGCGTATGACCAGTAACCCGTTCAACGAATCGCAGAACCATCAATCGCCCGCCGGGCAGCGCCTGGACCAGCGCCATCGCGAGCAGCTGTCGGCCCTGGTCGATGGCGAGCTGGGCGCCGATGAAGCGCGCTTCCTGCTGCGCCGGATGGAGCACGACCCCGAGCTGGCCGGCTGCCAGGAACGCTGGCAGCTGCTGGGCGACGTGATGCGCGGGCAGGCGTCGGCACTGGCCCCGGCCGGGTTCAGTGCCGCCGTGGCTGCCGCCATCGCGGCCGAGCCGGCGCCACAGGCCGAGCCGCGTCGCCAGGTACGTCGCAGTGGCTGGCGGGCCTGGGGCGGCGGCGCCGCCCTGGCCGCGTCGGTGGCCGCCGTCGCGCTGTTCATCGGTGGCGAGAAACTGAAGGAGGCCACGCCGGGTGAACCGCTGGCGCCGCAGGTGATCGCCAGCCAGGCGGAACTGCCGCCGGCGCCAACCTCGCCGGCCCCGGTGACCGAAGCATCGGTGGATACCGCCGCGATGGCCGTGGCGGCGGCGCCGGCTGTGGCGATGGCTGCTACCAGCCGTCGCCAGGACGCCCGCCGCGCCAGTGCAACCCGCAGCCAGCAGGCCGCGCGTGCCGCCCAGCGCGATGACGCTCCGCAGCGCGCGATTGCCGCCGTGCAGGCACCGCTGGCTCCGACCGTACCGGCCAACGCCAACCACAACCTGCCATTCGGTGAGGTCGGCGGGCTGCAGGCCCGGCCGTGGCCGCGCTCCAGCCTGGCGCCGACCGCGGGTGGTGCGCTCAATGCCAGTTTCCCGGCCCGCGCCGGCGGTGCCGCGTTCTACCCGTTCGAGCCGCGCCTGCAGGACGACCTGCCGGTGCCGCCGCGCCCGCGCGACTGAGCCGGGCGCCTTCACGCCCCGCCGTCGGCGGGGCCCGTATTCCTCTTTCCATCCGACCCGGAGGTTGCCGTCCGATGACTCCCCGACTTCGCACGCAGGCCATTGGCCTGCTGGCCCTGACCCTTCCCCTGGTGGCCTGCGCGCAGGCGCCTGCGCCTGCCGCCCCGGCCCAGCCTGCGCCGGCCGCGGCGCCGCGGGCGCCTGCACAACCGCTGGTCAGTGGCTTGCCTGACTTCACCAACCTGGTCGAACAGGTCGGCCCGGGCGTGGTCAACGTCGACACCACCATCGTCCGCAACAACCGCCAGGCCTCGCGCGGCCCGATGGGCGACGATGACATGCCGGAGTTCTTCCGCCGCTTCTTCGGCCCTGACTTCCCGATGCCGGGGCAGGGGCCGGGTGGGCAGGATGGCGGTCCCAGCATCAAGGGGCGTGGCATGGGATCGGGCTTCATCATCTCGCCCGATGGCTATGTACTGACCAACTACCACGTGGTGGCCGACGCCAGCGAGGTGAAGGTCAAGCTGGGCGACAGCCGCGAGTTCACCGCCAAGGTGGTGGGCAGCGACCAGCAGTACGACGTGGCCCTGCTCAAGATCGATGGCAAGAACCTGCCCACCGTGCGCGTGGGTGATTCCAACACCCTGAAGCCGGGCCAATGGGTTGTCGCGATCGGCTCGCCGTTCGGCCTCGACCATTCCGTTACCGCCGGCGTGGTCAGCGCCGTCGGTCGCAGTACGGGGGGGCCTGACCAGCGCTACGTGCCGTTCATCCAGACCGACGTGGCGATCAACCAGGGCAATTCCGGTGGTCCGCTGCTGAACACCCGCGGCGAAGTGGTCGGCATCAACTCGCAGATATTCTCGGCCTCCGGCGGCTACATGGGCATCAGCTTCGCGATTCCGATCGACCTGGCGATGAGCGCGGTCGAGCAGATCAAGAAGAGCGGCAAGGTCACCCGCGGCCAGCTCGGCGCGGTGGTCGAACCGATCGATTCGCTGAAGGCGCAGGGACTGGGCCTGCCCGACAGCCGCGGCGCGCTGGTCAACCAGATCGTGGCCGGCAGTGCGGCCGCCAAGGCCGGCGTGCAGGTGGGCGATGTCATCCGCTCGGTCAACGGCAGCGCAGTCAACAGCTGGTCCGACCTGCCGCCGCTGATCGGTGCGATGGCGCCGGGCAGCAAGGTGAACCTGGTGGTTTACCGCGACGGCAAGCCGCATGAGCTCAGTGCCACGCTGACCGCACTGAGCGAGGACGGGCAGGCCAATGCCCGCGGGCCGTCGGCTGGCGGTGGCGAGGCGGCTCCGCAGACCGGTGCCAACGCCCTGCTGGGGCTGGACGTCAGCGACCTGAACGCGGCCCAGCGCAAGCAGTTGGGGCTCAACGGCAATGAAGGCGTGCGCATCACCGGGGTCAAGGGCCAGGCGGCACGCGATGCCGGCCTGTCGCCGGGCATGGTGATCCTGCAGGTCGGCCGCACTGCGGTCGGCAGCGTGGATGCCCTGAACCGGGCGTTGTCCAGCTTCAAGAAGGACGACGTGGTGATGCTGCTGGTCCGCACGGCCAACGGCAACAGCGCCTTCGTGGCGGTGAAGGCCGGCCAGTAAGGCTCCTGCCGGGGCCGCTTCGGGGGGGGGGGGGGCGCCCCCCCCCCCCCCCCCCCCCCCCACCGGTTCGCAGGTGGCTCAGAACTTCCAGCGCAGGCTGGCCGACACGAAGCGCGGCTCGCCGTAGTTGTTGTAGTCCAGGTTGGCCCAGTAAGTCTTGTCCAGCGCGTTGCGCACGCTCAGCGTTGCAGTCCAGCTGTCGCTGATGCGGTAGTTGGCATTGAATTGCACCAGCATGTACGCCGGCTGGTTCACGGTCACCGTGCCGCCCAGCGGGTAGGCGATGTTGTAGCCCTGCACCTTGCTCTGCCACTGCAGGCCACCGCCGATGCTCAGGCGTTCCAGCGCACCGCGCAGCTGCAGTTGCGTGTTGAGCTGCAGCAGGTCCTTGGGCGGGTTGGCGTACAGCAGGTCGGTGGCGGCGCGGGTGACCTTGACGTGGGTGTAGCCGGCATTGACCGTCCAGCCCGGCAGGATTTCGCCGTTGATATCCATCTCCCAGCCACGCGCCTTGGTACCGTTGACGCCGATGTAGGCCGAGCTGCCGTCGCTCAGCGTGCCTTCCGGCACGCCCATGTCACGCACCGCGTAGTTGTCCTGCTTGGCCTCGAACACAGCGGCATTTGCGGTCAGGCGGCCATCGAACCACTGCGTCTTGATGCCCGCTTCCAGGTTCGAGCCCTGCACCGGTGCCAGCAGGTTCTCGTTGCGGTCCTTGTAGTTCTGCGGATTGAAGATCTCGGTGTAGCTGGCATAGGCCGACACGTTCGGGGTGATCTCGTAGACCAGGCCCACGTACGGAGTGACTTCATCGCTCACTCTGTACGCACCGCTGGTGCCGGTATAGGCGCCGGCGGCGTTGTAGGAGCGGGTGAGGGTTTCCCAGCGGCTCAGGCGTGCACCGGCGATCAGCGACAGCGGATCGGCCAGGTGCAGGCGGGTGGCCAGATAGACGCCACTCTGCGTGGTCTTGGCCACGCGGCGCGCGCCGGTGCGGGTGTAGGTCACCTCGGAAATGTCGCCGTTCCAGGAATACACATTGGGGATGTAGTAGCAGCGCTCACGCCCGCAGGTGGCCCAGTCGCCCGGGAAGTTCAGCGCCACGGTGTTCGTGGTCCCTTCCAGATCCGACCACTGGGCACCGACCGTGAGGTCGTGGTCGCGGCCGAACAGCGGGAAGCTGCCGGTCAGGTAAGCATCGACATTGCGGCGGGTGTCTTTCGAATCACCGGCGGCCGCACGCAGGAAGATGCCCGAGCCGGTCACCGGGTCCGGGTTGCCGGTGCCGTACAGGCGCACGTTCTGCACGTTGCCACGGGTGTAGGCGGTGTTGATCTTCAGCAGCCAGTTGTCGCCGAAACGCTGTTCCAGGTTGGCGAAGGCGGTGTTGCTCTCGCGCTTCCAGTAGCTCCACTTCGGCGACAGGTTGGTCGAGCGCGGCAGATGGGCGAAATTGCCTTGGTTGTCGAAGAACGGCACGGTGCCCCAGGTCGAACCGGTCGGGTTGTTGTCCTGGGTCTGGTAGCCGAGGGTGAGGGTGGTGCTGTCGGTGACATCGCCTTCCAGCACCGCCATGCCGGCCATCTTGTTCTCGTCGTAACGGTCGTAATACAGGCCACGATCGGTGTAAGCGGCGACCACACGGCTGCGGAAACGGCCGTCATCGGTCAGCGGCGCGGTGACGTCGGCTTCCATGCGGCGGTAGTCCCAGCTGCCGGCACTGACCGCGAACGACGCGTCGAATTCCTTGCCGGGGCGCTTGCGCAGCAGGTTGACCGTGGCCGACGGCACGCCGGCGCCGCTGAGCAGGCCGTTGGCACCGCGGATCACTTCGATGCGGTCGTAGAAGGCGGTGTCGTATTCCTGGTTGGTGGAGCCGCTGTAGGTGGGAATGCCGTCGACCTGGAAGTCGGTGATGGCGAAGCCACGCGCGTAGTACAGCGGGCGCTGCGTGTCATAGAAGGACACGCTGACGCCGGTCACGTTGCGCATCACATCGTTGATGCTGAACAGTGATTCGTCCTGCAGGCGCTGCAGGCTGATCGCGGTGGCCGACTGCGGGGTTTCCTGCAGGGTGATCGGCAGGCGCGTGGTACTGGCCGGCGGAGCGGACCGCTCGGCCCGGACGCTGACCCGGTCCAGGGTCTTGGCATCGGCGGCGGCATCGGCGGCGGCGAACGCGGCGGGCGTGACCAGCAGGGTCAGCGACGAAAGCAGGGCAGCCGGCAGCAGCGCGCGGCGGGGCAGGCGGTTACGGACAGGCAGGGGCATGGTGGGCTCGAGGCTTGGAAACGGGGAAGGGCGGCAACAGTCGTCCAGCACCCGGGGCGGCGGCTTCGGGCACGGTCAGGTCCATCTGGAGCGGCGCGATCACTGCGCAGGGTGCAAATGTAAATAATTCTTAACAACATTACAATTCGCGTCACTGCGCAGGGGCTTCCCGGCATCCGGCAGGCTTTCTGTAGAGCCGAGCCCATGCTCGGCTGTTGGCAGCCGCGAAGAGCAGCCGAGCGCAGGCTCGGCTCTACAGGCGGTAGCCCGCCCAGACGCAAACGGCCACCCGAAGGTGGCCGTCCGTCTGCATCGAAGGAACGCGCGGGCTTACAGCGCCTGCAGTTCCTCATTGGCATTGCGCTTTTCCTTCGCCGGAGCTGGAGCCGCAGCGGCCGGAGCCGGCACCGCCGCGTTCGCATCCACCGGGACCTCCAGGTACGGCAGGTGCAGGGTCTGGCTGGTCAGTGTACGGATCTCGTTCACCAGCGCCGGGCTGTCGTTGAGCTTGCGCCCATACGACGGCACGATCTCGCGCAGGCGGGTTTCCCAGCCGGCCTTCATCTGCTCCGGGAAGGCCTTGGCCATCAGGTCCAGCATGATTGGCGGCGAGGTCGAGGCGCCCGGCGACGCGCCGAGCAGGGCGGCGATGGTGTGGTCCTTGTCGGTCACGATCTCGGTACCGAACTGCAGCACCGGGCCCTTCAGCGGATCGCGCTTGATGATCTGCACGCGCTGGCCGGCGGTGACCAGCTTCCAGTCACCCGGCTTGGCATTGGGGAAGTACTTGACCAGTTCGGCCTGGCGGTCGGCATCGTTCAGGCGCGCCTGGCCCATCAGGTACTGCACCAGGTCCAGGTTGTCCTTGCCCACTTCCAGCATCGGGCCAACGTTGTTGTGGGTCACCGAGGAATACAGGTCCCACCACGAGCCGTGCTTGAGGAACTTGGTGCTGTACAGCGCGAACGGCCCGAACAGGACCACCGGCTTGCCGTCCAGCTTGCGCGCATCCAGGTGCGGCACCGACATCGGCGGCGAACCGGTCTCGGCCATGCCGTAGGCTTTCACGCCATGGCGCGAGGTCACGTCCTGGCCCTGGAAGGCGAGGAACTGGCCACCGACCGGGAAGCCGGCATAGTCCTTCGATTCCGGAATGCCCGACATCTGCAGCAGCTTCAGCGCGGCGCCACCGGCACCGATGAACACGAAGCGGGTGTGGGTGGTCGTTTCGGTGCCGGCCTTGAGATCCTTCACCGTCACGTTCCAGCTCTTGTCGGCGTTCTGCCGCAGCGCGGTCACTTCGTGGTTCAGGTGCAGGCTGAAGTTCGGGCTGCGCTGCAGGCCGGCGGTCAGCTGGCGGGTGATCACACCGAAGTTGACGTCGGTACCGAGCGGCATCCAGGTCGCGGCCACCTTCTGCTTCGGGTCGCGGCCTTCCATCAGCAGCGGCGCCCACTGCTTGATCTGTGCCGGATCTTCCGAGTACTGCATGCCGTAGAACAGCGGGTTCTTCACCAGCGCCTGCTGGCGCTTGTGCAGGTAGGCGATGTTGTCATCGCCCCAGACGAAGCTCATGTGCGGCGTCGGGTTGATGAAGTCGCTGGGCTGGCTCAGCCGGCCTTCCTTCACCTGGTGCGACCAGAACTGGCGCGAGACCTCGAACGATTCGGCGATGCCGACCGCGCGCTTGGTCTCGATGCTGCCGTCGGGCAGTTCCGGGGTGTAGTTCAGTTCGGCGAACGCCGAGTGGCCGGTGCCGGCGTTGTTCCAGCCATCGGAGCTTTCACCGGCGACGCCGTCGAGGCGTTCGTAGACCTGGATGTTCCAGTCCGGCTGCAGTTCCTGCAGGTAGGTGGCCAGGGTGATGCTCATGATGCCGGCGCCGACCAGCACAACATCGACGGGCTTGTCGTTGCTGGCGGCGGGCACCGAGCGCTGGGTCAGCGGCCAGTACAGGAACAGCGCGGCGGCCAGCAACAGCAGCACGAGCAGGGCGAGAAGAGCCTTGCCAAATTTCTTCATGGGGGCGGGATCGTTGGCGGAGGGGAAGGGTCAGGATGCGCGTGGGGCAGGGAAAGGGCGTGAAGAAACAACGCCTTGCAGCATCCAGCGGTGATTCTAACCGGAACCGGTCCGTTTTTGATGCAACGCAGCATCCGGTCGGCGTTCCTCTACCATAGCGCCAGGCCATGCCCGGCGACGCGGCCGTCCCTGCGGATGCCGATGCCGCCCGGCCGCGGGGCGGCGAAGGCGTTTCCCGGGAGTGCAGGCAGCCGGGTCAGTCACTGCCGACGGTGAAGTATTCCACGGCGAAATAGCCGATCTGGTACGCCAGCGTTGCCAGCACCAGGCGCAGCTGTGTGCGTTGGCTGCGCAGTCGCCAGCCGAGCACCGCTACCGCCAGCATCAACACGGCATGCACCGGGTACGCGGTTCCCAGCAGCTTCCAGCGGCTGCTGCCCTTGATGCCGGTATCGACCAGGTCAAGCAGGGTCAGCGCAGCAATCACGCTGAAGATCCAGCGCCGCCGTTGCATCAGGTAGTTCCCGTAGCTGCCGTATTCGCGCAGGTCATCGGGAAAGAGCAGCGCGCACAGCAGGAACCAGGTCGCGCAGTAGACGATCACGAACAGGTAGGTTTCAAACGTCCAGCGGTGCACCTCGATGAGGCGGAATTCCCACCACCAGAAGGTCACCAGCGATATCAGCGTCCACGCCACCCAGCCCAGGTGCAGGGCCGAGCAGCCGCGGCGCTGCGGATGCTCGATGATCTGCGCCAGGCCCTTGAGCACGGTGGTAATCGACAGGCCGAGGATGATGCCCATCACCACCCGGATGTGCAGGAACAGCGGATCGGTTTGCATCGCGGCGCTCCGTGTCGGATGCCCCGATGCTGGCACAACCGGGCGACCCGGAACGGACCCCGGTCACGCGCTGAAAAAGGGGACGCAGGGGATCAAGTCGTATCAGGCCATACGGCTTGCACGGCGGAAGCGACTTGATCCCTCCACGCCCTTGTCGCTGTACAGCTCAGCGCTTGCGCCGGATCAGCGCCGAGGACGCATCCAGCACGGCGCGGGTCAGAAGAGCCATGGTCTGCACGTCGCCCTTCCAGTGCTGCCAGTACAGCGGCACGTCTTCCCACGCGCGCTGGCGTACGTAGACCAGTCGCCCGGCGTCCAGGTGCCGCTTGACCAGCGGCAATGGATTCATCGTCCAGCCCATGCCGCCCAGGTTGGCCTGCACGAAGGCCCGGGTGGAGGGAATCCACCAGGTCGGTGCGGTGCTGGGCAGGTCGTCGCCGGCCATGCGCCGGGCGAAGCGCGACTGCATTTCGTCCTTGCGGTTGAACACCAGCACCGGGGCCTGCGCCAGCGCCTGCGCGGTCACGCCCTTGGCGAAGTGGCGTTCGCGGAATTCGGGGGTGCAGGTCGCTGCATAGCGGATGCTGCCCAGCGCATGGATCTGGCAGCCCTGCACCGGCTCGTCCAGGGTGGTCACTGCGCCCAGCACCGTGCCCTGGCGCAGCAGCTCCACCGTGTGGTCCTGGTCTTCCACACGCAGGTCCAAGGTGGTGCCGGTGCTCTGCGCGAACTGGTAGGCCGCCTGCGGGAACCAGGTCTCCAGGCTGTCGTGGTTCACCGCCACCGGGATGCTGGCCTGGGGCAGGTCCTCGTCGGCCAGGCCCATCCGGTGCAGCGCATCGTGTTCGAGCAGGGCGGTCTGCTCGGCCAGCTGCACCAGCAGCTGCCCCTCGGCGGTGGCGGTGGCCGGCGTGCCGCGCTTGACCAGCAGGCGGCCGATCCGGTCCTCCAGTGCCTTGACCCGCTGCGAGATGGCCGAGGGCGTGACATTCAGCGACTGCGCGGCGCGGTCGAAGCTGCCTTCGCGGATCACCGCGGCCAGGGCGCGCAGCTGGGCATGATCGATACGCATCGAATTAAGCTCCGCTAATGTTGATTTAGGAAGTTTAGCTCGTCTTTTTCATGTTGCGGCGCGACAATAGCGCCCGTTCCGGTGCTGTCCGCCTTCGCGAGGCACCGTCCCCCCAAGCAATACAAGGCAGTGAATCCCATGTTCTCGGTCATCTCCGCCAGCACCGGCCTCGGTGCCTGGTTCTCTGGTGCAGCCACCGGCATCGGCCTGTTCGCCGTGGTCGGCGCCCAGAGCGCCTTCATTCTGCGCCAGGGCATCCTGCGCAAGCACATCGTGCCGGTGGTCGCCACCTGCGCGGCCATCGATGCCATCTTCATCTTCGCCAGCGTGGCCGGCCTGCGCACGCTCACCTCGGCGCTGCCGTGGCTGACCAGCGCCGTGCTGTGGACCGGCGTCGCCTTCCTGGCCTGGTATGCGATGAAGTCGGCACGCCGTGCAATCGCGGGGGGCGGTGGCATGGGCGAGGCTGACAGCGACGACGGCAGCCGCCGCGCGGTGCTGATGGCCGCGGTCGGCTTCTCGCTGATCAATCCGCACTTCTGGCTGGACATGATGGTGATCGGCTCGATCGCCGAGAACTTCGGTAACGCCCGCATGGCCTTCGCCGCCGGCGTGGTCACCGCCAGCTGCCTGTGGCTGACCGCGCAGGGCCTCGGCGCACGCCTGCTGGCGCCGCTGTTCACCAAGCCCAGCACCTGGCGCGTGCTCGACGGCACCATCGCCGTGATCCTCAGCATCCTGGCCCTCATGTTGGCGGTGCGCGGGGTCCACTGACCCGGCGCACGCCCCCCGAACCCACGTCCTGACTCTCTCTCCAAGGTAGTGGCAACGACGGCACCGGCAACGGTGCCGTCGTCTTTTCCGGCTCTGGCGGGAAAGGCATGGCCCTGCCTAGAATCGGCCACCAGGACAAGGTGTCCACAGGAGCAGGGGAAGGATGCACAAGACGATTCTGGCGGCCGCACTGGCCGTCATCGGGGGCGTTGCCGCAGGCAGCGTGGGGGCGGTGGACCTGACGCAGTACCTGCGCCGGGAGACCTTCACCGACATCAAGATTTCGCCGGGGGGCGAGTACGTAGCGGCAACGGTGCCGAGGGAAGACAGCACCGCGATCGCGATCCTGCGGTTGAAGGACAAGCAGCTGGTCGGCAGTTTCTGGCCACCCAGCCGCAACCACGCGCAGGAATTCGACTGGGTCAGCAACGAACGCCTGTTGATCGGCCTGGCCCAGAAGTGGGGCTCGCTCGACCAACCCAATCCCACCGGCGAACTCTATGCCGTCGACGCCAACGGCAACCGTGGCGAGCTGCTGGTCGGCTATCGCGTCGAAAGCAAGGGCCCGGGGACCCGCATCCAGCCGAAGAAAGTCGAAGCAGTGGCCGCCTTCCTGGCCGACGACCTGCCGGGCGACGAGCGCAACGTGCTGGTGACCGTATGGCCGCTGGCCGAGGACCCGTTCACCCGCGTCGATCGCATGGATGTGACCACCGGCCGCCGTGCGCGGGTGGCATCTTCGCCGGTACGGCGCGGCGAATTCACCACCGATGGCGCCGGCGAGGTCCGCTTCGTGCACGGCTCGGGCAGCGACAACATCAACAAGCTGTATTTCCGCGAACGCAGCGGCGACACCTGGAAGCTGATCAACGACGAGGCGGTCAGCAAGCGCATCGAAACCGCCCTCGGCTTCTCGGCCGATGACAGCCTGGCCTACCTCAACGTCGAGCAGGCCCAGGGCCCGGATGCGATCGTCAGCTGGAACCCGCAGACCGGCGAGCGTGCCACGCTGCTGCGCGACGAGGTGGTCAATCCGTATCGCATCATCCATCGGCCCGGCACCCACGTGCCGGTGGGCGCGCTGTATCTGGGCGATACGCCGCGTACCCGGTTCTTCGACGAGAAGTCGCCGGAGGCGCGCCTGTACCGCAGCCTGGAAGCGGCCTTCGGAGGGCCCGTCTACATCACCTCCAGCACCCGCGATGGCCGTGTCGTGCTGGTGGAAACCTGGTCGGGCTCGAACCCGGGCGATTTCTACGTGTACGACACGGTGGCGCGAAAGGCCGATCACCTGATCAGCCGTAGCGACTGGATCGACGTGGACCGTAGTGCCAGCGTGAAGCCGATTGCACTGAAGGCGCGCGACGGGCTGCCGCTGCATGGCTTCCTGACCCTGCCGGCCGGCAGCGACGGGCGCAACCTGCCGATGGTGGTGATGCCGCATGGCGGCCCGTTCGACATCTTCGATTCCGGCCAGTACGACCGCGAAACGCAGATGCTGGCCGCGGCCGGTTATGCCGTGCTGCAGGTCAACTTCCGTGGTTCGGGCAACTACGGCCGGGCCCACACCCAGGCCGGTGCGCAGCAGTGGGGCGCGGCAATGCAGGACGATGTCACCGATGCCACCCGCTGGGCAATCAGCGAAGGCATCGCCGACGGCCGTCGCATCTGTATCTACGGCGCCAGCTACGGGGCCTACTCGGCGATGATGGGTGCCGCCCGTGAACCCGGGTTGTATCAGTGCGCGGCGGGCTATGTCGGGGTTTACGACCTGCCGATGATGTACACCCGCGGCGACATCCAGGACCGGGGTTCAGGCGTGACCTATCTGCGCGAATGGCTGGGGGATCCGGCCAAGCTGGGTGCGGTGTCGCCGGTGAACCTGGCCGAACGGATCAAGGTGCCGGTGTTCCTGGCCGCCGGTGGCGAAGACAAGCGCGCGCCGATCCAGCACACCGAACGCATGGAAGCGGCGCTCAAGCGCGCCGGCACGCCGGTGGAAAGCCTGTACTACAAGACCGAAGGCCACGGCTTCTACACCGAGGCCCATCGCAGCGAGTACTACGACAAGTTGCTGGCCTTCCTGGCGCGCAGCCTGGGTGGCAAGACCGCGACGGCCGCGCCTGCGACCGGCAAGGACAAGGCGCCCTGAGCTGACAGGGCGGCGGATGAACGTTCCGCCGCCCTGGTTTTCCGCAAGCGCGGGGTTTACTTCACCCCGTGCATCATCTTCTTCAGCAGCGGTGCGGCGATGAAGGCCGCCAGTGCGCAACCCAGGCCGATCCACATCAGCAGCCAGAACAGGTGCGCGTAGGCGCCGGCTGCGGCCACCATGTCCAGCGATTCGCCTTCCGGCACCTCGATCGCGGCCAGCTTGCCGAACAGCGCGGCCAGCGTCTCCGAGAATGCGGTGGCCAGGAACCAGGTGCCCATCATCAGGCTCATCACCCGCGGCACGGCCAGCTGGGTCACTGCCGACAGGCCGACCGGCGACAGGCACATCTCGCCGCTGGCCAGCAGGAAGTAGGCCAGCACCAGCCACCACACGCTGGCCATCTCGCCAGTGGCGCCCACCTGCTGCGCCGCCAGTGCCAGCGGTACGAACGACAGTGCGCCGATCACCAGGCCCCAGGCCGACTTCACCGGCTTGCCCGGCTCCCAGCCGCGGCGGTCCATCCACGTCCACAGCGCGGCGAATGCCGGCGCCAGCAGCACCAGGAACAGGCCGCCGAGATAGGTGAGCGAGCCGGCGGTCTGCGGGATCACCAGGCAGTCGCGCACCAGCAGCACCAGCATCAGCACGACAATGGCGGCGAAGAACATGCGCGGCGCAGCCGAGCCCGGGCGCCGTTCCGACAGGCGCGCGCTGACCACGAAGCCCAGCGGTGCCAGCAGCAGCGAGAGGATCGACCACGGCAGCGGCGTGCCGCCGGTGATCACCAGCGAGGGCACGATGTCCTTGGTCAACAGGCGGTCGGTGAAGGTCACCCACGAGCCGTAGGACTGCTCGTACATGGTGAAGAACACCAGCGCCAGGAAGATCAGTACCATCAGCGCGATCATCTGCTGGCGCTGCACCGGCGTGCACTTGCTGCCGGTGAACCAGGCGAACCAGACCAGCACGCCGCCCAGCACCACCAGCATCAGCATCAGCGCCAGGCTGATTTCACCGCCCAGCGCGAACGCGCCGTTGCCGGCAGCCCACATCAACCACGCCACCGGCAGTACACCCAGCACCGCGCACAGATAGATGAGCCATTCGCGCGGCAGTCCCAGCACCTTCTGCTTCAGCGCGGCCGGTTGCGGCGGTTCGGCATGGCCCTGCAGGTACTTCTGGCCCCACAGGAACATCGCCAGGCCGGCCAGCATGCCGATGCCGGCAGCACCGAAACCATACTTCCAGCCATAGGCCTCACCGAGGAAGCCGCACACCAGCGATGAGAACAGCGCGCCGAGGTTGATGCCGGCGTAGAACAGCGAGAAGCCCGAGTCGCGACGCGGATCGTCCTTGGCGTACAGCTTGCCGACGATGGTGGAGATGTTCGGCTTCAGGAAGCCAACGCCCATGATGATCAGCGCCAGCGACAGGTAGGTCACCGCCAGTGCCGAGGTGTCGCGCACCACTTCGCCGTTCACCCGGTACGCGGCGTGGCCCTCGAAGGCCATGCCGAGGTGGCCGAGCACCAGCAGGATGCCGCCGAACAGCACCGCCCGGCGCATGCCCAGCCAGCGGTCGGCCAGCATGCCACCGAACACCGGGATGCAGTACACCAGGCCGCCATAGGCACCGAGCAGGTCCAGGCCGGCCTTGTCGCCGAACAGGTGGTACTTGGTCAGGTACAGCAGCAGCAGCGCCTTCATGCCGTAGAAGGAGAAGCGCTCCCACATTTCGGTGAAGAAGCAGACGTAGACGCCCTTGGGATGGCCCAGGAAGTCGTCGGAAGCGATAGCGGTGGAATTCATCGCGGAATTATAGGCCTGTGGCCTGATCCGCTTTCAGTAGATCCACGCCATGGATTGCCGGACTGGCCTGGGCGATCACAGGTATCGCAACCACGGCAGATCGCGCCTTCGCGCCTTGAACCGCGCGAAGGCCTGCGTCGGCGGGTACAGCACCACCGCCAGCACACAGGCCACCAGCAGCAGGCCGGCGACCGAATCCAGCGCGTACAGGTCACCGTGTGTCGGGCCCCAGATTGCCAGCGCGCCCAGGTACAGCCCCTTCAGCACATACAGGTGCAGCAGGTAGAAGAACATCGGCGCAGCGCCGATATCGGCCAGCGGCTGCAGTGCCCGCGCCAGCGGCGGCCATTCGTACAGCCGCAGCAGCAACATTCCCACCCCCAGGGTCAGCAGCAGGAACTGCAAGGACGGCGGGTATTTGGTGACATTGAAGATGCTCAACCACGTGCGCAGCGTAGTGGTCTGGTACGACCAGGGAGCATCCCCATACTGGTTGGCGAACCGCAGCAATGCGAACAGGGCCAGCGCGCCGACGCCTGTCCACAGCAGCCAGCGCTGGCGCTGCTCCGGCGCGCGCTCGCGGGCGAACCAGGGCCCCATCAGATAACCCAGCGCGATCACCCCGATCCACGGCAGCACCGGATAGGAGGTACGCAGGCGCAGCGCGCCAGCCTCGATCCAGCCGCGCTGATGCAGCACTTTCCACAGCACCGCCAGCAGGCCATCGCCTTGCACCCGCATGCCGTCGAACAGGTTGTGCCCGGCCACCACCGCGATTGCCAGCATCAGCAGGGCCGGGCGTGGCAGCCACAGCAGGCCGGCCAGCGCGATCATGCTCAGCCCGATGGCCCAGATCACCTGCAGGTACAGCGTGTGCGGCGGCAGCTGGAAGGTCCAGGCGAAGTTCACCAGGGTCAGTTCCAGCACCACCAGGAACAGCCCGCGCTTGAGCAGGAAGGCGGCTGTGGCCCGGCGCGGATCCGGCTGGCGCTGGCCGTACAGCCAGGCCGACAGGCCGGTCAACAGGACGAACACGGGTGCGCACAGGTGGGCCAGCAGACGGCAGGCGAACAGCGCAGGGGAGACCGTGGCTGCGTCCATCGGGTCGCTCACCTGGTGCTGCAGGAAGAAGGTCTCGCGCACGTGGTCCAGCAGCATCAGCAGCATCACGGTGCCGCGCAGCTGGTCGATGGAGGCCAGGCGGGGAGAGGGGGAAGGGGGCATGCGATGCAGTAAGAACAAGGAAGCATTAAGATATAACATATCATTTGCGGTGCGCCCATCCGGACTTTGCCGGGTCGGTCGATTGCCGTGCCACGTGTTGGCCCGTTGCGCTGCAGCGCACGCCCCCATCCTTTGGCACGCTGGACTTGATCTGCCCTGAACGCTAGCGTGACAGGGATTTTTTGCCAGCAGGGGCTTCCATGAACCACGACGCTGCGCCCAAGCAGCTCACCTTCCGCGCAGTGGCCCTGGCCATCGTGCTGGCGGTGGTGCTGTCGGCCGCCAACGCCTACCTCGGCCTGTTCGCAGGCCTGACCATCGCCACCGCCATTCCCGCCGCGGTGATTTCCATGGGCGTGCTGCGCCTGCTGGGCGGTGGCTCCATCCTTGAAAACAACATCGTGCAGACCGGTGCCTCGGCCGGTTCATCGATCGCCGCCGGTGTGATCTTCACCATCCCCGCGCTGGTGATCATGGGCTACTGGCCGGACTTCAAGTACTGGTGGGTGCTGGGCATCGCCGGCCTGGGTGGCCTGCTGGGCGTGCTGTTCTCGGTGCCGCTGCGCCGTTCGATGATCGTTGAAGACCCGCTGCCGTTCCCGGAAGGCAAGGCGGCGGCGGAAGTGCTCAAGGCCGGTGAGAACCCGGGTCCGGGCCTGAAGATCCTCGGCCTGTCGGCGGTGATCGGCGCCTTCGTCAAGCTGGCTGCGGAAAGCGGCATGCGCTTGATCCCGGACGCCTGGGCCACCTCGGCCTATGTCGGCAGCTCCAAGGTCACCGCCTTCATCGGCACCAACCTGTCGCCTGCACTGCTGGGCGTGGGCTACATCGTCGGCCTCAACGTCGGCATCGTGGTGGTATCCGGCTCGATCCTGACCTGGCACATCGCCATTCCGATCTACCAGGCGTTCTTCATGAACACCGATCCGGCACTGGCCGCGTCGGTTGCCACCGCTTCGTCCACCGAAGCCGCGTTCGCCATCTGGGGCGCGAAGATGCGTTACCTGGGTGTCGGCGCAATGCTGATCGGCGGCATCTGGACCCTGATCTCGCTGCGCAAGTCGCTGCTGAACGGCGTCAAGAGTGGCTTCGCGGCAGCCCGCAAGAGCGGTGGTCCGGTGCTGGCGCACACCGAACGCGACCTGCCGATGAAGTGGATGCTGGTCGCCCTGGTGGCCTTCGTGCTGCCGCTGCTGGCCCTGTATCAGGCCATCGTCGGCCAGTGGCACGTGTCGATCCCGATGACCCTCATCATGATCGTCGCCGGCTTCCTGTTTGTTTCGGTCTCGGCCTACCTGGCCGGCCTGATCGGTTCGTCCAACAACCCGGTCTCGGGCATCACCATCTCGACCATCCTGTTCGCCTCGGCCGTGCTGGTCGTGCTGCTGGGCGCTGACGGCCTCAAGCCGGTCGGTGCCGGCGGTGCACCGCTGGGTGCGGTGGCCGCGATCATGATCGGCGCGGTGGTGTGCTGCGCCGCTGCGGTCGGTGGTGACAACCTGCAGGACCTCAAGGCCGGTTACATCGTCGGTGCCACCCCGTGGAAGCAGCAGCTGATGCTGGGCATCGGTGCGTTCTCGTGCGCGCTGATCATGGCCCCGGTACTGAACCTGCTGGCCACTGCCTACGGCATCGGCGTGAAGTCCGAGCTGCACCCGAACGCGCTGGCTGCGCCGCAGGCCAACCTGATGGCCTCGGTGGCCAAGGGCCTGTTCGGTGGTGAACTGCCGTGGACCTTCATCGGCATCGGTGCTGTGGTCGGCGCTGCCATCATCGCCTTCGACAGCTGGCTGAAGTCCCGCAACGCGCGCTTCCGCGTGCCGGTGCTGGCCGCCGCCATCGGCATCTACCTGCCGCTGGAACTGATGGTGCCGATCTTCCTCGGCGGCCTGATCGCCCATCTGGTCGAGCGCTTCCACAAGGTGCGCGCCGATGATGAAGAAGGCCGCGACCGCGTGCACAAGCCGGGCGTGCTGTTTGCCGCGGGCCTGATCACCGGTGAGGCACTGATGGGCATCGCCATCGCGATTCCGATCGTGATCAGCAGCCGTGCCGACGTGCTGGCGGTGCCGTTCCACCTGCCGGGCGCACAGTGGATCGGCTTGGCCGTGCTGTTCCTGGTCGGCTGGCTGATCTACCGCACCGGCAAGTACGCCA
The DNA here is from genome assembly GCF_047520985.2 of Stenotrophomonas sp. BR163. Classification (NCBI taxonomy): domain Bacteria; kingdom Pseudomonadati; phylum Pseudomonadota; class Gammaproteobacteria; order Lysobacterales; family Lysobacteraceae; genus Stenotrophomonas; species Stenotrophomonas sp. BR163. The sequence goes on from NZ_JAXBRE020000003.1 coordinate 132,723, forward strand.
AGGCGTAAGCAATGGGGTCGGACGCCTTCCCGCAGGGAAGGGCTCCGACCCCGCGCTGACGGCGTCTGGGGTCAGAGCCGATTCCGCCGGAATCGGATCCGACCCCGGCGTCCCCACAAACCCCGCTTCGGCGGGGTTTGCTGTTTCTGGCGATTGCCCGCCTGCAGCCATGACCGATGGCCTTGGCAGCCCCGGCCATGCGGGCCTACCATCGGTTTTTTGCCGTCCTGCGGAGACCCCGATGAAACTGCGTCATGCCCTGCTGCCACTGAGCCTGCTGGCCGCCCTGCCCAGCGTCGCCGCTGCCCGTGGCCTGGAAGTCCGCGACATGGTGGCCATGGACCGCGTCTCCGCGCCGGTATTGACCGCTGACGGCGGCACCGTGGTGTTCGCCAAGCGCAGCGTGGATGCCAATCTCAAGGCCTCCACCGCGCTGTACGCGCGCAACCTGCGCACCCGCGATGCAGCGCCGCCGAAGCAGATCACCTCGGCCGGCTGGAACGTCAATTCCGCTTCGCTGTCGGCCGATGGCCAGACCGTGTATTTCCTCAGTGCCAGGAACGGCAGCCAGCAGCTGTACGCGCAGCCGATCAGCGGCGGCACCCCGCGCCAGCTGACCGACTTCCCGGTCGACGTGGACAGCTACCACGTGTCGCCGCAGGACGACCGCGTGTTGTTCAGCGCCGGCGTGTTCCAGGCCTGCGCCTCGGACCTGGCCTGCACCGAGAAGAAGCTGAAGGAAAAGAAGGACGCCAAGGCCAGCGGCCAGGTATGGGATTCGCTGTTCGTGCGCCACTGGGACACCTGGAACGACGGCCGCCGCAACACCCTGTTCGTCGCTCCGCTGCCTGCGGCCAAGGCCGGTGCAGTCAAGGGCGCCTCGGCACTGAGCGCGACCATCGATGGTGATGCGCCGTCCAAGCCGTTCGGCGGCAATGATGACTTCGCGTGGTCGCCGGATGGCGCCAGCGTAGTGGCCAGCATCCGTGTGGCTGGCAAGCAGGAACCGTGGTCGACCAACTTCGATCTGTACCGCTTCGACGCCGCGGGCAAGCAGGCGCCGGTCAACCTGACCGCCTCCAACCCGGCCTGGGATGCCGGCCCGGTGTTCAGTGCCGACGGCAAGACGCTGTTCTACCGCGCGATGAAGCGCCCGGGCTTCGAGGCCGACCGCTTCGGCCTGATGGCGATGGACGTTGCCAGCGGCAAGACCCGCGAGATTGCCCCGCAGTGGGATCGTTCGGCCGGTGGCATCACCCTGTCCGCCGACGGCGCCAGCATCTACACCACTGCCGATGACCTCGGCGAACACCCGCTGTTCCAGATCGACGTGGCCAGCGGCAAGGCCACCAAGCTGATCGGCGACGGCAGCGTGACCGCGGTCGACGTGGCCGGCAACAGCGTGGCGATCACCCGCAACAGCCTGAAGAGCAACGACCAGGTGCTGGTCGGCCTGCTGCCGGCCACGGGCGAAGCCATCGGCGAACTGCGCGCGCTGACCCCGGCCGCAGGCGAGGTGCTGAAGGACGTGTCCTTCGGCGACTACGAGCAGTTCGAGTTCAAGGGCTGGAACAACGACACCGTGCACGGCTACGTGGTCAAGCCGCACAACTACCAGGAAGGCAAGTCCTACCCGGTGGCGTTCCTGATCCACGGCGGCCCGCAGGGCAGCTTCGGCAATGGCTGGAGCTACCGCTGGAACCCGCAGACCTACGCGGGCCAGGGCTACGCGGTGGTGATGATCGACTTCCACGGCTCCACCGGCTATGGCCAGGCATTCACCGATGCGATCAGCCAGCACTGGGGCGACCGCCCGCTGGAAGACCTGCAGAAGGGCTGGGATGCGGCGCTGAAGAAGTACGCCTTCCTCAACGGTGACAAGGCCTGCGCGCTGGGCGCCAGCTACGGCGGCTTCATGGTCAACTGGATCGCCGGCAACTGGAACGGCCCGTTCAAGTGCCTGGTCAACCACGACGGCGTGTTCGACCAGCGCATGATGGGCTACGCCACCGAAGAACTGTGGTTCACCGAGTGGGAACAGGGCGGCACGCCGTACCAGAAGGCCGCCAACTACGAGAAGTTCAACCCGGTCAACCACGTGGCGGACTGGAAGAAGCCGATCCTGGTCATCCACGGCCAGCAGGACTTCCGCATTCCGGTCGAGCAGGGCCTGGCCGCATTCACCGCCGCCCAGCGCCAGGGCATCGAATCGAAGTTCCTGTATTTCCCGGATGAAAACCACTGGGTGCTGAAGCCGAACAACAGCATCCTGTGGCATGACACCGTTAATGCCTGGCTGAAGCAGCACATCGGCAATTGATGATTGCAGCGCCGCCCTTCGGGGCGGCGCTTTTGTTTCACCCTCTGCTTTACCGGTGGGTGCCGACCGTTGGTCGGTGCACCTTCCGGATCTGCCGCCAACAGCAGCCGGCCAGCGGCCGGCTCTACCAGAGCGCCTGCATGCCTTCGACTGCCCTGATCCAGAACGACATCGTCGTCTTCGGTTTGATCGCCGCCACCCTTGGCGCCGTGTTCTGGACCGCCTCGCGGGAGCAGGGCCTGTGGAAGCGCGTCTACACCTTCGTGCCGGCACTGCTGCTGTGCTACCTGATTCCCGGCATCTACAACACCGTCGGCCTGATCGACGGGCAGAACACCCGACTCTACAACCCGATCGCGCGCGACATCCTGCTGCCGGCGGCGCTGATCCTGCTGACCCTTGCGGTCGACATCAAGGGCATCCTGCGGCTTGGCCCGAAGCTGGTGCTGATGTACCTGGGTGCCTCGGCCAGCATCATGCTCGGTGCGGTGGTGGCGTTCCTGCTGATGCGTGCCGTGCATCCGGAAACCGTGGCCGGCGACACCTGGGCCGGCATGGCCGCGCTGGCCGGCAGCTGGATCGGTGGCGGCGCCAACATGCTGGCGATGCGTGAAGTGTTCGACGTCAATGCGACCACCTTCGGACAGTTCGCGGTGGTCGACGTGGGGGTCGGCTACGTATGGATGGCCGCGCTGATCTTCCTGGCCGGGCGCGCGGCGAAGATCGACGCACGCAGTGGTGCCGATACCTCGGCCATCGATGAGCTGAAGGAGCGCATCGCGCGCTTCCAGGCCGAACACGAGCGCATTCCCAGCCTCACCGACCTGATGCTGATCGTGGCGGTGGCCTTCGGCGGTGTCGGCCTGGCTCACGCCATTGGCACTCCGCTGGCGGCGTGGTTCAAGGCGAATGTCAGCTGGGCTGCGCAGTTCAGCCTGGACGCGCCGTTCGTGTGGGTGGTGGTGCTGTCGACCACGCTCGGCCTCAGCCTCAGTTTCACCCGTGCGCGCAACCTGGAAGGTGCGGGCGCATCGCGCCTGGGCTCGCTGCTGCTGTACTTCCTGATCGCCTGCATCGGCATGCAGATGGATCTGCTGGCGCTGCTGGATCGCCCGTGGCTGTTCCTGCTGGGCATCATCTGGATCAGCGTGCACATCGTGCTGCTGTGGTGCCTGGGCAAGCTGCTGAAGGTGCCGTTCTTCTATTTCGCCATCGGTTCGCAGTCGAACATTGGTGGCCCAGCCTCGGCGCCGGTGGTGGCCGCGGCGTTCCATCCGGCCCTGGCGCCGGTCGGCGTGCTGCTGGGGACGATGGGTTATGCCACCGGCACGTACCTGGCCTACATCGTCGGCATTACCTTGCGGACGCTGGCCGGGCAGGGGTGATTGTGCACGGGGCGATGGGGCAGATCCTGTAGAGCCGAGCCCGCGCTCGGTTGCATTTGTGCAGGTAACAGCGAAGAGCAGCCGAGCATGGGCTCGGCTCTACAGTAGATCCACGCCATGCGTGAATGGTGCGCACCAAGGTCCGCACCCACCAGCGGCGGTTACGCCGCCTGCAGCAATCCGCGTTCGATCAACCACGCCTTCGCGTCTTCGGCGTCCTGTTCAAACCACGCTTTCGTAGATCCCAACCGATACGTATATCCCCACGCATCCATGTCGGCCATCAGCCGCTGGCTGCCGACACCGGGCAGCTGCCCGGCCAGCACGATCTGCAGGTAGCAGGTCGCGTCTTCCTCGGCCACCGAGTCGGTGGCATCGGTATGCACCTGCGCACGCCGCTCCGGTGGCAGTACGATCAGGTGGCAGGCCTCATGCAGCATCGAGTGCACGGGCGTGTCATCGCGCACGTACACGTTGCTGGCGATGATGCCGGCCTCTGGCTCGCCCCAATAGCTGCCGGGAATCGGTTCGCCGGGCGCCACGTGGTGCAGCCGAAGGCCATGCGCGGCGAGCAGGCGCTGCGCGTCGGCGAAGGCGATGTCGCCCACGCAGGTGATGTCCACGGCGGTTGTCGTATCGGTCATGCGGGTCAGGCAGCCCCGCCCATGCAGGCACGGGCGGGGCTGGGGATCAGGGTTTGTCCGGGCCTTCGGGCAGCGCCACGGAAATGTCCAGCACGTCGTGCTGGCCATCCTTCACCAGGTCGACCTTCACTGCATCGACGTCGATGTTCACGTACTTCTTGATCACTTCCAGCAGCTCGCGCTGCAGCAGCGGCAGGTAGTCCGGGCCACCGCGGTGGCTGCGTTCCTGCGCGATGATGATCTGCAGGCGGTTCTTGGCGGTTTCGGCGGTGGTCTTCTTCGCTTTGAGGAAATCAAACAGGCCCATGCTTACCCTCCGAACAGCTTGCTGAAGAAGCCCTTCTTCTCGACGTTGGTGAAGCGCATCGGGCGTTCTTCGCCGAGGATGCGCGCGACGGCGTCTTCATAGGCCTGGCCGGCAGCGGATTCGACATCCAGGATGACCGGCTCGCCCTTGTTGGAGGCGTTGAGCACGTCGCCCGACTCAGGAATCACGCCGATCGCCTTCAGGCCGAGCACTTCCTCGACGTCGGCGATGCTCAGCATCTCGCCGCTTTCCACGCGCACCGGGGTGTAGCGGGTCAGCAGCAGGAAGGCCGGCACGTCCTGGCCGGACTCGGCCTTGTGGGTCTTCGAGTCGAGCAGGCCGATGATGCGATCGGAGTCGCGGACCGACGACACTTCCGGGTTCACCACCACCACCGCGCGGTCGGCGAAATACATCGCCAGGAAGGCACCCTTCTCGATGCCGGCCGGGGAGTCGCAGATGATGTACTCGAATCCGTCGGCGGCCAGGTCCTTCAGGACCTTGCCCACGCCTTCCTGGGTCAGTGCGTCCTTGTCGCGGGTCTGCGAGGCGGCCAGCACGTACAGGTTGTCAAAGCGCTTGTCCTTGATCAGGGCCTGCTTGAGGGTGGCTTCGCCGTGCACGACGTTGACGAAGTCATACACCACGCGGCGTTCGCAGCCCATGATCAGGTCGAGGTTGCGCAGGCCGACGTCGAAGTCGATCACCGCCACCTTCTTGCCGCGCCGGGCCAGGCCGCAGGCCAGGCTCGCGCTGGAAGTGGTCTTGCCGACGCCGCCCTTGCCGGAGGTGACTACGATGATTTCAGCCAAAGGACTTCTCCTGATGATTCTGTTTGGGGGCTGCGTCAGTCCAGCGCAGCGATCTTGATCTGGTCCTGTTCCAGCCAGACCTGCACGGCCTTGCCGCGCAGGTTGTCCGGGACATCGTCCAGTACCTTGTAATGGCCGGCAATGGCGACCAGTTCCGCATGGAAATCACGGCAGAAAATGCGTGCCGCGGTGTTGCCCTGGGCCCCTGCCAGCGCGCGGCCGCGCAGGGTGCCGTAGATGTGGATGCTGCCATCGGCAATGACCTCGGCGCCGGCGCCGACGGTGGCCATCACGGTCAGGTCGCAGTTTTCCGCGTACAGCTGCTGGCCCGAACGCACGTTGCCCAGCTGCATGCGGCCCGGCTTCGGTGCAGCCGCGTCGGCCACCTTGGCCACCGGCGTTGCCGGGGCGGGCTTCGGTTCGGCACGGGCTGCGCGGCGCGGCTCCGGTGCAGGCGGCGGCGGGGCCGGTTCGGCCTCGGCACGCTCGTACTGCGCGCGAAACTTGGCCAGCAGCGGCAGGCCGAGCTGCTGCGAGAGCAGGTCGATCGCGCTGGTGCCATAGGCCAGCGCCACCGGCAGCACGCCGGCGCTGCGCAGGCCATCGACCAGCGCCTGCGCGGTGGCCACATCCGGCACCTGGCTCAGGCCGCCGAAGTCGAGGATCACCGCGGCACGGCCGAACAGCTTCGGGGCGCGGGTCACGCGCTCGCGCATTTCCTGCACGAGGCGTTCGACATCAAGGGTACGGATGCGCAGGTTGGCGATGCCCACCTGGCCGATCTTCAGTTCACCGGCTTGTTCGTAATCGAAATTCACCGCCACGCTCAGGTCCCCGTCGGCCGCTGTGCCTGCGCCGGCAGCTGCCGTGCGCGTGTCCATGCCACATCCGGCAGCTTGCCGCCGTAGGTCTCCTTGACCCAGGGGTAGCTGCACAGTTCCTTGGCCAGCATGCTGGCGCGCACATCGACCTGCGGCATCGTGTTCTGGCCCAGCTCGCGGAAGCCGAAGCTGCCGTGGAAGAGCAGGGCGGCATCGGCGCCATGGTCGAGGAAGACTTCGCAGGTCATCTGCGGGTAGCGCAGCTCGGCGAAGCTCTGCGCGTCGGCATAGAACGCACGGCCGACGCCGCCGCCACGACGGCGGCTGGCGACCACGATGCGGTCGATATAGAAGAACGGGGTGTCCAGCTGCTGCTTGAACCAGGCGAAATTGCTGCTGTCGTGCTGGCTGTCGCTGCCAAAGCCGATCAGGAAGCCGGCCAGGTTGCCGTCGCGCTCGGCGACGCGGAAGTATTCAGCGGTCTCATAGAACAGGCGCAGGCGGGCCGCATCCAGGGGAAGGATGGCCAGGCCAGCATTGTTGTTCAAAGCCAGGACGGAATCGAGCTCGTGCTCGCGCACGTCGCGGATGACAATCGACATTGTGACTCCGTGGGGTAACGCGGTTGGTCCATCAAGGGACCCTGCGCACGATTATTGCATGCCCGGGGTGGGCTGCGGCATGAACAGGCGACTGCGGAGGCATGACTTCCGTGGGAGTGCGCGACGCAGGCCGGGCCCGTAGAGTGCTGGCATGTTGGGAGTCCTCAGCCATACCCGCGTCCTCCGCCTGGCCGGCCTGTTCACCTGGGTCATGGTCGGCCTGCCGCTGGCGTACTCGCAGTTCGAGAACCTGCACAGCCGCGCTGACATGGGCGGCTGGGCGATCCTGCTGTTCGTCGCCTACTTGTCCTTCGGCACGGCCTACTACTGGCTGACCCGCATCCTGCGCAGCGACAGCCACACCAGCTGGCTGGACCGCGGCCTGCTGCTGTTGCTGACGGTCTCGGCGCTGGGGGTCAGCTTCCTCAGCGGGTCGGGCCTGGGCAGCATCCTGATGATGGTGGCCGCCGGGGTCATTCCGTGGATGCTGTCGGTACGGCTGGGGGTGCTGTGGCTGCTGGTCAGCCAGCTGGCCGTGGCTCCGGTCTATTACCTGCTGCTGCGCTTCCCGCTGTTCGAAGCGGTGATGCAGTCGCTGCTGTACGGCGGCTTCTCCATGTTCATCTTCGTGACCAGCCTGGTCGCGCGGCAGCAGACCGAGGCCCGCGACGAGCAGCGCCGGCTTAATTCGGAATTGCGCGCCACCCGCGCCCTGCTGGCCGAGAGCGCGCGGGTCAACGAGCGCACCCGCATTTCGCGCGAACTGCATGACCTGCTGGGCCACCAGCTGACCGCGCTGACCCTGAACCTGGAGGTCGCCGGGCACCTGGCCGAGGGCCAGGCCCTCGATCACGTGAAGCGCTCGCACGCGCTGGCCAAGCTGCTGCTGGGCAATGTGCGCGAGGTGGTGAGCCAGCTGCGCGAGACCGGCGCGATCGATCTGGCTGCGGCGCTGCGCCCGCTGACCGAGAACGTGCCCTCGCTGGACATCCAGCTGGAGATCGAGGATCCGCTGAACGTGGAGGACCCGCAGCGGGCCCACGTACTGCTGCGCTGCACCCAGGAGATCATCACCAATGCGGTGCGCCATGCCAGTGCCCGCCACCTGTGGATCAGGGTGTACCGTGAAGCCCCCGATCGGGTGGTGGTCGAGGCGCGCGACGACGGCGTCGGCGCGGATATGGTCAATGTGGGCAATGGCTTGCGCGGCATGCGCGAGCGCCTGCAACAATGTGGTGGCCAGCTGCAGATCGAAACCCGCCCCGGTGAGGGTTTCCGGCTGCGGGCGACGGTGCCGGCAACGGTGCTGGTGGCGGCCCTTACCAAGGTTCCTGAAGGAGTGCGTTGATGATTCGCGTCTGCCTGGTCGACGACCAAACCCTGGTGCGGCAGGGAATCCGCTCCCTGCTGGCGCTCGACGACGGCATCGAGGTGGTGGCCGAGGCCGGCGACGGCCGGCAGGCGGTCGAGCTGATCCCCCAGGTACGCCCCGACGTGGTGCTGATGGACATGCGCATGCCGGTGATGTCGGGGCTGGAGGCCCTGCAGGTGCTGTCGCGGCAGGAACAGCTGCCGCCGACCATCATCCTCACCACCTTCGACGACGACCAGCTGGTGCTGGCCGGGCTCAAGGCCGGTGCCAAGGGCTACCTGCTCAAGGACGTCACCCTGGCACAGCTGGTCGGTGCCATCCGCACCGTGGCCGACGGGGGATCGCTGGTGCAGCCGTCGGTAACCCAGCGCCTGCTGTCCGGCCTGGAGCACATGCGCAATGAATTCGTCAGCCTGGACCGCCCGGACCCGCTGACCGACCGCGAGACCGAGATCCTGCGGCTGATGGCCAGTGGCTTCTCCAACAAGGAGATCGCCAATTCGCTGGGCGTCGCCGAGGGCACCATCAAGAACCACGTGTCCAACATCCTTTCCAAGCTGGGTGTGCGCGACCGTACGCGTGCCGTATTGAAGGCGTTCGAACTCCAGCTGGTCTGAGAAAAAATCTTTCAAGTACAAAGACTTGGGTCGTGGTCGGGGGTTTCCGCCAAGGTTGCCCCCTACTTGCCGGGTAGCGGTATGCGTTACCCTTCGAATCCTTTGTCCATACAAATACGCAGCCGGCAGGGAAACCGGTGCGCCAATCCCGATAAACAATGCCCGCGAAGCCTGCTAGGATTGGCGCTTCGCTTCAATCAACCCGGCCGTGGGATCGGCCCCGGAGACTCTCTGAATGACCCGTATTATCGAGTTCCTGATCGCCTTGGGGATCGTGGCTGGCCTGTTCGTCATCATTGGCGTATGTCTGCCGGGCGAGCGTCACATCACCGAAAGCATCGAGACCAACCGCAAGATGACGATCGTGTACGACACGGTCAGCAGCCTGCGCCGCTTCAAGGACTGGAACCCGCTGGTACTGCGCGATCCCGCCGTTGATCTGAAGCTGTCCGGCCCGGCCTCGGGTGTCGGTGCCACCCTCGACTTCACCTCCAAGGACCTGGGTACCGGTTCCTGGAAGATCACCGAAGCCGAAGAGAACAAGCGTGTTGTGATCGCCATCGAGGACGCCACCAAGGGTCACGACAAGGTCACCACCTTCAACCTGGAGCCGACCGGCAAGGGCGGTCGCAACGTCAAGATCACCCAGGACTACTCGGTGAAGTACGGCTTCGACCTGTTCGGCCGTTACGCCGGCCTGTATGTCAGCCGCCAGATCGGCGATGACATCAAGATGGGTCTGTCGCGCATGGCCAACATGCTCGCAACCGTGCCGAACGTGGACTACCGCACGCCGGAAGCCCCGCTGACCGACCTGGCCATCGTTGAAGTGCCGGCCGAGAACCTGCTGGTGGTCAACGCCGGCAACGTGGACCGCGGTCAGGACACCATCACCAAGTCCATCAAGGACAACCAGGAGTGGATCAAGCGCGTGATGGAGGCCAATGGCCTTGAAGCTGCCGGTCCGTTCCGCATCATCACCACCGACTTCGGCCAGGAGAAGTACGCTTTCGACATCGCCCAGCCGGTGAAGAAGAAGGGTGCTGAAGGTGCTGCTGCCGACGAGCTGACCGTCAAGATCGACGGCGGCGCTCCGGTCAAGTACGTGCACGTTGCTCCGCACCGTTCGGCGCATGCGGCCTACACCGGCCACATGGCGGGTCTGGACGTGGCGCGCAACGGCCTGCGTGCCTGGGCCGTGACCTCGGGCAACGAAGTCATCGACCGTCCGTACGAAACCTGGAAGGACGGCATCGACAAGTCGTTCACCCCGGAAGGTACCTACGACATCTACTGGGCCGTCAAGTAATCCCCGGCTGACCCATGTAGTGTTGGACACGAAAACGCGCCGCTCATTGCGGCGCGTTTTTTTTTCATCCGGTGCCCGTCAAGGGGCGCTGCGCAAGGAGCCCTCATGTTCAATCTGGAACGTCGCGCACGTAAGCCTTCCCTGTTGGCCTGCCTGGGGGCGCTGTTGGCTGCCGCCTCGATCGGCCTGTCTGCCTATGCATCGCATGGCGTGGCCGACCCGTTGGCGCAGCAGCATCTGAACATGGCGGCGCTGTATGCGTTCGCGCATGGCGCGGTGCTGGTGGCGCTTGGGCCGCGCGCGCAGGGGGCGATCGCACACCTGGCGCTGTACGTGCTGCTGCTGGGTGTCCTGCTGTTTTCCGGCAGCCTGATGGGTGGGGCGTTGTGGCAGTGGCCGACGCGGATGGCGCCGATCGGTGGCACCAGCATGATGGCCGGATGGGTGTTGCTGGCGATCAATGCGTTGAGGCGGTGACGTTCGCAGGGCTGTCGCTCCGATCCATGCCGATGCGATCGTGATGGTTCATGGGCGTTACTTTTCTTTTCGCGCGAAAAGAAAAGTAACCAAAAGAAACGCGCCGCCGGCCGCGAGCCGGTGCTGCGCACCGGTCCCCTGCGCTCCTCGGCCCGTCGAGGGACGGCGCGGAGAGCAGCCGAGCGTGGCTCGGCTATACAGAATCGCACGCACCTCTTCGCCCTCGCCGGACCTGCGGTGCTCGGCTCGCTTGAAGGCGGACCCAACAGCCGCGCGCTGATCCGTTGTAGAGGCTTCGAGCGAAGCGACCGGCTTCTGTCTTTGCCTTCTTGTTCCATCTCGTGGTGGGCGCGCGCGGAATCCGCCCGGACAGCTCCATGAATTTCGCCCTGCGGCCGCCACGAGGGGCTCAGCCGTTGGCCGGTCTCCAGCACCAGTGCCACGGTTCGTAGACGATGCCGTGCGGGTTGTCGCGCGGGTAGCTCAGCTGGAAGCCATGCGCGCCGGCATGGGCCTGCAGCCAAGCAAATGCATCGGTAGCGTCGAACGATTCCTCGGCCGGGGCATCGCCCGGCGTGCCGATGTCCAGCGCATGGCCGCTATTGTGTTCACTGAACCCCGGCGCGGCATTCACCTTCAGGATCTCCGTCACGCTCAGCCCGCGCGCCCGTTTCCGTTCGAAGATGCCCAGCTGGTAGGCATGGCTGCGGAAGCCGGAGATTGCATCCAGTGCGATGCCATCGCGCGCTGCATGCAGGCGCATCCGCCGCCAGCCCTGTGCAGCGCCGCGGCGCAGCCACAGCGGGCGGGCGAAGCGGTCGCGCCCAGCGAAGTGCAGCAGGCACGGTTCGGGTTCCAGCGGCAGGCCGCTGTCGTCGGCATAGCGCTGGGCATCCAGGCCGAGCTGCTGCAGGCGCTGCTGCAGCCCGGCGAGGGGCAGCCACTGCGCTTCCAGATTTGCACCGAATGGCCGGGCCGCGGCTGCATCCAGCAAGGCCAGTGCTTCCTCGGCCCCGGGCTCGCGCGCCAGGCGCGGCACCATGGCGTGCACGCCGTGTTCCACCACCGCCGCCAGGTAACGGCCATCGCATTTGCGCCGCAGCACCCAGTTCGCTCGTGACAGCAGGCGCGCGTCGAGATTGCTGCGCGCACGCAGCAGGTCTGCGGGCCACAGTTCGATGGCTTCGGTATTGATCAGCAGGGGCAGGCGTCGTTGCATCGCCGCAGCTTACTGCCGCGGGCCCGGCACGGCCACCTTGCGCAGTGCTTCCAGCAGCGCCTGTGGCCGATCGAGACTGAGCAGCAGGGTGCTGCCATCGCGGACCGGCAGGGCGAGGACGCGCGCGCGGTTGGTGACCAGCGCGAAGCCCTTGGCGCCGCCCTGCAGGCGAAAGTGGCCGGAATAGAAGCCCGGCATTGCGTAGCCGTTGGTCTTGAAGCGGATGCCATAGCGGGGGTCACGCTGCAGGTCGACCACCTCGGCCTGGTCCAGCCGCAGCTGCGCCACCGGAACGCGGCGGCGGTACATCGTCGAGCGCACATCCAGCACGTTGTCGGCCAGTTCCACCCGGCGACGGAAGAATGCTGCGCCCAACCCGATGCCGAGTACCGCGATCACCAGCAGACTCCAGGCGGCACTGCCGCCCATCCGGAACCAGGGCGGCGACAGCGTTACTTCGATCCAGGGGGCACTGGCCGGCGCCTTGTACAGCTGCGCATACAAGCAGGCCACGAAGGCGGCGAGCAGGGGCAGCACGATCCACAGCACGCGCAACGGCGAGCTCTCGGCCACCTCGTACTGTTTCGGATCGCTGGCGCCCATGGCTCAGGCCTCCTTCTTGAACACCAGCATCGCCGGGCGCATCGGTGCGGGGATGATGATGTTGACCAGCTCCCAGCCCAGTTGGCCCTGGCGGCTCAGTTCGCTCTGGATGTCCTCGGCCTTGAGCAGGCCCATCATGGACGTCTTGACCTCGATCCTCTGGTAGCTCCAGCGCTTGCTCATTCCTTGTCCTCTGAAGATGGCGTGGGTTTCGGCAGGCGGCCTGCCTTGCGCAGGGCGTCGCGCAGCACATACTCGATCTGCGCGTTGAGGCTGCGCAGTTCGTCATCAGCCCAGCGCTGCGCAGCAGCCAGGACGTCGGCATTGATGCGCAGCGGGTAGGCTTTCTTCTCACTCATGGGGGCTCCTGGCGGGGCGGTGGGGCACCCCGTTGCGAGTGTGGCTCAATACAGCGAGCCGGCATTGACGATCGGCTGGGTGCCGCGGTCCGAGCACAGCACGGTGAGCAGGTTGCTGACCATGTGCGCCTTGCGTTCCTCGTCCAGCTGCACCACGCCGTTCTTCTGCAGTTCGGCCAAGGCCATCTCGACCATGCCCACCGCACCAGCAACGATACGCGTGCGCGCGGCGATCACCGCGTTGGCCTGCTGGCGTTGCAGCATCGCCTGGGCGATTTCGGCGGCGTAGGCCAGGTGGCTGATGCGTGCGTCGATCACCTGTACACCGGCATCGGCCAGGCGCTCGGCCAGCTCGTTCTTCAGGTGCTGGGAGATCTCGCTGGCGTGGCTGCGCAGGGCCAGCTGTCCATCCTCGTGCTGGTCGTAGGGATAGCTGGTGGCCATCGCCCGCAGTGCCGATTCGGACTGGATGTGCACGAAGCTCTCGTAGTCGTCCACGTTGTAGACGGCCTCGGAGGCATCGACCACCTGCCAGACGATGACCGCAGCGATCTCGATCGGGCTGCCGTCCAGCTCGTTGACCTTCAGCTTGCCGCTCTCGAAGTTGCGCACGCGCTGGCTGACCCGGCGCTTGGCATAGAAGGGGTTGTTCCAGCGCAGGCCGTTGTCCTTGACGGTGCCGACGTACTTGCCGAACAGGCTCAGCACCGCCGCCTGGTTGGGCTGGATGGTGTACAGGCCGGCCAGGATGAAGACCGCAGCGAAGATCACCAGCATGCCGGCCAGCATCAGCAGCAGGTTCGGTGAGCCGGAACCGGTCCTGGTCGTCGCCCCGAGTACGAACAGTGCGGTACCCGCCAGCGCGACCAGCAGGGATCCGGCCAGGCTGCCCAGGCCGTTCAGGGAGGCAAGCGACTTCTCTTTCATGGCGGTACGTCCTTGAGGGTTCGAATTGAAGATATCAAAATGATATCACTTGTCGACTACCGTTCGTCGGATGCCATGGTCAGGGTGCGCGGCCAGCTAGAATGCCCACCCGCCTTCACGTCGCTGCTGGAACCGCCATGGCCAAGCTTGGAACTCCGTTGTCCCCCTCCGCCACCCGCGTGCTGCTGCTGGGCTCGGGCGAACTTGGCAAGGAGGTGGCCATCGAGCTGCAGCGGCTGGGCGTGGAAGTGATCGCCGCTGACCGCTACGCCGATGCCCCGGCCATGCAGGTCGCCCACCGTTCGCACGTGATCGACATGCTCGATGCGATGGCGCTGCGTGCGCTGATCGCCCAGGAGCAGCCGCACCTGGTGGTGCCGGAGATCGAGGCCATCCATACCGAGACCCTGGTCCAGCTGGAGCAGGAGCAGGGCCTGCGGGTGATCCCGACCGCACGCGCCGCGCGCCTGACCATGGACCGCGAGGGCATCCGCCGCCTCGCCGCCGAAACCCTGGGCCTGCCGACCTCGCCGTACCGCTTCGTCGATACCGAGGCCGAGTACCGCGCTGCCGTGGCCGCCATCGGCCTGCCGTGCGTGGTCAAGCCGGTGATGTCGTCCTCGGGCAAGGGCCAGAGCACGCTGCGCAGCGAAGCGGACATCGCTCCGGCCTGGGAGTACGCACAGACCGGTGGCCGTGCCGGTGCCGGCCGCTGCATCGTCGAGGGTTTCATCGATTTCGATTACGAGATCACCCTGCTGACCGTGCGCCATGCCGGTGGCACCTCGTTCTGCGCGCCGATCGGCCATCTGCAGAAGGACGGCGACTACCGCGAAAGCTGGCAGCCGCAGCCGATGTCGAGCGCGGCACTGGTGCGTGCCGAAGAGATTTCGCGTGCGATCACCGACGACCTTGGCGGCTGGGGCCTGTTCGGCGTCGAGCTGTTCGTGAAGGGCGACGAAGTGTGGTTCAGCGAAGTGTCGCCGCGCCCGCACGATACCGGCCTGGTGACGCTGGTATCGCAGGAGCTGAGCGAGTTCGCGCTGCACGCGCGCGCGATCCTCGGCTTGCCGATTCCGGTGATCCGCCAGAGTGGCCCGTCGGCGTCGTGCGCGCTGTTGGCACACGGCGAGGGTGTGCCGTACTTCAACAATGTCGCCGCCGCGCTGCAGGTACCGGATACCGCCGTGCGCCTGTTCGGCAAGCCGAGCGTGCATGGCCACCGCCGCGTCGGTGTGACCCTGGCGCGCGCGGACACCATCGACGAAGCACGCGCCATCGCGCGTGATGCCGCCGACGCCATCGGCGTCGAGCTGCGCCCCTGAAAAAGGAGCGACGACCAACGGTCGTCGCCTACCGAAACCCGGTGGGTACCGACCGTTGGTCGGTACGCTCAACGTGCAGTCGACTCTACCGCACGTCCACCCACACCAGGTGGTGGTCGCTGCCGTCGGCGATCTTCGCTTCCGGGCTTTCATTGGCCGGCCAGAAGATGCCGCTGCCCACGTACTCGAAACCGGTCGAGGGAAGCACGTAGTCCAGGCGCATGGTGCCGGACTTCGGGCCGAAATCGCCGGTGGCGTGGAACGGTGCGCCCTTGCGTTCGATGCCCTTGGCCGCATAGGCCAGGCTGGTCTGCTCACCGCCGACGCTGCGCGGGGTGGGGTAGCGCAGCACGCGCGCGTTCTCGATCAGCTCGACGATCGCCTCGTGGCGGCCATCGCCATCGACCGGGTCGTTGTTCAGATCGCCAAGGATCACGAAGCGCGCGTCCTGCGCCAAGCCGCCACACTGGCCCTTGTCGTCGCACAGCCAGGGCTTGTCACCCTTGGACAGGTATTCCTGCCACAGGCGCAGTTCGTCATGGTTGCGCGCCGCGTTGCGCTTTTCCGGGCCATCGAACACCGGCGGGGTCGGGTGCGAAACCAGCGCGTGCACCACGCCGGCCGGGGTCTTCACCGGCACGTCCCAATGCGACTTCGACGACAGGCGCAGCTGCGACCACACATGATCGTTGTAGAAGCTCTGGCCGGTACGCGGGTCGACCGGGCGGATCGCACCGGGCATCGCGCTCCACTTCAACAGCTGGAAGCTGCGTACCTTGGTTTCATCGATCGGGTAGCGCGACAGCACCAGCATGCCGTACTGGCCCGGGTGCAGGCCGTAGCCCCACGCATCATTGCCACGGCCGCGGCCTTCGCCGCCGACCACGCCGTTGTTGTCCAGGTCCAGGCCGCTGGGCACACCTGTGTTGACCGGCGCCAGGTAGCGGTAGGCAAAGTGCAGCGGCTTGCCGCCGCCGGGCTGGGCGACTTCCAGGTAGCGCTTCTGGAACAGGTCGGCGGCGCGATGGGCATCGTCGAAATCGAATTCGTTCAGCAGCACCAGGTCCGGGCGCACCTGCTGCAGCACGGCGGCGATCTTGCGTGCGTGCTCGCTGTCGCCCTCCAGCTCCTTGATCAGGCCACCGGCGTCGTCGGAGTACAGCGAGGTGTTGTAGGTGGCCAGGCGCAGCGCAGTGGACGGCTTCTCAGTCATCGCGGGGGACGTGGCAAAGGCGGGGGCGGTGGCGCCGCAGAGCAGGGCCAGGGCGAGGATCAGGGGTTTGGCGTTCATCCCCCTATTCTGCACCCGGCCCGGTGTCAGCGGTTTGTCAGCGCCCGTCCAGTTCGTTGTCGAAATCGTGCCAGCGGCGGCCGTCGTAGGCCTCAAGGGGATGGAAGCGGCGCTTGTAGTCCATCTTCTGGTGCCCGCGGATCCAGTAGCCCAGGTACACGTGCGGCAGCCCCTCGCGGCGTGCCCACTCGATCTGCTGCAGGATCGCGAAGGTACCCAGCCCGCGCGCGGCGTGGTCCGGGTTGAAGAACGTATAGACCGCCGACAGGCCATGCTCGGTGACGTCGGTCACCGCCACCCCCAGCAGCTGGCTGGGCTGGCCGTCGTGGCCGGGCAGGCGCATCTCCATGAAGCGGGTGTGCGACCAGCTGCCGATCAGGAACTGCTCGAATTCGTGCGGGCCGTGGTCGTCCATGCCGCCGTTGGCGTGGCGGTGGGTGAGGTAGCGGTGATACAGCGCGAACAGGTCGTCGCGGGCGGTGGCGGCAGTGATCCGCACCTCCAGGTCGTCATTGCGGGCGGCACAGCGGCGCTGGCTGCGGTCCGGGGCGAAGCGCGCCACCGGGATCCGCACCGCCACACAGGCCTGGCAGTGCGCGCAGTGCGGCCGGTACACCAGGTCGCCGCTGCGGCGGAAGCCCCAGCTCAGTGCCAGCGGGTACAGGCCACCCAGCCGGCGATCGTGCGGATCCAGCACCAGGTCGCGCGCCACCCGGTCCGACCAGTACCCGCAGGGGTGCTCGCCGGTCTGGAAAAGTCGCAGTTCGTCGTCTCTGTCGCCATGTATCGCCATGGGCACAGCATAGCCCCAGCCTGTCGCAGAGGCGGCGACTGTCCGCCGGATGAATGGAATCGGCAGTGGCGTCAACCGACGTCGCGCCCGGGCGTTGTTGTCCCCGAGGGTGAAGTGATCACCCCGACGCTGTTCCCATCCCCAGGAGTGACCTCATGATCCGTACCCCCCTGCTGCTGGCCCTGCTGCTGGGCACCTCCGCTTCCGGAATCGCGCTGGCCGCCGACACCCCGGCCACGCCGGCGCAGCGCCCGGCCAAGCTGGACACCAATGGCGACGGCGTGATCGACCGCAGCGAGGCGGCTGCCAATCCGCGCCTGGCCGCGAAGTTCGACGAGCTGGACAAGAACAAGGACGGCAAGCTCTCGCGCGATGAGCTGCCGCGCTGGCAGCATGGCCGCCGTGGCCACGGCGGCGAGCGCTGGGCCAGGCTGGACGTCAACAAGGACGGCCGCATCAGCCGCGACGAGGCCAAGGCCGATCCGCGCCTGGCCGCGCGCTTCGACCAGCTCGACCTCAACAAGGACGGTTACCTGGACAAGGCCGACCGCGAGCTGCGCATGAAGCAGCATCGTGATGCCTGGTTCGCTGCCGCCGACACCAACAAGGACGGCCAGCTGAGCAAGGCCGAGTTCGACGCGGCCAAGGGCCCGATGCACGGTGGCCCGCGCCAAGGCGGTCCGCGCGACGGCGGTGCACCGAAGTCGCAGCGCTGATTCATCGCGCGCTGACCGACCACGACGCCGGCGTACTGCCGGCGTCGTGCGTTGAGGCCCTAGCGGCCGCTGGAATGGGCCACGGCATACAGCACGACGCCCAGCACCACGATGTTCATGGCGATGATCCCGGTACGCCCATACAGCGATTCATACACCCAGTTGGTGCCGGTGCGCCCACGCCGCGACGAATCGCGCGCGATCAGCGGCGCCATGATCTGCTGCAGCGGTCCCAGGCACTGGTAGTTCACCAGACCCATGCCGAGCACCAGCACCAGCAGATGCACCCACGTCGGGGTCTGCAGCAGTACCACCGCCAGCACTGCCAGGCAGCAGGCCATGGCTGTCCAGGTGTTCATGCGCACAAAGCGCCAGACCCGCGCGCGTTCGGCATCGGTCTTGGCATAGGACAGCAGGAATCGACCGCCCAGGTAGCTGCCGATCACGCCGCCGGCAACGCCACCAGCGAACGCGCCCCAAGTGCTGGCCGGAATCATGTGCAGGTAGCCCAGGGTGGCGGTGACCGAGCCCATGGCTGTACCCCCGGCCACGCTGGCCCCGCCCAGGCCCAGCTTGCTGCTGCCCACGCCGACGCCGGCGCTCAGCAGGATCGCGGCACTGGCGGTGCCGGGTGCGGCCACCAGCACCATCGACACCACGGCGGTGGCGAAGGCGGCGCTCGGCGCGCTGCTGCGCGCGAACTCACCGAAGCGCTGCAGCAGGCCGTCGCGCACCAGCGCGCGGGCGCGCGACAGGCGCTTGCGCACGGCGGCGTCGCTGAGCCCGAGCAGGTCGGCCACCTGCTGCGAGCGCTGGCCTTCGCGGTAGTACAGCAACAGGACTTCGCGGCTGTCGGCGGGCAGGGTGGAGATGATGTCCTCGGCGGCGATTTCTTCCTCCACCCGTTGCAGGCGATCGGCTGCGCCCGGGGACGGATCGGCGGCCATCCCCATCGCCACCTCGGCCGCCTCGCCGGTCAGTGGACGGCCACGCTGGGCGCGCAGCCAGTCGCGGGCGAGGTTGCGGGTGATCTGCCGCAGCCACGGCAGGAAGCTGGTCGCGCTGCGCAGCTGGTGCAGCTGCTGCCAGCCCTTCACAAAGGCCTCCTGGGCGATGTCCTCGCTGGCCTGGCGGTCCCGGGTGATGGCCAGCGCGATGGCGGTGACCGTGTTCTGGCAGGCCAGCACGATGCGGCCGTAGGCGTGCTGGCAACCGTTGGCGGCGGCGGGCAGTTCGCGTTCCAGGGTCTGGTCGATCGATGCGGTGAACGTCGTCATGGCGGCGGCTCTCCTGCGGGGATTGTGTCCCATGACGGAGCCGCGCGCGAAGTGTGACCAGCATTCTGTGCGGTAGTGCCGGCCGCTGGCCGGCATCCTCATGACAAAAAGGGGACGGAGGGGATTAAGTCGTTTGTGGCACAAACGACTTAATCCCCTCCGTCCCCTTTTTCACCCGCGAGTCATTTCGAGGGCTGGATGCGGACCCGGACTTCTTCCTCTTCCGGCGCGGCCTGCGGGGCCGGTTGCGCCTGCTGCGGCTGGGCCTGCGGGGCGGGCACCGGGGCGCCGCGATGGCGCAGGCCGATCACCAGCGCCACGCCAGCGATCACCACCAGCAGCGCGATGCGGATGCGCCAGGCCCAGCTGCGGCCGCCGCTGCCCGGTTCCGGCGCGTCGCGGAAGGCGAATTCGGCGGTGGGGTGGTCGCGGCGGGTAGTGTCGAGCAGGCGCGCCTCGCGCAGGATTTCGCGCGCGCGCGGCTGGTCGTCGGCACGCACGATCCATACCGCCGGGTAGGCGTTGGCGTTGCCCAGGTCGGTATAACTGAACTGGCCGCGGCGACGGGTCTTGTACGAGCGCCCGTTGGTCACCTTGACGTCGATCCCATGCCCGCGCAGGAGCTCGGCCACGCCTTCGACGGTTTCCACGCGCTGGCTGCTGAAGATCTGGCGCATGGGTTACTCCTTGGCCGGCACGGCGGCGGCCGCAGCCTGGTCGGGAACCACGCGGATCAGGCCTTCCTGCGCAGTGCTGGCCACCAGCACGCCGTTGCGGGTGAAGAACTGGCCGCGGGCCAGGCCGCGCGAATCCTGCGCGCTGGGGCTGTCCAGCGAGTACAGCAGCCAGTCGTCGGCGCGGAACGGGCGGTGGAACCAGATTGCGTGGTCGAGCGAGGCCATCTGCACGTGCGGGTGGTAGTAGCTGATGCCGTGCGGGAAGGTCGCCGTGCCCAGCAGGTGGAAGTCGGAGGCATAGGCCAGCAGCGCCTGGTGCAGCTCCGGGGCATCGCCGACCGGCTCGCTCAGGCGCAGCCACACCTGGTGGTAGGGCGGGCGCTTGGGCGGGTTCAACTCGTCGCGCGGGTAGACGTGGCGGAACTCGAACGGGCCGCCACGCGACAGCCAGCGCTGCACCTTGATCGGCAGCCGCTCCAGCACTTCGGCCGGCAGCGGCCGGTTTGGTTCGATGTCTTCCGGCTGCGGCACTTCAGGCATCTTGTGCTGGTGCTCGGCGCCGGTCTCGGCCTGCTGGAACGAGGCCGCGCAGAAGAAGATCACCTTGCCGTGCTGGATCGCGGTGACCCGTCGCACCGAGAAGCTGCCGCCATCGCGGGTGCGGTCCACGTCGTAGACGATCGGGTGGTCGATGTTGCCGGCGCGCAGGAAGTAGGCGTGCAGCGAGTGCACGTGGCGGCCGTTGTCGACCGTGGCCTGCGCCGCAGCCAGGGCCTGGCCCAGCACCTGCCCACCGAACACGTACTTGGTGCCGATGTCGCGGCTCTGCCCGCGGAACAGGTTGTCCTCCAGCCGCTCCAGCGTGAGCAGGTCGATCAGCTCGGAGACGACGGGTTCGGGCGTGTCGTTCAAGGGGGCGGCCACAGCAGTGAAAGAGGGCCTGATTATACCGGTCAGGGGTCAGATCCCTTTCGCCCGGCGAAAGGGATCTGACCCCGGGCGGGGCAACCGCTACTTGCCCAGGCGCGCCACCAGGGCCTGCAGGGCGTTCTGTGCGTCCGGAGCGAACCAGGCGTCGACGAAGCGGTCGAGCTGGATCAGGTCCGGGTGCAGCGCTTCGTGCAGGTCGGCGCGAGCGATGGCGCGGGTCAGCAGCATCGGCTGCCGAGGCTGCTTCAACAGGTTCTGCAGCCAGGCCACGGCGCGGGCCACCACCAGGTCGCCTTCGGCCAGCTCATCGACCAGGCCGATCTGCAGCGCCTGTTCGGCCGGTACCAGCGAACCGGTGGTCAGCAGCACGCCGGCGCGGTGCACGCCTACCGCACGGCGCAGCAGGCGCTGGATGCCCTCCGGCGCGATCAGGCCCACCTGCACCTCGTTCAGGCCGATGGCATACGGCCGCGACGGATCGGCGCTGCGCGCCATTACCCGGTAGTCGCAGCACAGGGCCAGCACGCAGCCGCCGGCCGGGGCGTGGCCGGTGATTGCCGCGACCACCGGGATGCGGCTCTCGGCCAGTGTGCGCACGGCGCCAAAGAAAGCGTTCCAGGTGTCCAGCAGCTTGTGCTTGTCATCGCCATGCGAGAGCAGGTGCGGCACGTCCATTCCACCGGTGAAGATGCGCTCGCTGCCCGACAACACGATGCCGTGCGCGTCTTCGGCCATGGCCAGTTCGATGGCATGGATCAACTGCCGGCACAGATCGGTGTCCAGTGCATTGACCGGCGGCCGCGCCAGGCGCAGTTCGCGGATGGGGCCGTGGTTGATCACCTCGATGAGCGTCGTCATGCTGCGGTCTCGTTGCGAAGAAGGAACCTGGGCGATGATAACCAAACCATTCGTTGGCGTACTGTGGGTGCTGTGTGCGGCCGCAGCATCGGCTTCGGCTGCGGAATCACGCTGCGTCACGGTGGAGCAGGGTTGGGCGCGGTTGCCACCGAATCCGGCGGTGCCCATGACTGCCGGCTATGGCGTGATCCACAACGGCTGCAGCAGGGCGGTGGTGATCACCGGTGCGACCAGCAGTAGTTTCGGCGACGTGTCGCTGCACGAGACCACGATTGTCGATGGGGTCAGCCGCATGCGCGCGATCGAGCGCATGCCGCTGGCACCGGGCGCGCGCGCCGAGCTCAAGCCCGGTGGCCTGCACCTGATGCTGATGCAGGGCAAGGGCGCGCTGAAGGAAGGCCAGGCGCTGCCGCTGCAGTTGCAGCTGGAAGGTGGTGGTGAAGCGAGCGCGACGCTGGCCGTGCGCAGGGCTTCGAAATGACGAACGGGTAGTGCCGGCCGCTGGCCGGCAGCACAGGAAATGCCGGCCAGCGGCCGGCGCTACCGCAGGGTCTTACGACCAGTCGTACGAGAACAGCACTGTGCGACTCACCGGCTCATACAGCATCACGATCGCGTCGGCGCCGGCAGCGCACCAGTTGTAGCCGGCGACTTCGGCGACGGCGAAGAACTTGTGGCCATTGCGGCGGATGATCGCCAGTTCGGCATCATCTGGAGCATGCCGGTCGTTGGCGGCGTCGGTGAATTCTAGGGTGAAAGCGGCCGGAATATCGGCCGTTTCGATCCAGTTGCCACAGGAAACCTGTCCCCCCAGCGTATCCAGATAATCGCGCTCGCTGGCCTCACCCTTGCCGTAGCGCGAGTAGCAGGCGAGGCGGCCATGCATGGCGTGGTAGTCGCGGGCCTTGACGTAGCTGTCGCGCATCTGCGCAATGTGTTCCTGCGCGTCCTTGTCCTGTACTGCGTCGCCGATGAAATAGCCCTCGTTGCCGAGGAAGCGCATCTGGTTGCCGGCGGTCAGCTCGAAGGCGATCCAGTTGGTGGCGGTGAAATCGTTGTGGTGTTCTTCGGTGGTTTCGCCGATGCAGCCGTCGTACGGCTCGATCGGGCACAGCATCGTCGCCACCTGGCCGGCCAGTTCCGGGCGCAGCACACCGAGGTCGATCTTCAGCAGCGGCAGCAGGTGCTGGCCGAGCCACGTCTGGTCGGCGGGGAAGACATCGGTAGGGAAGGGGACCATGCCGGGCAGCAGGTCGCGCAGTTCAGTCTGGTGGATCATCTCAGTCCTTTGAATGGGTTCGGTAGTGCCGGCCGCTGGCCGGCATGCGCGAAGCGTCTGGAGGTTGCCGGCCAGCGGCCGACACTACCTTACCTTCAGGTGGAAGCGCTGCGGATCGCCTCAGGCAGCGGCGCGCTCCTGCCGGTCTGGGTATCCATCCAGACCACCACCACGTTGCCGTCGGAATACAGCTTCGACGCGTCCTGCTGGTCGACGATGCGGTGGCCGATGGTCACGCTGCTGTTGCCCAGGCGCTCGACGAACAATTCGACCACGATGTCGTTGGGCCACACGATCGGCAGCCGGTAATTGACGTTGGTCGCGGCCACGACCGGGGCGATGCGGTCGGTCATCGACACGCCGTCCACGCCCAGCATCCAGCGCACGCGCGCTTCTTCCAGGTAGGAAATGTACTTGGCGTTGTTGACGTGGCCCATGCTGTCCATGTCACGCCAGCGCACGCTGATCGGGATGCGGGCCAGGATCTTGTGTTCGTTGCTCATCAGGCGTCCTTCTTCTTCGACGTGCTCTTGCTGGCCTTGCCGGTGCTCTTGGCGGCCACGGCCTTCTTCGCCACCTTGGCCGGCTTCTCGGGCTTCACCTTGCGCGGCGGGCGGGCGTCGGGCTTGTTGGCCACGGCGGCCGGCTGCTCGGGGCGCGCGCTGGTGGAGGGCAGCATGCGGGCCAGGAACTGGCCGGTATACGACTGCGGGCAGGCCGCCACGTCTTCCGGCGTGCCGGTGACCAGGATGGTGCCGCCGCGGTGGCCACCCTCCGGACCCAGATCGACGATCCAGTCGGCGGTCTTGATCACGTCCAGGTTGTGCTCGATCACCACCACCGTGTTGCCTTCGTCGCGCAGTTTGTGCAGCACGCCCAGCAGCGCTTCGATGTCGTGGAAATGCAGACCGGTGGTCGGCTCGTCGAGGATGTACAGGGTGCGGCCGGTATCGCGGCGCGACAGTTCCTTGGACAGCTTCACGCGCTGCGCTTCGCCACCGGACAGCGTGGTCGCGCTCTGGCCCAGCTTGATGTAGCTCAGGCCGACGTCGACCAGCGTTTCCAGCTTGCGTGCAATCGACGGCACCGGCTCGAACAGCTTCAGCGCATCCTCGACGGTCATTTCCAGCACGTCGTTGATGTTGAAACCCTTGTACAGGATCTCCAGCGTCTCGCGGTTGTAGCGCTTGCCGTGGCAGACATCGCACGGCACGTACACGTCCGGCAGGAAGTGCATCTCGACCTTGATCAGGCCATCGCCCTGGCAGGCCTCGCAGCGGCCACCACGCACGTTGAAGCTGAAGCGGCCCGGCGAGTAGCCGCGTGCACGCGCTTCGGGCACCTGTGCGAACAGTTCGCGCAGGGGAGTGAACAGGCCGGTGTAGGTGGCCGGGTTCGAACGCGGGGTGCGACCGATCGGCGACTGGTCGATGTCCACCACCTTGTCGAACAGGTCCAGGCCATCGATCTCCTTGTACGGGGCGATCGGGTGCGAGGCGCCGTTGATCTCGTTGGCAGCCAGCGAGAACAGGGTGTCGTTGATCAGGGTCGACTTGCCGGAGCCGGACACACCGGTCACGCAGGTCAGCAGGCCCGACGGAATCGCCAGATCCACGCCCTTGAGGTTGTTGCCGCTGGCCCCGCGCAGGTGCAGGGTCATCTTCGGGTTCGGCTTGTGCCGGCGCGCCGGGATCTCGATCGCGCGCTTGCCCGACAGGTACTGGCCGGTCAGCGAGCGCGGTGCCTCCAGGATGTCCTGCAGGGTGCCCTGGCCGACGATCTCGCCGCCATGCACGCCCGCGCCCGGGCCGATGTCCAGCACGTAGTCGGCCAGGCGGATCGCGTCCTCGTCATGCTCGACCACGATCACCGTGTTGCCGAGGTCGCGCAGGCGGGTGAGGGTGCCGAGCAGGCGTTCGTTGTCGCGCTGGTGCAGGCCGATCGATGGTTCGTCGAGCACGTACATCACGCCGACCAGGCCGGCGCCGATCTGGCTGGCCAGGCGGATGCGCTGCGCCTCGCCACCGGACAGGGTGTCGGCCTTGCGCTCGAGGGTCAGGTAATCCAGGCCCACGTCGACCAGGAAGCCGAGGCGTTCGCCGATTTCCTTGACGATCTTCGCGGCGATCTCGCCGCGCCAGCCCGGCAGGCTCAGCTCGCTGAAGAACTTCAGCGCCTCGTCGATCGGCAGCACCACCAGCTCCGGCAGCGGGCGGTCGGCCACGAACACATTGCGTGCAGCCTTGTTCAGGCGCGCGCCATGGCATTCCGGGCAGGGTTGTTCGCTGATGTACTTGGACAGCTCTTCGCGCACCGCCGGCGATTCGGTTTCCTTGTAGCGGCGCTCGAGGTTGGGAATGATGCCCTCGAAGCGATGCTTGCGCTGGGTGCGGCCACCGGCTTCGGTGAAGTAGGTGAAGGTGATCGCTTCGTCGCCGCTGCCGTACAGCACGGCCTGCTGCACCTTGTCCGGCAGCGAGTTCCAGGCCGCGTCGACATCGAACCGGTAGTGCTTGGCCAGCGAAGCGATCAGCTGGAAGTAGTAGGCATTGCGGCGGTCCCAGCCGCGCACCGCACCGGCGGCCAGCGACAGCTCGGGGTGCACCACCACGCGCGAAGGATCGAAGAACTCGGCCATGCCCAGGCCATCGCAGCCGGGGCAGGCGCCCATCGGTGCGTTGAACGAGAACAGGCGCGGCTCCAGTTCCGGCAGCGAGTAATCGCAGACCGGGCAGGAGTATTTGGAGGAGAACAGGGTCGGCGCGGTTTCCGTGTTGTCCAGGCTCTGCACCGACGCCATGCCGTCGCCCAGCTTCAGCGCGGTCTCGAAGCTCTCGGCCAGGCGCTGCTTGATGTCCTCGCGCGGGCGGAAGCGGTCGATCACCGCCTCGATGGTGTGCTTCTGGCGCAGCGCCAGTGGCGGCACCGCGTCGATCTCATGCAGCTCGCCGTCCACGCGCACGCGCACGAAGCCCTGCGCACGCAGCTGGTCGAATACCTGCGCGTGCTCGCCCTTGCGGTCGCGGATGACCGGGGCCAGCAGCATGTAGCGCTGTTCCGGGTCCAGGGTCAGCACCTGGTCGACCATCTGGCTGACCGTCTGCGCTTCCAGCGGATAGCCGTGGTCCGGGCAGCGCGGAGTGCCGACGCGGGCGTACAGCAGGCGCAGGTAGTCGTAGATCTCGGTGATCGTGCCGACCGTCGAACGCGGGTTGTGCGAAGTCGACTTCTGCTCGATCGAGATCGCCGGGGACAGGCCCTCGATGTGGTCCAGGTCCGGCTTCTCCATCACGCTCAGGAACTGGCGCGCATAGGCCGACAACGACTCGACATAGCGGCGTTGACCTTCTGCGTAGATGGTGTCGAACGCCAGCGAGGACTTGCCCGAGCCGGACAGGCCGGTGATCACGATCAGCTTGTCGCGGGGCAGGTCGAGGTCGAGGTTCTTCAGGTTGTGCGTCCGCGCGCCGCGGATGCGGATGAAATCCATCGCCATGGGGGATCCGGTTGTGGGGGCGTTGGCTGGGTGCCGGGCCAGCAGGGAACGGCAATCGGTCAGCCTACCGAGGTGACCAGATGGGGGCAATGGGCGACAATGCCAGCCCGGTGTCTCACCTTGTGAGACGGGCCGACAGGTAGGGGTCAGATCCCTTTTCACGGGGTGAAAAGGGATCTGACCCCTGCCTGTCGGGCCCCCCAGGCCGTCCAGGGGTTGACTTGACCCGCGCCCGATGTTCTGCGTACAATCCCGCTCCTGTCCGCCCTCGATGGCGGCAGCTCAGACCACAATAACTACAGAGGAAGGCCTGGTCATGTACGCAGTACTGGTCACCGGCGGTAAGCAATACCGCGTGGCGCAGGGCGAAAAGCTCCGCATTGAAAAGCTCGAAGTCGAAGTCGGCAGCGAGATCAAGTTTGACAACATCCTGATGCTGGGTGACAGCGACGGCGTGAAGCTGGGCGATGCGCTGAAGGGCGCTGCCGTCACCGCCAAGGTCCTGTCCCAGGGTCGTGCTGACAAGGTCCGGATCATCAAGTTCCGTCGCCGCAAGCACCACATGAAGCGTCAGGGTCACCGTCAGTACTACACCGAAATCGAGATCACCGGCATCGCCGGCTAAGCATCAGGAGAAGCAGTCATGGCACATAAAAAGGGCGTAGGCTCCTCGCGCAACGGTCGCGACTCCAACCCGAAGTACCTGGGCGTCAAGATCTTCGGCGGCCAGGCCATCGAAGCCGGCAACATCATCGTGCGTCAGCGCGGCACCCAGTTCCACCCGGGTTCGGGCGTTGGCCTGGGCCGTGACCACACCCTGTTCGCCCTCGTGGATGGCAAGGTGGAGTTCTCGGTCAAGGGCGCCAAGAAGCGTCGCACCGTCAGCATCGTCTCGGCCGACGCCTGATCCAGGCATCGCCGGCACCCGTGCCCCGGCATGGGAGTGCTGCATGAAGAGCCCCGCTTCGGCGGGGCTTTTCGTTAGAGTTGAAGCAAGACCGGCTGGGCCGGGTTGCCGGCCCACGGCCGGCATGACATTCAAGGTGGCGGCCAGCAGGCCGCGCCCATCGCAGGCATCGAAACAATGAAACTGGTAGACGAAGCAGAAATCGAAGTGTTCGCCGGCAACGGCGGCAACGGCTGCATTGGCTTCCGTCGCGAGAAGTTCATTCCGCTCGGCGGCCCGGACGGCGGCGACGGCGGTGCGGGCGGCAGCGTGTACATCCGCGCCGACGAAAACCTGAACACTCTGGTCGACTTCCGCCATGACCGCATCTTCAAGGCGCAGCGCGGCGAGAACGGCATGGGCCGCCAGGCCTATGGCAAGGGTGGCGAAGACCTGACCATCACCGTGCCGGTCGGCACCGTGGTGATCAACGTCGCCACCGATGAAGTCATCGGCGACCTGACCCAGCACGGCGATCGCCTGCTGGTGGCCAAGGGCGGTCGTGGCGGCCTGGGCAACATGCACTTCAAGAGCTCGACCAACCGCTCGCCGCGCCAGGCGTTGCCGGGCGAGCCGGGCGAGGAGCGCACGCTGAAGCTGGAGCTGAAGCTGCTGGCCGATGTCGGCCTGCTGGGCTTCCCCAACGCCGGCAAGAGCACCCTGATCCGCGCCGTTTCGGCGGCGACGCCAAAGGTGGCTGATTACCCGTTCACCACGCTGTACCCGAACCTGGGCGTGGTGAAGGTGGAGAACCACCGCAGCTTCGTGATCGCCGACATTCCGGGCCTGATCGAAGGCGCGGCCGATGGCGCCGGCCTGGGCGCGCAGTTCCTGCGCCATCTGCAGCGCACCCGCCTGCTGCTGCACCTGGTGGACATCTCGCCGATGGAAGGTGGCGTGGACGGCATCTCGCCGGTGGAGCAGGTGCGTGCGATCGAGCGCGAGCTGGAGAAGCACGACCCGGAACTGCTGAAAAAGCCGCGCTGGCTGGTGCTGAACAAGGCTGACCTGATGTTCGAAGACGAGGCGCAGGCCGCAGCCGAGCAGATCGTTGCCGAGCTGGGCTGGAAGGAGCCGTGGTTCCTGGTCTCCGCACTGGGGCGCGAAGGCACCTTCCCGATCATGAGCCGGATCATGGCCTTCTTCGATCGCCAGAAGGAAGAAGAGCAGGAAGCCCGCGACGCGCAATGATGGCGTTGTGGTTCCGTGCAAAAACCCGGCTTTGGCCGGGTTTTTTTTGTTCCCCGGTAGTGGGGGGGGGGGGGGGGGGGGGGGGGGGGGGGGGGGGGGGGGGGGGGGGGGGGGGGGGGGGGGGCCGCGTTGGGGGCCCCCCACCCCACACCCCACACCCTGAATGGGCCCGCCTCCGCGCGGGCCCTTCTTTTTGCTGCACTGCAGGTTGTACCCACTTCGTAATTATGCCGTAATTATCTCAACACCCGTCGGAAGCCGGTCAATGAACCCGAGCTGGGATACGTTGGAACGCAGTCGCCAGGCCCGCCTGGAACGTGCCGCGCCGTGGGCCCGGGGACGCGAGGTCGCCAGCAGCGACGTCGGCGAGTTGCTGCACGCAGTGCTGGAGCCAGGCGACAAGGTCTGCCTGGAGGGCAACAACCAGAAGCAGGCCGATTTCCTCGCCCAGGCGCTGGCCGACCTCGACCCCGCCCGCGTGCATGACCTGCACATGGTGCAGTCGGTCCTCTCACTGCCCTCGCACCTGGACGTATTCGAGCGTGGCGTCGCCTCGAAACTGGATTTCTCGTTCTCCGGCCCGCAATCGGTGCGACTGGCCAACCTGGTGGCCGAAGGGCGCATCCAGATCGGTGCCATCCACACCTACCTGGAACTGTTCGGCCGCTACTTCATCGACCTTACGCCGCGCGTAGCGCTGGTCGCCGCGCAGGCCGCCGACCGCCACGGCAACCTCTATACCGGGCCGAATACGGAAGACACTCCGGTGATCGTCGAAGCCACCGCCTTCGGTGGCGGCATCGTCATCGCCCAGGTCAACGAGATCGTTGACAGCCTCCCCCGCGTCGATGTTCCTGCGGACTGGGTCAACTTCGTGGTGCAGGCGCCGAAGCCGAACCATATCGAGCCGCTGTTCACCCGCGACCCTGCGCAGATCTCCGAAATCCAGGTACTGATGGCAATGATGGCCATCAAGGGCATCTACGCCGAGTACGGCGTGAATCGTTTGAATCACGGCATCGGCTTCGATACGGCCGCCATCGAACTGCTGCTCCCCACCTACGCCGAATCGCTCGGTCTGAAGGGAAAGATCTGCCAGCACTGGGCGTTGAATCCACACCCGGCACTGATTCCGGCGATCGAATCGGGCTTCGTCAGATCGGTGCATTCGTTCGGTTCGGAACTGGGCATGGAGAAATACATTGCCGCGCGGGGCGATGTGTTTTTCACCGGCGCCGACGGCTCGATGCGTTCCAACCGCGCGTTCTCGCAGACCGCAGGCCTGTATGCCTGCGACATGTTCATCGGTTCCACCCTGCAGATCGACCTGCAGGGCAACAGTTCCACTGCCACCCGCGACCGCATCGCCGGCTTCGGCGGCGCACCGAACATGGGCTCGGACGCGCGCGGCCGCCGCCATGCCAGCGAGCCCTGGATCAAGGCCGGCCAGCAGGCCGCACGCCCGGGCGAGATGCCACGCGGGCGCAAACTGGTGGTGCAGATGGTGGAAACCTTCCGCGAGCACATGGCCCCGGCATTCGTTGACCGCCTCGACGCCTGGGAACTGGCCGAACGCGCGAACATGCCGCTGCCGCCGGTGATGATCTACGGCGACGACGTCAGCCATGTGCTGACCGAGGAAGGCATCGCCAACCTGCTGCTGTGCCGCACCCCCGAGGAGCGCGAACAGGCGATCCGTGGCGTGGCCGGCTATACCGCCGTGGGCATCGGGCGCGACCGCGCGATGGTGGAGAACCTGCGCGACCGCGGCGTGATCCGCCGTCCCGGTGACCTCGGCATCTCCGTGCGCGATGCCAGCCGTGACCTGCTGGCGGCGCGTTCGGTGAAGGACCTGGTGCGCTGGTCCGGCGGTCTGTACGACCCGCCCAAGCGCTTCCGCAACTGGTAAGGGGCTGAGCATGGAAACCCTCGACTATCGATTCGAAGGCCGCACCGACGTGCCGTTCGCGCGCGATGCGGTGCTGGTGGGCGTGCTGGCGTCGGGCAACCTGGAAATCCTGCTGGAACCGGCGGCGCAGCAGGGCGCGATGACGGTGCGCGTCATCACCGCCGCGCAGGGCTTCGGCAGCATCTGGCAGGCGGTGATCAACGACTTCGCACAGCGTCATCCGCTGCGCGATGTGCGCGTCTCGATCAACGACGCCGGTGCGACCCCGGCCGTGGTCAGCCTGCGCCTGGACCAGGCCGTGGAAACCCTGCTGGCCGGAGGCACGCCATGAACCACGTACAGCGCCACAGCTATTACGAAGCCGATGCGCGCGAGCGCATCGCCGGGCTGGTCGACGCCGGCTCGTTCCACGAGTTCCTCGGCCCGGCGCGACGGATGATGAGTCCGCACCTGGCCCAGCTCGACCAGCCGGCCGCGTTCGACGATGGCATCGTCGTCGGCGAGGCCAGGCTGCAGGGCAAACACGTGCTGCTGGCCGCACAACAGGGTGAATTCATGGGCGGCGGCGTGGGCGAAGTGCATGGCGCCAAGCTGACCGGGCTGCTGCGCCGTGCGGCGCACACCCGCCCTGACGGCGTGCTGCTGCTGCTCGATACCGGCGGCGTGCGGCTGCACGAAGCCAATGCGGGCCTGATTGCGATCTCCGAGATCATGCGCGCCACCCTGGACGCGCGTGCAGCGGGCGTGCCGGTGATCGCGCTGATCGGCAGCGGCAACGGCGCCTTCGGTGGCATGGGCATCGTTGCCCGCTGCTGCACCACGGTCATCATGTCCGAGGAAGGCCGGATGTCGCTGTCCGGACCGGAGGTGATCGAAACCGTTCGCGGCGTGGAAGAGTTCGACTCACGCGATCGCGCGCTGGTCTGGCGTGTGACCGGTGGCAAGCACCGGTACCTGATCGACCAGGCGCAGGTGCTGGTGCCCGATGCCCTTGAAGCATTCGCGCTGGCCGCACGCGACGCGCTGCACTCCGATGCGGGCAGCACTGACCCGGATGCTGCACTGGCCGCATTGCAGGAACGCCATGCGGCCTTGAAGGCGCGCGTGCGGGCCTGGGGCGATTGCCGCGATGGCCTGGAGATCTGGGCGCGGCTGGGCATTGCCCACCCCGAACGCCTGCCACTGCTCGACACCGATGAATTCCTCACCGCCACCGGCGACCGGAGCCTGCCATGAGCATGCCGTTGCAGACACTGCTCGATGCCCTGTTTCCGCATGGGCATGCCATTGCGGTGAGCGATTCGGTGCTGACCGGCAGCGCCACCACCGACAATGGCGATGTGACTGTGATCGGCACCGCCAACAAGCTCGAGGTGGGCGTGGACCACGCACTGGCACTGGCCGAAACGGTGCTGGCCAGCACCGCCGCGCATCCGCAGCAACCGATCGTGATGCTGGTCGACACCGCCGGCCAGCGCCTGGCACGCCGCGACGAACTGCTCGGCATCAACGGCTGTTTCGCGCACCTGGCGCAGACGCTGGATCTCGCGCGTCGACGTGGCGCGCGACTGGTCACGCTGGTCTACGGTGAATCCGTTAGTGGCGGCTTCCTCTCGTTCGGGCTGATGGCCGACCGCATCCATGCCCTGCCGGATGCGCAGGTGCGGGTGATGGACCTGCGCGCGATGGCCCGGGTGACCAAGCAGCCGCTGGATAAACTGCAGGCGCTGAGCCAGACCTCACCGGTGTTCGCACCGGGCGTGGAGAACTACGTGGCGATGGGTGCGGTGGAATCGTTGTGGGAGGGCAATCTTGCCCAGCACCTTCTGCAGGCCCTGCGCACGCCCGCCCACGGCGACCGCCGCGCAGTGCGCGGAGCCGAACGTGGCGGGCGCATGCTGGCCGCACGCGTGGCTGAAGCCGTGAGCCAGGGCGATGCCTGAGCGGCTGCCCCGACATACGCTGGTCTGGCTGTCAGCGCACGCCGGCTGGCAGGCGGACATCGCCGCGCATGAATCGCGCTTGGCCGACTGGTTTGCACAGGGCCGGCCGGCCATCGTCGCGCGGCGTGCCGCCGACGATGCCGATCCACGCCTGCGTCTCGGCGTGCCGCTGCCGCCCGCCGAGGACAAACTGCGCCTGGCCCTGCGCGTGCCAGCACACGATGTGCTGCGCACCACCCCGCCGCCGGCACTTCAGGCGGTGCTGAAAGGCGACGTTCCACAGGACTGGCGGCGGCCCCTTGAAGTGCTGCAGAACATCGCTGAGGCGCGCGTATTCGGTGCCTTCGCGTGGCAGCACCTTACTGGCCTGCGCTATGTGCACGCGCGCTCGGACGTCGATCTGCTGTGGCCGATCGACACCACCGCGCAGGCCGATGCCCTGGCTGCACGGCTACAGGCATGGGAAGCCGAACACGACCGGCGGGTCGATGGCGAGCTGTGCCTGGGCGGCGACGCCGCCGTGAACTGGCGGGAGTACGCCGGACGCAGCCGCGAGGTACTGGTCAAGCGCCTCGATGGTGCCGCACTGGAACTACGCGATGCGATGTTCGCCTCCGCCGGGGTGAGCGCATGACCGCCGTCGTGCAATCGGCAGTCAGGCCGGCAGCTGCCGTAGACGGCGCGCGCCTGGGGCGCCTCGCCGTCGCCAGCCTGCATGCGGAGCTGGCGCTGGCGCCCAAGCCCGGACTGGTCACGCCATTCGACAGCGGCAGCCATCACGACATGGACGCCGGCACATTCCTGCGCAGCCTGTTCGCGCTGCGCCACTATTTCACCGCCGTGGCCTGCCTCGGTGCAGCCGGGGCGGACTTCGACGCCTTGCGCCGATGTGGCATCGCCGCCGAAATCGCGATGCTGCGCGCAACCGCCGGCGTCAATACCCATCGTGGCGCGGTCTTCAGTCTCGGCCTGCTGGTGGCGGCCGCCGCGGCCTGTCGCTCCCGCCTGGGCCATGCCGCCACGGGTGAGCAGGTCTGCCAGGAAGTGCGCCGCTGGTCTGCCCAGCTCGCCAACGCACCTCTGGATGCCAACAGCCCTGGCCAGCGCGCTCGCGCCCGGCATGGCGTGCAGGGGGTGCGTGAACAAGCAGCCTCTGGCTACCCGCTGCTGCGCGAAGTGGCACTGCCTGCCCTGCGCCACGCAGTGGCCAACGGACTGCCGCGCGAGGCCGCGATGTGCCAGGCCCTGATGCAGCTGGTCGCATGCGTGGATGACCTCAACCTGCTGCACCGTGGCGGCGCCGACGGCCTGCGCTGGGCACAGCGACAGGCGCATGGTTTCCTCGACGGCGGCGGTGCGTTCGTGCCCGGCTGGCAGGCACGCCTGCACGGCATCGGTGAGCGCTTCGTCGCGCGCCGCCTGAGTCCCGGTGGCAGTGCCGACCTGTTGGCCTGTGCCTGGTTCCTGCTACAGCAGGAGGACGCATGAGCCTTGCCCTGCTCTGCTCCGGCCAAGGTGCGCAGCATGCGGCGATGTTCGACCGCGTGCGCGATCTTCCGGCCGCACGCCATACCCTTGATGTGGCCAGCACGGTACTTGGCCGCGATGTGTTTCCCGCCGCTGCGGCCGACGACCGTTTCGACAATGCGCAGGCGCAACCGCTGCTGTGCGCGGTCACTCTGGCGCAGTGGCAGGGGCTGCGCGACAACGTGCCAACGCCGACGCTGGTCGCCGGCTACAGCATCGGCGAGTTGGCCGCGCATGCCATCGCCGGCAGCTTCGATGCGACCACCTGCCTTGCCCTGGCTGCGCAGCGCGCGCAGTTGATGGACGGCGCCAGCCCCGCCGATGCAGGCCTGCAGGCCGTGCTCGGCCTGGAACGCCATGTACTGCAGCCGCTGTGCGATCTGCACGGTGCGCACATGGCCATCGCCAACGGGCAGGACCATTTCATCGTGGGCGGCACGCACGCCGCATTGCAGCGGCTGGCCGGTGCCGCACGGGCGCAGGGTGCCGGCATCCGTCCGCTGGCGGTGCACGTGCCTGCCCACACGCCGTTGCTGGCGGCGGCGGTCGCACCGTTCGCTGCCGCACTCGATGCCTCGCCGCTGCAGGCCCCACGCCTGCCGCTGCTGGCCGGCATCGATGCGCGACCGGTGCGGGATCGCGCAATGGCGGTCCACGCGCTGTCGGCGCAGCTGGCGCAGACCATCGAATGGGCGCAGGTGATGCGCCAGGCCTTCGAGCGCGGCGCGCGGGTGTTCCTGCAGCTGGGCCCGGGCAACGCACTGGCGCGCATGGTCGCGCCGTCCTATCCGTGCTGCGAAGTGCGCGCGGTGGAAGAGTTCCAGAGCCTGGAAGGCGCCGCGGCGTGGGTCCGCAGTGCGCTGGAGCGGCTGCAGTAACGGGTTCGAGCAGTACGTATCACGCATCACGCAGTACGTCGCCTTACCCCGGGATGGCGGGTCTCCATCCGCGCTGTACGTGAGCCACGTGTCTGGGAGGGCGCATGAGTCCACAAATCGCAACGATCATCGGCCTGGTGATCATGTTCATCGTCGCCACAGCGATGCCGATCAACATGGGCGCGGTCGCCTTTGCGCTGGCCTTCATCATCGGCGGGCTGTGGGTCGACATGGGCGGCAAGGAGGTTTTGGCCGGCTTTCCCGGCGATCTGTTCCTGACCCTGGTCGGCATCACCTACCTGTTCGCCATCGCGCAGAAGAACGGCACCATCGACCTGCTGGTGCACTGGGCGGTGAAAGTGGTGCGTGGCCATATCGTGGCCATTCCGTGGGTGATGTTCGTGATCACCGCGGTGCTCACCGCGTTCGGTGCGCTGGGCCCGGCGGCGGTCGCGATCATCGGCCCGGTCGCGCTGCGCTTTGCCAAGCAGTACAACATCAACCCGCTGATGATGGGCCTGCTGGTCATCCATGGTGCGCAGGCCGGCGGCTTCTCGCCCATCAGCGTGTACGGCAGCATTACCAACGGCGTGGTGCAGAAGGCTGGGCTGGAAGTGACCGAGATGGCAGTGTTCCTGACCAGCCTGGGCTTCAACTTCATGATGGCGACGATCTGCTTCTTCGCCTTCGGTGGCATCACCCTGCTGCGTCGCGGCTCGATCACCGCGGCAGGAACAATCGGCAATGCCGAACTGGCGATGGCCGGTGGCCCGCAGGCGTCGTCGCGCCAGTTCGCGATCGAAGGCCATGGCGCGCTGGTCGCAGCAGGCGGCGGCACGCTCAGCAATGATCCGGCGGCACTGGATGCGGTGGGCCTGACCCGCGAACGGTTGTTCACCCTGATCGGCCTGCTCGGCCTGGGCGTGGCCGCGCTGATCTACAACCTCAACGTCGGCCTGGTCTCGATCACCGTCGCGGTGGCGCTGGCGCTGCTGTCGCCACAAAGCCAGAAGGGCGCGGTCGATGGCATCAGCTGGTCCACCGTGCTGCTGATCTGTGGCGTGGTGACCTACATCGGCGTGCTGGAACATGCCGGCGCGGTGGACTTCATCGGCAATGGCGTGTCCGACATCGGCATTCCGCTGCTCGGCGCGCTGCTGGTCTGCTACGTCGGCGGCATCGTCTCCGCATTCGCCTCGTCGGCCGCAGTGCTGGGCGCCACGATTCCGCTGGCGGTGCCGTTCCTGATGCAGGGTCACCTCAGCGCCGCCGGCGTGATCTGCGCGCTGGCGGTGTCGTCCACCATCGTCGATGTCAGCCCGTTCTCCACCAATGGCGCACTGGTGGTGGCCTCGGCAGCGAAGGAAGAGCGCGAAACCCTGTTCCGCCGCTTCCTGGTCTACAGCGGTCTTGTGGTGGCGCTTGGACCGCTGCTGGCCTGGCTGGTATTCGTGGTGCCCGGCTGGATGTAACCACCCAGCGGTAGTGCCGGCCGCTGGACGGCAATCTCATGAAGCCATCCAGCGATCACGGGTTGCCGGCCAGCGGCCGGCACTACCTGGCGGTACACTTCCTCCATGGCCATTGCCCCTGCCCCGCGATCACCGAAGAAGCGCGCGCCTCTGTATGAAGAGGTGGCCGACCACGTGCGCGAGCGCATCTACGACTACCGGCTGCCGCCGGGCGAGTGGATCGACGAGCCCGCGCTGTGCGAAGAACTGGGCATCAGCCGCACGCCGCTGCGCGAGGCGTTGAAGCTGCTGGCCGCCGAAGGCCTGGTACAGATCGACGCAGGTCGTGGCAGCCGGGTCACCCGGTTGACGCTGGAAGACCTCAACCAGCTGTTCCCGGTAATGGCCATGCTGGAAGGCCGTTGCGCGCACGAGGCGGTGAAGCACATCGACGATGCCGGCGTGCAGCAGCTGGAAGACCTGCATGCAGCGATGGAAACCGCGGCGGCCGAGGGCAACATCGCCGAGTACTACCGCAACAACTACCTGATCCACGAAACCGTGCAGCATTACGCGGGCAATCCGTGGCTGATCCGCATCACCCACGACCTGCACCGCATCCTGAAGATGCATCGCGGCCGCCAGCTGCTGACCCCGGGCCGCACCGCGCAGTCGCTGGCCGAACACCGCGAGTTGATGGAGTGCTTCCGCCGCCGCGATGCGCAGGCTGCCGAACGCACCATGGAGCGCCATCTGCTCAGCCAGGGCCAGGCCCTGGCCGCCTATGTGGCAGCGGGCGGGCTGTTGAACGTGCCGGCGCCATTGCCGACCGAAGGCGGCGGTTGAGCGGATGAGGTTGCCGGCCGGCGGCCGGCACTACCCAGCCGAGGTCACGCCCTGGTAGTGCCGGCCGCTGGCCCGCATCCCGGAACATCTCGTCAATCGCCGCCACCGCAGCTGCCGCCGTCACCGCTGCCACCGTCGCTTCCGCAGTCGGAGCTGCTGTAGCTGTGATGGCTGTGGTTGTCACTGGCATAGCCAACGGAGGTGTCATGGCTTCCGCCGCCATCCCCCCGGCTGCCGGAGCCATCGGCCGTGGCCACTGCCAAGCACAGGATGGCGCCGACCAGCGGCAGCAGCCATACCAGCAGCAGCTGCACCGTCCGGCCGCCCGCCGACACCTCTTCGCGCCCCAGCACCACGAAGGTGGCGACGAGGTTCAAGCCCAATACCAGGGCGACCAAGACCAGGGTTACCACCAGCATGGCGCAGCTCCTTGAGCAGGGGGGCATACCTACCGCGACTGATCCATTGGTTGCAGCGCGGCTTTTCCATCGGATTTCCGCTCGAATAAATACTCTGCGAGGCTATCGATAAATGTTGACCAAGCATTTTAGTCAGACCTGCAGGAATTCTACAAACCATCTTGCGCGAGCCGGACATCCTCCGGTTCGCTTAGCAATTCAAGATGTCTGATATAGCAGCTGGCCGCTCCTGACCTACTCCTTCTACACTGTTCTATCTCCAGCTACTTCGGCCCATCACGCAGACTTCTGACAATCCTATTCCAGTAGCGCACAGCCTCAAAATGCTGCTCTCTCGTCAACCAGGCTTTGTTCTCAGGGCTGACCGGATCACCACCAACGATAACGGGTCTAAGCTCGAACAGCTCCATGCCTTTAGGGCGTGCGTGCTTATCCAGGCCAATCATTCTCGCTCTGCCAATTGCGCAAATAAATCCGGAAGGTCGGCCGCTACCACGATGGCGTATTGACGATCCATGCCTATAAAAGGAATCATTACTACCGGCATAGCGACATCCCACATGTCGAATCCATACGCTTCTCCCCCTCCGCTGGAGCCGAACAAAAATACACCGGGCGCATCCGTCTCGACTTCATATTCACGATTGAAATCAACCAGCTCTTCCGCCTTCCAAAAAATGATGTAGTTATCGCCAATGAATCCTTCGCCGCCGTCGTGAGTCTTAAGGAATTCAAGGTAGCTCTTAGGGAGTGCCGTTCTCAATTCTTCTGGCAGGCTATCAATGGCCGAAAGTTGAGCTGGACCATTGAGCTGTCCTTCTGTTAGTTGATATTTCATCGCTATTTTCCTGAAACTCTCTGCAATTGTTTCCACCAAGGAGTCACGTCCTGCCAATGAGCCAGGTGCGCTCTTCAAATACGGAAGTGCTGCCGTTCTCTGCATAGTAGGTGTCGGCAATGCAAAGTGGCACTGGCTCATCATCAATGAAGATGGTTCGGAGTCTGGCAGGACAGCTCTCAAACGGTTCGAGTCGATACCCTGCCTTGAAGGCGATGATATGCCCCCACCGGCGCCCTGGTTCGCCCTGCCCGTCATGAAGATGGGACAATGCAGGGCGCGCCGGGCTGCTTCCAGGCCGCCGGCGCCCCTCGCACCACACGGAAGAAGAAGAACAACAACATGCTGAAAGTCATTTTCGATACCGACCCGGGCGTCGACGACGCCCTGGCCCTGCTTTACCTGCACAAGCACGCCCAGATCGACCTGATCGGTGTCACCACCACCTTCGGCAATGCCTCGGTGGAGTCGACCACGCACAACGCGCTGTACCTGAAGCAGGCCTGGGGCTTCGCCGCCCCGGTCGCGCGCGGTGCCGATGGCCCTCTGCAGCCGGAAGCCACCCCGGAAGCGTGGCCGGTGCACATCCACGGCCACAACGGCCTGGGCAACCACCCGGTGCCGGCCAGCCTGGACGTGGCCGCCGATGCCCGCCCGGCCCACCAGCTGATCATCGATCTGGTCCGCGCCCATCCGGGCGAACTGACCCTGGTCGCGGTCGGCCGCATGACCAACCTGGCCCTGGCCCTGCAGCAGGCCCCGGACATCGCCGGCCTGGTACGCGGCGTGGTGATCATGGGCGGCGCCTTCCACGTCAACGGCAACATCACCCCGGCCGCCGAGGCCAACATCTGGGGCGATGCCGAAGCGGCCGACGTGGTGTTCACCGCCAGCTGGCCGGTCACCGCGATCGGCCTGGACGTGACCACCCGCGTGGAAATGGACCGTGACGGCCTGGATAAGCTGGCCGCCATCGGCGGTGCCGACGCCGAGCTGGTCCGTGCGCTGTCGCAGGATTACGTCGACTTCTACCTGCAGGCCGGCCACAAGGGCATGGTCGTGCACGACTGCTGCGCATGCATCGCGCTGACCCGCCCGGAACTGTTCCAGTTCGAGCGCGCCAGCGTGCGT
The DNA here is from genome assembly GCF_047520985.2 of Stenotrophomonas sp. BR163. Lineage (NCBI taxonomy): Bacteria > Pseudomonadati > Pseudomonadota > Gammaproteobacteria > Lysobacterales > Lysobacteraceae > Stenotrophomonas > Stenotrophomonas sp. BR163. Next base: position 172,218 of record NZ_JAXBRE020000003.1, read on the forward strand.
GTGGCCACCGACGGCGTTGCCCGCGGCATGACCATTCCCAAGCCGGAAGGCCTGGCATTCGGCCCCAGCGTGTGGGACGGCCACGTGGTGCAGTCGATTGCCATCGGTGTGGATGCGGCCGCGGTACTGGCCGACATCGAGCAGACCCTGAAGGTCTGACCGTCTAGCGCTTGGCCCTGCCCGGGACCGTCTCGGGCAGGGTCCACAGCACCGGCAGCACCAGCACCGCCACCAGTGCGATCATCGCGCCCGGCGCCGCCGCCCAGCCGCTGCGCTCCACCCACCATTGCGCCAGCCACGGCGTTGCGCCGCCGAAGAAGGCAGTGGCCATGGTTACCCCCAGTGCGAGACCGCTGACCCGGCCTTCGCCTGGGAACTGCTCAGCCGTGGCCGGGGCGGCCACCGCGCTTACACCGCCGGCCACGCAGGCCAGCAGCACCGCCGCCAGCACGATGCCCAGCGCCGTCGCCTGTGCCATCCACGCAAACAGGGACAGCGGCAGCAGCGCTGCCAGCACGGTCAGGCCCAACAACACCGGACGTCGTCCGACCCGGTCCGACAATGCGCCACACAGGGGCGTGATCGCGATGACTGCCACCGCCGCGATCGTCGACAGCCACAGTGCGTCACCCTCATCGTGGCCCTGCGCGTGCAGGAATGCAGGCACATAGGTGATGCCCACGTAGTAAGTGATCGATCCCAGCGCCGAAATCGCGAACGTGCGCGCCACCGCCAACGGATGATGCTGCAGCACATGCCGCAGCGGTGTGGCGGGAATGCTGCCTTCGCGGCGCTGGCGCTCGAACTCCGGCGACTCGTGCATGCCCGAACGCGCAATCAGGATCACCAGCGCAAGCGCAGCGCCGACAAGGAACGGAATCCGCCAGCCCCAGCTGTCCAGCTGCGGTGTCGGCAGCAGTGCAACGGTAAGTGCAGAGATCGCCACCGCCAGCAGTGCGCCCACTTCGCTGGCCGCCGAAGCCAATGACGTAACCAGGCCGCGTCGGCGCGCCGGTGCGCTTTCCAGCAGGTACGCCACCACGCCGGTATATTCGCCGCCCACCGAGAACGCCATCACGCAGCGCAGCACCAGCAGCAGCACGCCGGCCGTGGCGCCTGCGGTGGCCGCGGTCGGCAGCAGCGCGGTGGCCAGCATTGCCGCTGCCATCAACGCCATCGACGCCAGCAGCATCCAGCGCCGGCCCAGGCGGTCACCCAGGTGACCAAAGCACAGCGCGCCCAGCGGACGCATCAGGTAGGACACGGCGAATCCGGCCAAGGTGACCAGCAGCGCCTGCTCGCCACCGCCGAAGAACACCCGCGACAGCACCGTGGCGAAGTACAGGTACAGGGTGAAGTCGTACCACTCCACCACCGTGGACAGGCCGGCCACCCACATCGAGCGCTGTCGCGCCACAGTCATCGCGTATTCGCCTTCAACAGCCTCGATCCCGGTTGGGCAGGTTCGGCGCAGCGTGGCATGGATGGGGTGAAATACCGGTCATCGGCTATCGGCTGCCTGCATGTACTGGGTTTCATGGCCGGTGAAGCGCTCACCGTCAAAGCCGAAGCAGAAGCGTCCTTGCTCGAACGCGCGGTAGACCAGCAGCGCACCGTCGAGGCAGAACTGCTGCTGATCCACGCCTGTTTCCTGCGTCCCGTAGCCAACGCGACATCCAGCGTATCGGGATCGTGTTCGGCAAGTTGCTTCAGTGCATTGGTGTAGCCACCCGGAAACGCGAGCCGTTCGTAGTGCTGGTGGAACGCCGCGCAGGCCTGGGTGTGCAGCAGCCTGCGTTCCGGGTCACGCCAGCGCAACGCAGCACTCTCCCGGATGGCCCGCGGCAACCGGTTGATCTCATCCGCATTGGCTCGGATCAGGCGTTCCATCAGGGCACGGGAATAAGCCTTCGTTCCTTCCATGTGGTTTGTCAGGGGTCAGTTCCCTTTCCCTGCGGGAACGGGACCTGCCCCACTTCAGGTCACGGCACGCGGCGCAATGTCACCAGGGTGATCTCCGACGGCACGCCGATGCGTGCCGGGAAACCGGCCCAGAGGCCCGCACCATTGCTCACGTAAAGGGTCATCCCGTCCACGTCGTAGCGGCCGGAGACGAAGCCACCATTGGCCCGCCTCACCAGTTGGTCCATGCCGATGATCTGCCCACCGTGAGTGTGCCCGGACAATTGCAGCTTCACGCCGCGCGCCGCCGCCTCTCGCGCGTTGCGCGGGCGGTGGTCAAGCAGGATCACCGGCGCAGAAGGATCGGCGCCGGCCAAGGCGGCGTCCAGATCCGGCAGCGGCAGGCCGTAGCGTGCGGCCACCGGATCGGTGACCCCGGCAATGGTCAGCGCTGCATCACCGCGTCGTACCTGCAGGTGGCTGTTCTCCAGCACCTGCATGTGCAGCGCACGGAACGCCTGCATCCATGCCTGGTACTGCGCGTAATACTCGTGGTTGCCGGTAATGGCGACGACACCGTCCGGCGCCCGCAGATCGGCCAGAGGACGCGCGTCGTCACGACGGGCCTCGACACTGCCGTCGATCAGATCGCCGGTGATCACGATCAGATCCGGCGCCAATGCGTTGCTCTCATCCACCACCCTGCGCACCCAGTCGCCGGTCAGCAGGCGGCTGGCATGGATGTCGGTCAGCTGCAGCACGCGATAGCCGTCGAACGCCGCTGGCAGCCCGGCAACGCTCACCTCGATCTGCCGGGGCTGGGGCACTGCCATGCCCTGGCTGACACCATAACCACTGACCAGCAGGGCCAGCACGCCGGCCGCCGGCCGCAAGCGCCGCGTGCGCAATGCGGCTACCGCACGTGGCCAGCGCAGCAGGCGGGACGCGAGCAGGCCCACATCCATCGCGATCATCAGCAACGCCAACAGCAACACCGCCGTGGAGCCGGTGGCCAGCGTGGCGATGGCCAGTTTCGGAATTTCCGGCGACGCCATGGTGCCCCAGAAGGTGGCGACGATACGCAGCTGCACGGCTACGCCCACCAGCAGCAGCGACAGCACGACCTTCAGCCAAGTGGGCATGCGCTGTGGCCAGAACAGGCGCCAGGCCACATACAGGCCCATCAACAAACCGATCGTACTCAGCACTGCAACCATCCTGGAAAGAAAGTGGGCCGCCATGGTGACGGCTGCAGGCGGTGTTGTGTAGCACCGAGCCCATGCCCGGTATTTCAATCTGCAGCCGAGCATGGGCTCGGCGCTACAACAACAGGGGCGTCAAGCCATTCCGTCGAGGCGCTGCACCCGCAGGCGGGCGATACGGCGCTTCTCCATCGCCAGCACGGTGATGCGCACGCACGCCACCTCCACCGCATCGCCGATGTCCGGCAGCCGGCCCAGCTGCTCCAGCACCAGCCCGGAGATGGTCATGTAGTCGGCACTGCGTGGCAGCGATACGCCGGTCAGCCGCTGCAGGTCGTCCAGAGTCAGTGCACCGTCGGCCTCCCACTGCTCCTCGCCCTGCGCGACCACGCCATAGCGCTCGTCCTGGGTATCGACCAGATCGCCGGCAATCGCCGCCAGCAGATCGTTGGCGGTCACCAGACCCTCCACGCTGCCGTACTCATCCACCGCCACCGCCAGCGGTACCGGATGCTGGCGGATCAGTTCCAGCGCCTGCAGCGCACTGGCGCTGGACAGCACGTACTGCGGCTCGCGCAGGTTGCCTTCCAGCTGCAGCGGCCTGCCCTGCAGCAGGTCGGCCAGCAGGTCGCGGCTCTGCACCACGCCACGCAGGCTGTCCAGGTCACCCTCACCCACCAGCAGGCGGGTGTGCGGCGACGCCACCAGGCGCGCCACGACGTCCTCCTGCCCACGCGCCAGGTCGATCCACTGCACATCGGCGCGCACGGTCATTACGCTCGACACCGGCCGGTCGGCCAGGCCCAGCACGCTGCGGATCATTTCGTGTTCGGCAGGCTGCAGGCGCTCTCCGGCGTCCACCTGCGCGTCCAGGCCTTCATCGTCGTGGCCATTGGCCGGGCGCGCGCCGAGCATGCGCAGCACCGCATCAGCGGTGCGCTGCCGGAACGGCTGGCGACGCTCGTTGCGCTCACGGTTGAAACGCACCCACTGGTTGAAGGCTTCCACCAGGATCGAGAAGGCGATCGCCGCGTACAGGTAGCCCTTCGGGATCTTGTAGCCCAGGCCCTCGGCCACCAGGCTGAAGCCGATCATCAGCAGGAAGCCCAGGCACAGCACCACCACGGTGGGATGCTTGTTGACGAAGCGGGTCAACGGCTTGCTCGCCAGCAACATCAGCGCCATCGCGATGGTCACGGCGGCATACATCACGCCCAGGTTGTCGACCATGCCGACCGCGGTGATCACCGAATCCAGCGAGAACACCGCATCGAGCACCACGATCTGCGCCACCACCATGGCGAAACTGGCGTAGACCTTCTTGCCATCCTCGTGGTGCGCGCGGCCTTCCAGCCGTTCGTGCAGCTCCATGGTGCCCTTGAACAGCAGGAACAGGCCACCGCCCAGCAGGATCAGGTCACGTCCGGAAAAGCTGTGCTCGAACAGCGTAAGCAGCGGCTCGGTCAGTTTCATGATCCAGGCCAGCGCCGCCAGAAGCACCAGCCGCATCAGCAGGGCCAGTGCCAGGCCGATCACCCGCGCGCGGTCGCGCTGGTGTGGCGGAAGCTTGTCGGCAAGGATCGCGATGAACACCAGGTTGTCGATGCCGAGCACGATCTCAAGCACGACCAGGGTTGCAAGGCCCATCCATATCGAGGGGTCAGCCAACCATTCCATTTCAGGTCCGTTTCGTCAGTAGGTAAGGGAGAAGAACAAACACTCAGTCTGCGTCCTGCGTGTGCGACGGGTCGTACCCGAGCAGGTCGCCAGGCGTGCATTGCAGCTCCCGGCAGATCGCATCCAGCGTGGAAAAGCGGATGGCGCGCGCCTTGCCGGTCTTCAGGATCGACAGGTTCGCCAGGGTGATGTCGATGCGCCCGGCCAGCTCGGACAGGGTCATGCCCCGTTCCTGCAGCACGCGGTCCAGGGTGATGACGATTGCCATCAGATGACACCGTCGAGGTCATCGCGCATCGCCGCGCCCACGGCGAAGACGCGTGCCAGCACGAACAGCATCATCACCGCCACCAGCCCGGTGATCGACATGCCGCCGCCCACCTCCATCCAGGTGAAGTCCGGGCCCATCCAGGCCGCGTAGGCGCCGATCAGAATCGACAGCAGCTCCATCGCCAGCATCAGCCACGCCATCCGTTGCAGTCGCTGCGCATTGGCGTGGGTGAACGGCCTTTCGCGCGCCGCCGATTTCAGCAGCCGCAGCAGATGGCGCAGGAACAGCAGGCACAGCACCAGCAGCGCGACGATCGCAGCCAGCCCCAGGCAGAAGTGCAGGAACAGCGCGTTGCCGTGTGCAGCAGCGGCAGCGGCATCGTGGACGCTGTCGAGCAGCCAGCGACGGTCGTGCGCGACCAGCGGCACGGCCAGCAGTGCGGCCAGGATGCCCAGCCAGCACATCGCCCGGACGGCCTGGACGGCGGCCTGGGCCAGGGTGAACAAGCCTCGCGCGGGTCTGGCGCGGGCGGGACGAGCGGTCAAGCGGCCTCCGGCATTGGGGCGGCCTCGCCGCCCCGGGGTGGATTTATCGATAAACGATATATCACAACGTGCGTGAAAGGCTGAATCGCGGGCCTGGGCAGCCTGCGCGGCACGGGGCCAGCGTTATTGGCTGGGTGCAGTCTGCTCCAGCATCGCTTCGCCCGGCGTCACCGAGGCCATCGCCTGCACGCCGGCCTCGGCCGCCTGCCGCGTGACCAGCCGGAAACGCACCTGCAGCTTGGCCTGCCCGGGCGTGGCCCAGCCGTACTGGATCGCCACCTGGTCCGCCGACAACGGCCCACGGCCTGGCAGCGAGCGCGCCTGCAACGGCGTCGGCGCCGCCTGCACCAACCGGGCAAAGCCCTTCTGCACGACCGCCGCGTCGGCCTTTTCGGCGTAGACCGTACACGTGCCATCGTCAGCCCAGCTGACCGCATAGCGGCCGCTGGCCAGCGGCACCATCCAGGCCACGCCCGACTGCCCCTGCAGCAACGTTGCCGCCTCGGCAGGCTGCAGCGGTGACAGCCCGTTGGATTCCATCAACGACTGCAACCGCGCCGGTGCGCCGATGTGCTGCATGCAGGCGGTATCGAACAACTCACTGAAAGGGTCCTGCGCCTGTGCGCTGGCCTTCGGTGCACGTGCAGGCTGCGCCGCCGCCAGGGCAGGCAGCAGGGCCAGGATCAGCCAGGAGGCAGGGCGCATTGGAACTCCACGGTACGGAACGCAGCGGGGAGGATGGCAAAGCCCGGGCGCGGCGTGCAACGGCCGCGTTGCCGCCGGCCTCCCCGCGCCGAGGTCAGGCTGTGATCTCGCCCTCGTCCTCGCCATCCCAGTAGTGGATACGGCTGGCGCGCACATGGATCAGTACCAGTCCCGGTGTATCCACTCCCTGTTCGAACCACCGTTCCAGGTCCTTCACCCAGTGCTCGCGCATCGTGGCCCGATCGCGCACCAGCGCCGCCCTTCCCTGCACGTGCACGAACAGCGGCGGCTTGCCCAGCAGCGACTTGCTGCCGGAGAAACCCAGTGCGACGGTGGGGTCAGCCTCGATCTCGCGCACCATGTCGGTGTCTTCCATGGTGAAGAACCAGCTGTCACCGTCATAGTCCACGTCACCGTTGTTGCTCATGGGGCGACCGGCAATTTCTCCACCGGCGCGGGTCTGCAGCATCGTGAAATCGATGCCGGCCATTTTCTTGGCAAGTTCTGGGAGGGTGAGCTGGGTCACGGCGCGGTCCTTGATCGGAGGGACGCCCAGCGTCTGCGCAGAGCGGTGACCGGAAAGTGGATGAGCACTTGCGGCCTCTTCACGGGAAACGAGATACGGCGCATGGCCCGTTCGTGACGCACTCCACACCACCATGCTTACGTTAAAAGCAGATGGAGGAACGCCCCTGCGAAGCACCACAGCCGGCTAACAGGGGGGTGCCCGAGAATCGCGCAACCCTGTGGCACGACCGGCATGGCCGCCGGCGTGCACGCGGCGATTCCTCCCCAACCGCATGGCCTCCACATGGATCTGTTCACCTGGCTCGCGTTCGGCTGCTATCTGTCGGCGTTCTTCATTGTCTCGCTGTTTGCTGCGGCCTATCTGAAACGTTCCGACTTCATGCCCTACCACGCGCAGGCCGTGGGCCTGTCGTGGGCGGAGATCGAACCGCGCATGCAGGTGCTGCTGATGGCACTCATCCGCGTGGTCGGCGCCGGGTGGATCGCACTGGCCGGTGCCGGCGTGATGCTGGCCTGGTTGATCTTCTTCGGTGGTCACTTCGCGCTGCCACAGCTGCTGGCGTTCCAGTTGTTCTGCCTGGTCGCCACCGCGCCCCCGGTGCTGGTCGCCTCCGGCGTGCGGCGACGCACCGGTGCGCGTACCCCGGTATCCACCGGCGCGGCCGTGGTGCTGCTGTCGCTCCTCGGCCTCGCGCTGGCCGTGCTGTCACTGTCCCGGTGAGTTCCCTTCCCCCCTCCCCACGAGGCTCCGCCATGAACCCCGAATCGATCTTCTACAGCGTGGTCAACGGTGATCTTCCACGTTCCCAGGCCGGCACCCTGCTCGGCTGGCGCTTCATCGGTTATGACGATGCACTGCGTCGCATCCAGGTTGAGTTCGACGCCGGGACGGTGCTCACCAACCCGATGGGCAACGTGCAGGGCGGATTCCTGTCAGCGATGCTGGACGACTGCATGGGGCCGGCGATCTACGCCACCCTGCCAGCCAACCGCATCGCGGTCACGGTGGAATCCAAGACCAGTTTCGTCAACCCGGCACGGCCGGGGCGGATCATCGGCTGGGGCGAAGTCGAGCACAGCAAGGGCAGCATCGCCTTCACCCGTGGCTGGCTGACCGACCCGGCCGGCAAGGTACTGGCTACCGCCAGCGCCACCTTCCGGGTGGGTGCGCTGCGCTGGCGCGGGCTCTCGATGCCGCGTCCCATCGCGCGCCGGATGATCGCGCGCACGCTGCGGCGCGTGCATGCGCGCATCGGCTGATGCGTGTCCTCAACGTGCGTTGCGGCCGCCGCCGGCCACCCGCACGCGGTCGCGGCCCTGCGCCTTGGCCTGGTACATGGCTGCGTCGGCGGCGCGCAGCAGGGTGCGCCAGCCCAGCGCATCGGTGCCCCCCTCGGCTACACCGAAGCTGGCAGTGACCCGCAGCACGTTGCCTGCGGCCAGTGCGATGTCCAGCTGCCGCATGGCCACGCGCAGCGACTCGGCCAACTGGCGGCCGCCGGCCAGATCGCCGTCGGCCAGCAGCACCAGGAATTCCTCGCCACCGTAGCGGGCGATGCTGTCGCTGCGGCGCAGGTGGCGCTGCAGCAGCTGTGCCACCTGCACCAGCACCTGGTCCCCAGCAGCATGCCCGTGGCCGTCGTTGATGGCCTTGAAGCGATCGATGTCCAGCAGGATCACCACCGCGCTGTTGCCACCGTCGGCATGGCGCTGCTGCACCCTCTGGTCCAGCGCGCGCCGGTTCAACAACCCGGTCAGTTCATCGGTGCCGGCCAGCTGGCGCAGCTCGCTGGTCAACGCCGAGCGCTCGCGCGACTTCTCGCGCAGCACTTCGATGGCATCGAACAGGCGCTGCATCTCGGCCAGCGGGTGGGTCACGTGCTGTTCCGGGCCGGGCGCTTCCGAGGCGATCTGGATCACCTGCTTCTGTGCCTGCAGCAGCGGCCGCAGGATCTGCAGATGGGCAATGCGCAGCGCCACGCCGAGCACCACCAGCGTGCCAAGCACGGTCGCCACCAGCACCACCAGGCGCGTCGCTTCGCGGTTGCGGGTGCGCTCGAAACGGGCGATGGACACGCTCAGGTAACCGTCACGCAGCGCTTCCAGCGACCGCAGGGTCGGTACGTAGCGCGTGGTGAACTCGGCGGCGGTCCACGGCGGCGGCACGCCGCGCCGTCCATCTTCGATCAGCCGTTCGATCATCGGCAGCGATTCGCCGAAGAACTGCCGGCGTGCCATGTCCCAATGCCAGGACAGCGTCGGTTCGCTGCGGAACACGGCTTCATGGCTGCCTGCCAGCCGCCACAGTTCCAGCAGGCGGCCTTCGGTCTGCAATGCCGCCCGCACCTGTTCGTCACGCCAGGCCCCCGGTACCGCCACCGGCGCCATCACGTTCGAGGCCAGGCGGCCGCCATGCTCGCGCAGGTCGATCAGCACCTGGCCCTGCATCGCCGGGATCGCCGCTTCGCGGTCGGCACTGACCAGCACGCTGATCTGCATCGAGGTCAACACGTGCAGGCGATCGACCACGGCGAACATGCTGCTGATCGCGCGCTCCACGTCTTCCACCCGGCGCGCGTCGTGCGGCTGTGCCGCCACCTGGTCCACCGCGGCCCGCGCCGACTGCAGGCGACGTTGCGCGTCGGCCAGCAGCCCATGTTCGTCGACCACGCCCGGATCGGCCTTGAACACGGTGTCCAGTTGCAGCAGGGCGGTGTCGACCCGCTTGCGCGCAAACGCCAGCTGCGCGGCCAGCCGCGCCTGTTCGGCCGCATCGGCCGTATTGGCCCCCAGCAGGCTGTTGGCGGGGCCGCGCTCAGCCGACACCCGGTTGGCCAGGTCGAAGGTCTGCTGCAGCCGGCGCAGGCTGACCAGGTTGTCCTCGGCAGCGGTGAAGCGCAGCGTGCCCTGCACCAGTGCGATGGCCATCAGCGGCAGCGTACAGACTACGAACAGCCCGGCCAGGATCCAGACCCAGGTCCGCAATCCGATGGGCGACGCCTTGCGGGCCATGCACATTTCCCCTGTCGTGCGGAACACTGTAGCGGCCGCCTGCACAGGCGCCAAGCCGCTAGCGGGCCAACCGTGGCCGTCGGTACACCGTGCCCGCCGCGACCGCACCGACAAGGCCGCGCGGACACTCGAATCGGGACAAATACGTCATGCCCCGCCGCGTCAGATCCAGCGCTGGTCGACCAGTTCGCGCTTCACGTAGGCATAGAACACCGGCGCGGCGACCAGGCCCGGCAGGCCGAAGGCCGCCTCCATCACCAGCATGGCCAGCAGCAGCTCCCAGGCACGCGCCTGGATTTCGCCACCGACAATGCGCGCGTTGAGGAAGTACTCCAGCTTGTGGATCACGATCAGGTACAGCAGCGCCGCCACCGCCACGTAGAACGAGACCGACAGTGCGACGATGGTGATGATCGTGTTGGAGATGATGTTGCCCACCACCGGCAGCAGGCCGGCCAGGAAGGTGATCAGCACCAGGGTCTTGGACAGCGGCAGGTGCACGCCGAACAACGGCAGCACGCCCAGCAGGAAGATCGCGGTGAACACGGTGTTCAGCAGCGAGATCTTCACCTGCGCGAACACCACCTGGCGGAACGCGGTGGCCAGGCGGCTGGTGCGCCCGATCAGCTCCTGCGCCAGCGGACCCATCTTCGGCAGCGGCAGTTCGTCATACAGTGCGATCATCGCACCCAGCACCATGCCGATCAGCACGCGCACACCCACCTGGACCACCGAGGTACCGGCCACGCCCAGCTGGCGCTGATGCTCGGCGGCCCAGTCGTTCAGCGCCGCGCGCAGCGCCGGCATGTCCTCGGGGATGTAGGGTTGCAGCAGCGCCGGCACCTGGTGCCGCGAGGTGTTGAGGATCTCCATCAGGCGCGCCAGCAATGCGTCCGGGCCGCCGGTCTCGTTTCGGAAGAACGAGGCCACGCCGATCCCGGCCAGCACCAGCGCACTGATGATGATCGCCGACAGCACGATCACGGCGATCGCCCGTGCGCGTCCCGGCGGCAGCCTGCCTTCCACGGTGGAAGCCAGCAGGTGGGTCAGCTGGAACACCAGCAGGCCGGACAGAAGGGTGACCACCAGGCCCAGTTTCAGCGCCAGCCACATGCCCAGCAGCATCATCAGCCACGCCGCGATCCTTGGAATGGGGGGCTTGGGCTGGGCAACGAGAGCGTCTTGCATGGGAGCGCGTCCGGGCGGGGTGGCCCATGGTAGAGGATTGGCGTGCTGATTCCGCGTGCAGGATGAATGGGCATTTCATCCTCGTTCGGCGGCAGCCGTGCCGTACCCACGCGCGCTCACTCGCCGCAGCTGGCGGTGTTCTTGCCCTGGCGCTTGGCGTGGTACAGCGCGCGGTCGGCCAGTGCCAACCAGTCCTCGACACTGCCGCCACGCGGCGTGGCCGCAATGCCGATACTGACGCTGAATTCCACACCCGGCGTGGCCTGCCGCGCGGCCTCGAGCAGGTGCAGGCGCACCCGCTCGGCCACGTGCATCGCGTCAACAGGCGTGCAGTCGCGCAGCAGCACCACGAACTCATCGCCCCCCAGCCGCGCGGGCGTATCACCGGGCCGGGCAACGGCGCGCAATGTCGCCGCGATATGCCGCAGCACCTCGTCACCGGCGCGGTGGCCATGCGAGTCATTGATGCGCTTGAAGTCGTCCACATCGAGCATCAGCAGGCAGGCAAACCCGCCCTGGCCCTGTGCCCGGTCCAGCGCCTGCTGCGCACGCAGGATCAGGAAGCCACGGTTGGCCAGTTCGACCAGCGGGTCCATCCGGCTGAGACGCTGTAGCTGGCGGTTCTGCGATTTGACCCGGCGCGCCAGCTGCCAGCTGAGAATGCTCAGGCCGATGCCATACACGAACAGGAACGGGACACTCAGCACGATCGTGCGCTGCGAGGTGACCGGCTGGTAAGGGAAGCCGAGCGCCCACCAGGTGAGCGCGAAGCCCAGCATCAGGGCCAGCGTGGCGCGCATCGCCAGGCGAACGCCACCGGCAGCGATCTTGTCGGCCACCAGCAGTGCGGCGAACAGTGCACTGGGCACCGCGCTCAACGCCATGAAGGCGATCCAGCCACCACCGAAAAAGGAGTCGGCCACCATGCAGCGGAACTGGACGAGCGCGGGCTGGCCGGAGCGCTGGGTCAGCATCAATGCCAGCGCAGGCCACGCCAGGGCGTTGAGCAGCAGCAGGACCCACGCCAGCGGCCCATCGTGGCGCTCGAGGATGATCGAAGCGATGGGGATTGCCCCCAATCCATTGCCGACGAAACGCATCCAGCCGATGCGACGTGCCGCGCCAATGCCTTCGACCGCGCCTTCCGCCGAATCGGTGAAGAATGGCATTGCCCCCCCCCTTGCGCGATCGCACCTGCTGCCACGGCCCTTGCCGGGCTGCCTGCGATGAGTCTGACAGCTTTGCGTCAATTCGGGATCAAGGTCGCGGCACGACGCGCGGGCCGGCCGCCCTGCTCCGGCTGCCCTGCCTTGCCTGCGCTACCGCCCAGGCGCCGCTGTCGAACCGCGCAGCATGAAGCTGAACTCCAGCGTCTGCTGAAGCGGTACATCGACCTGTTCGATGATGGCGAGCAGCAGGTTGACCGCGCGCTCGCCGATTTCACGCATCGGCTGCCGGATGGTCGTCAGCGGCGGGGTGAGATAACGCGAAGAGGCAAGGTCGTCGAAGCCGACGATGGAGAGCGCTTCCGGAACGCGGATGCCCCGGTCGCGACAGGCCGCCAGTGCCCCCAGTGCCATCTGGTCGCTGAAGCAGAACACCGCGGTCGGCACGGGCGTGCCGTCCAGCAGCGCCATCACCGCCGCATGCCCGGACTCAACGGAAAAGTCCCCGGGCACGATGCTCAGCTGGCGCAGGCGACCCCGCGCCTTGCCGGCGGCCCGGACCCCTTCCAGCCGCTGCTGGTGCAGGGGGTTGTCAAGTGGCCCGCCGACCACGGCGATCCGTTCGTGCCCCAGGCCGTACAGGTGCTCCATCACCGCGCGTGCGGCGGCCGCGTTGTCGATATGGACGCTGGGGATGCCCAGTGCGGGGTCGAACTCGCATCCATTGACCACCGGCGCAGCTGCGCCGCGCTGCTCGACGATTTCGCGCGCGGTCGGTGGCAGGCGATGGCCCAGCACGATCATGCCGTCGGCCTCGTTGCGCCGGAGCATCTGTGCGTAGCGCTCCTCACGATCGGGTTGATGCTGGGTATCGCCCAGTAAAACCGCGTAGCCGACCGCCTGCGCGGCCTCCTCCGCACCCTGCAGGATCTGTGCGAAGAACGGATTGGCGATGTCCGGGACGGTGACCAGGATCTTGCCGCTGCGCTGGGTCTTGAGCGTGCGGGCCACCGTGTTGGGCACATAGCCCAATGCGGCGGCGGCCTGCTCGATGCGCGCGCGGGTGGCCGGCAGCACCTTGTCCGGCCGGGAAAGCGCCCGTGACACCGTGCCTGCGGAGACGCCGACGTGCCTGGCGATGTCGTAGATGGTGGCCATGGCGTTAGTTCTCCTGTCCGCTGTGCAGTGCACAACAGGTCCTGCGTGCGCCCCTGCTAGGATAATGCAATCGATTGCATCGAGGGCGAATCACGTTGAAGACGCTCAAGGGTCCAGCGCTGTTCCTGGCGCAGTTCATCGGCGACACAGCTCCTTTTGATCGGCTGGACACGCTGGCCGGGTGGGCCGCGGGTCTGGGCTATTCTGGCGTACAAGTTCCCACCTCCGCGCCCCACCTGTTCGATCTGGCCGAGGCGGCGCGCAGCCAGGCGTACTGCGACGATGTTGCCGGCATGCTGGCCGGGCACGGCCTGCAGATCACCGAACTGTCGACCCACCTGCAGGGGCAGCTGGTCGCGGTCCATCCCGCCTACGACAGCCTGTTCGACGGATTCGCACCCGTAGACGTGCGCGGCAACCCGCCCGCGCGCCAGGCCTGGGCCGTGGAGCAGCTGCGGCTCGCCGCGCAGGCGAGCCAGCGCCTGGGGCTGACCGCGCACGCCACGTTCTCCGGTGCGCTGGCCTGGCCCTACTTCTATCCGTGGCCGCAGCGCCCGCCGGGCCTGGTGGAAGAAGCCTTCGCCGAACTCGGCCGCCGCTGGCGCCCGATCCTGGATGTGTTCGACGCCTGCGGCGTGGACCTGTGCTTCGAACTTCACCCCGGCGAGGACCTGCATGACGGTGCGACCTTCGAGCGCTTCCTCGATGAGGTCGACCATCATCCCCGCGCGAAGATCCTGTACGACCCCAGCCACCTGCTGCTGCAGCAGATGGATTACCTCGGTTTCATCGACCGTTACCACGCCCGCATCGGCATCTTCCACGTCAAGGACGCGGAGTATCGCCCCAGCGCGCGCAGCGGCGTGTATGGCGGCTACCAGGACTGGATCGATCGTCCGGGCCGGTTCCGCTCACCCGGTGACGGCCAGATCGACTTCAAGGCGATCTTCTCGAAGTTCGCCCAGTACGACTTCCCCGGCTGGGCGGTGCTGGAGTGGGAGTGCTGCCTGAAACACCCGGAGGACGGCGCGCGCGAGGGTGCCGCCTTCATCCGCGATCACATCATCCATGTAACCGAACGCGCCTTCGACGACTTTGCCGGGAGCGGCACGGACGCTGGATCACTGCGCCGCATGCTGGGAATCTGAGCCAAGACCGCCCCGGGAGGGCAAGCCATGACGCACGCCATGTCGCGCCTGGGCGCGATGATGTTTCTGCAGTTCTTCATCTGGGGGGCGTGGTTCGTCACCCTGGGCACCTACCTGGTACAGGGCCCGCTGCAGGCCAGCGCAAGCCAGGTGGCAACGGCGTTCCTCAGCCAGTCCATCGGTGCCATCGTGGCGCCGTTCCTGGTCGGCCTGATCGCAGACCGCTATTTCGCGGCACAGCGCATCCTGGCGGTACTGCACCTGGCCGGCGCGGTGCTGATGTGGCTGGCGTCCACCGCCACCAGCTTCAGCGTGTTTTCCGCGTGCGTCATGGGCTACATGCTCCTGTTCATGCCGACGCTGGCACTGGCCAACAGCGTCGCCATGCGGCACATGCAATCGCCGGAGAAGCAGTTCCCGCTGGTACGCGTGGCCGGCAGCGTCGGCTGGATCGTCGCAGGGGTGCTGATCGGCTGGCTGGGCTGGGAACAGGCGCATCGGCTTGAACTGACCTTCCGCATGGCCGCATTGGCATCGCTGGTGCTGGGCCTTTATGCGTTCACCCTGCCGCACACGCCGCCACTGGCGCAGCAGCGCGATGCCGGGCTGGGACAGATCCTGGGGCTGGATTCACTGCGGTTGCTGAAGTCGCGCGCCTACCTGGTGTTCTTCCTGGCCTCCATCGCCATCTGCATCCCGCTGTCGTTCTACTACAACTTCACCAATCCGTATCTCAACGACCTGGGCGTGCAGGGCGCGGCCGGCCTGCAGTCGCTGGGCCAGGTGTCCGAAGTGCTGCTGATGCTGGCCATGCCGTTCCTGTTCGTGCGGCTGGGGGTGAAGACCATGCTGGCGATCGGCATGGCGGCCTGGGTCGTGCGCTACGCCCTGTTCGCCTTCGGCGATGCGGGCAGTGGCTTCTCCCTGCTTGTGATCGGCATCGTACTGCATGGCATCTGCTACGACTTCTTCTTCGTCACCGGCCAGATCTACACCGATGCCCACGCCGGCCCCGCCGCGCGCAGCAGCGCGCAGGGCTTCATCACCCTGGCCACCTATGGCGTGGGCATGCTGATCGGCACCTTCCTGTCCGGCGCGGTAGTGGAGCACTTCACCACTGCAGCGGGCCCGGACTGGCAGCAGATCTGGTTGTTCCCGGCCGGCGTCGCACTGGTGGTGCTGATCGCCTTCCTGCTGCTGTTCCGCGACCGCCCGGTAGCGGCGGCCGCGTCGTCCACACCCTGAGGAGACCGGCCGATGCCCCCGCTTGGAATCGCCATCGTTGGTACCGGCATGATCGGCGCGGTGCATCGCCGCGCGGCACTGCTGGCTGGCGCCGAGGTGCGCGGCGTGGCCGCCTCGTCGCCGCAGCGCGCGCGCGAGGTGGCGCACGCGTGGAATGTCCAGCGCGCCTATCCCGATATCGAGGACCTCGTCGCTGATCCCCAGGTACAGGTCGTGCACATCTGCACGCCCAACCACCTGCACCGCGCGATGGCGCAGGCCGCACTGGACGCCGGCAAGCACGTGATCTGCGAGAAACCGTTGGCGACGACGCTGGACGATGCGCAGGCGCTGGCGGCGCTGGCCGCCTCGACCGGATTGGTCGCCACCGTCCCCTTCGTCTACCGCTACCACCCGGTGGTCCGCGAGGCACGTGCACGCATCGCGCAGGGCGACCTGGGGCCACTGCACCTGATCCATGGCAGCTACCTGCAGGACTGGCTGCTGGACCCGGCCAGCAACAACTGGCGGGTTGACCCGGCACTGGGTGGCACATCGCGCGTGTTCGCTGACATCGGGTCGCACTGGTGCGACCTGGTTGAATGGGTCAGCGGTGAGTGCTTCGCCGAAGTGAACGCGGCGTTTGCCACAGTGATCGCCGAGCGCAGCGCAACCACCTCCCAGAGTTTCAGCACGCCGGCGACAGACGGCGCAAAGCAAGCGGTCGAGAGCGAGGACGTGGCCACAGCGATGTTCAGGACCGGCGCGGGCACGCTGGCGTCATTGACGGTCAGCCAGGTCTCGGCCGGACGCCACAACCGGCTCTGGTTCGAGATCGACGGCGCCAACGCCAGCGTGGCGTTCAACCAGGAGGATGCCGAGCGGCTGTGGATCGGCCTGCCCGAGCAGCGCGAGGAAATCTTCGTGCGCGGCCCGGGCGCCGGCAGTGCCGAACAACGCCGGTTGTCGCCGCTGCCAGCGGGGCACGCGCAGGGCTACGGGCAGTGCTTCGAAGCGTTCGTGGCCGACACTTATCGCGCCATTGAAGGCGAGCGGCCGCAGGGTCTTCCCACCTTCGAAGACGGCCTGCGCTCGGCGCGGATCGTCGATCGTGTCATTGCATCGGCCAGGTCACGCACCTGGACCACCATCGGTTGAATCCCGGGAGGATCTGTTGATGAACATCCCTGTCCGTAGAACTGCAACCCTCGTCCTGCTGCTGCTCGCAGTCCTGCCCGCCTTCGCAGGAAACACAGCCGGTGCGCAGAAGCCCATCGCCGTGCAGATGTACACGCTGCGCAACGCCGGCCCGCTTGACCAACAGCTGAAGATCGTCCACGACGCGGGCGTGCGTGCGGTGGAGACCGTCGGTACGCAGAATGCAAGCGCTGCGGAGCTGAAACAGTTGCTGGACCGTTACTCGATCAAAGCGGTTTCGTCGCACGTTCAGTTGGCCGAGCTGCGCGACAACCTGGATGCCGTGGTGGCCTTCAACCGCTCGATTGGCAACAGTACGCTGGTGGTGCCCTATCTGGACCAGAAGGACCGTCCGCGCGATGCCGCCGGCTGGACCGCATTGGGCCGGGAGCTGGGCCGGATTGCCAGGCAGGTGCGCGGCAAGGGGATGCAGCTGGCCTATCACAACCACGACTTCGAGCTGGTCGACTTCAATGGCAGGACCGGACTGGAGCTGCTGTTCGACGCCGCCGGCCCCGAGCTGCAGACCGAACTGGACTTGGCCTGGGTCGCGCGCGCGGGCCTGGACCCGGCCGTGATGCTTGGCAAGTTCCGCGGCCACATATTTGCGGTACACGCCAAGGACAATGCGCCCAAGGGCCAGGCCGAAGACGAAGGTGGATTCGCTGCGGTCGGCCAGGGCGTGCTGGACTGGGACGCGATCCTGCCGGCCGCCGCCACCGCTGGCGTGCAGTGGTACATCGTCGAACACGACCAGCCACGCGACCCGGCCAAGGTCATCCAGGCCGGCGCGGACTACCTGCGTGAACACCTGACCACCAACCTGCCCACCCGTGCCCACCGCTGACGCATCAAGGAGCCCCACATGAAAATGATCCTGGCAGTGGCCGTGGCCCTGGGCGGCATGAACGTTGCGACGGCAGCGTGGGCCAAGGACGACCCGGCCGCCGGTGCGAAACTCTACGCCCAGCACTGCACCGCCTGCCACGGTGCTGAACGCACCGGTGTACCGCCGACGTTCCCGGCGCTCACCGATGTCGGCAAGCGGCTGCAGCCCGCCCAGGTCAAGGACAGGATCAGGAAGGGCGGCGGTCTGATGCCCCCCTTCCCGCAGCTGTCACAGCAGGAGATCGATGACATCGCCAGCTACCTGGCGAAGTAGCGGGTGGGCGCTACAGCTCGCGCACCCAGATGTTGCGGTAGCTGACCTTGGAGTCATGTTCCTGCAGATACAGCGGCGCGCACCCATGCGGTGCGTACGAAGGCGCACCGATGTATTCGGTCCTGCCCGCCAGCACGGTGTCGTCCTGTACCAGCACGCCGTTGTGCAGCACGGTGATCCGTGCGGGCGACGTCAGGCCGCCGCCCGGCGAGAAGCGCGGGGCCTTCCAGAGGATGTCGTAGACCTGCCACTGGCCCGGTGCGCGCGAGGCGTTCACCCGTGGCATGGCCTGCTTGTAGATCGAACCCGCCTGGCCATTGGCGTAGGTCGGGTTGTGGTAGCTGTCGAGTACCTGCAACTCATACAGTCCCTGCAGGAAGATCCCGCTGTTGCCCCGGTTCTGGCCGTCGAAGCCCTTCGTTTCGGTGGGCGTACGCCATTCGACATGCAGCTGGACATCGCAGAAGGGTTGCCGGGTACGGATGCCCTTGCTGCCCGGAACAACCGTCATGGCGCCTCCGGCAACCTTCCAGGGCACGCGGCCACCCTGCTCCGATTCCCACGCGGAGAGATCCTTGCCATCGAACAGCACGATCGCATCGGACGGTGCCTTGCCGGGTGGCGTTGCCACGGTCGCGGGCACAGGGGTCCACACTTCCGTCTTCTTCGGGTCACGCACAGCGTCGGCACTGTCCTGTGCGAACGCAGATGCAGCGGCCAGCAGGCCGGCGGTGATCAACGCAGGGCGGATCATCAGGTTGGTGTCCATCAGCTGGTCCCCCAGGCAGGTGTGCCGGGGACATAGGCGAGGTCACCGTCGTAGCGCCCCGGCACGGCGACGTACTGCAGCACCCCGGTCGCACCGACCTTGGAGGTGAAGAAGCCGAAGATGGCCAGCTGCTTGATCATCGTGAAGTAATGCGGCATGGCTTCGCCCTCTTCGGGCGTTCCGGTCTCGGTCACGTCTGCATTGCGCGCCTTGGCTTCGGCATCCAGTGTACGCAGCAATCCGGTACGCGCCTCCGGCGTGAGCGACACGAAGCGGCCACCGGCGCGCTTGTCGATGTCCGACAGCCCGGCGCGGAACACCGCCTGCTGCCTGGCGGTGTAGCAGTCGCTGACGAACGTCGCCATGAACGCACCGGCGCCCGCGTCCTTCGCCCCGGGTGTCCGGGTCCGCGGCAGGATGGTCTCGGCGATCTCGTCCAGCGTGCTGATTTCGGCATCGGAGAACGCGGCCATCGCCCCGGCCGCTGGCGCTTTGCCCTGCACCAGCACAGGCAGGCCGACCATGGCCGCACCGGTGGCGGCGACGATCATCTTCAGCAGTTCGCGGCGATCCATCACAGGTTCCCCGCTTTCAGTTCGCGTACCGCGTGGTCGGCCGCGCGCGCGGTCAGCGCCATGTAGGTCAGCGACGGATTCACGCAGGCGCTGGAGGTCATGCAGGCACCGTCGGTGACGTACACATTGGGGGCATCCCAGACCTGGTTGTGCGCGTTCAATACCGAGCTCTTCCGGTCCCGTCCCATACGCGCAGTCCCCATCTCATGGATGCCCTTGCCCGGGGCGTAGTCGTTGTCGTGCATCTTCACGTCCTTGACCCCGGCCGCCTCCAGCATCTCGGCGGCATCGGCGGCCATGTCCTTGCGCATCGCCAGTTCGTTGGCGCGCATGGACACGTCCATCGCCAGCACCGGCAGCCCCCACTTGTCCTTGCGCTCGCGGTCCAGGCGGATCGTGTTGTCGTGGTGCGGCAGCATCTCACCGAACCCGGTCATGCCGATGCGCCAGTCACCGGGCACGGTCAGCGCTTCCTTCAGGTCGGCACCGATGTTCAGCTCGGCGATCTCGCGCGACCAGCCGGTGCGGCTGGCACCGCCTTGGTAGCCGAATCCGCGCAGGTAGCCACGCTTGTCGGCGGCGACATTGCGGAACCGCGGAATGTAGAAGCCGCAGGGACGGCGGCCGAAGTAGTACTTGTCTTCGTAGCCCTCGACCCGGCCCGAGGCGCCTGCACCGAAATGATGGTCCATCACGTTGTGCCCCAGCTCGCCCGACGAAGAACCCAGCCCCCCCTCCCAGACATCGGTGGCCGAGTTCATCAGCAGCCAGGTCGAGTTGAAGGACGATGCGTTGAGGAAGATGACCTTGGCCGTGTACTGATAGGTCTGCCCGGTCTCGGCGTCGATGACCTCCACGCCACGCGCGCGCTTGCGATCCTTGTCGTAGAGCACTTCCTTGACGATCGAGAACGGGCGCAGGGTCAGGTTGCCGGTTTTCATCGCCGCTGGCAGCGTCGCCGCCTGGGTCGAGAAGTAGGCACCGAAGGGACAGCCCAGAATGCACTTGTTGCGATACTGGCAGTTCACGCGCCCCTGCTCGGGCATCGGCTGGGTGATGTTGGCCGTGCGCGAGTGGATCATGTGCCGCGTGCCGCCAAAGGCCTTCTTGATCCGCGCGGCCACGTCCTTCTCGACGATGTTCAACGGGATCGGCGGCAGGAACTCACCATCCGGCAGCACGTCCAGTCCCTCGCGCGTGCCGGCGATGCCGGCGAACTTTTCCACATGGTCGTACCACGGCGCGATGTCGGCATAGCGGATCGGCCAATCGGTGGCGATGCCCTCCTTGAGGTTCGCCTCGAAATCCAGGTCGGAGAAGCGGTAGCTCTGACGGCCCCACAACAGCGAACGGCCACCGACGTGGTAGCCGCGGAACCAGTCGAAGCGCTTGGTCTCGATGTAGGGCGAGTCCTGCTCGTTGGCCCACATTCCTTCCAGGTTCTCGGCGAGGCCGTAGTCGCGCATCAGCACCGGAAAAGCGGCCTTCATCGCCTGCGTCGGACGGTTGCGATGCGGGAAGTCCCACGCTTCCTTCATCGCATTGACGTAGTCCTTGACGTGCTCGATGTTGCGTCCTCGTTCCAGCATCAGGACCTTCAGGCCCTTCTCGGTCAGCTCTTTTGCCGCCCAACCGCCACTGATTCCCGAGCCAACAACGATGGCGTCGTAGTGATTATCTGCCATGGGTCTCTCACCTGGGTGGATATCGTTTCAGACGTCGCAGAGGCGGATCGCCTCGCGTAATGAAGCAACGGCATCGGGCGCGGCAGGCATGAACTCCTGCGCCAGATACCCCTTGAAACCGGTGTCGCGGATCGCGCGGCAGATGGCCGGATAGTTGAGCTCCTGCTGGTCTCCGATCTCGTTCCGGCCGGGCACGCCTGCGGTGTGGTAGTGCTTGAAACAGGCATGGTGTTTTCCGATGGTGGCGATGATGTCGCCCTCCATGATCTGCATGTGGTAGATGTCGTAGAGCAGGCCGAAATTGTCCGAGCCGAGCCGCTGGCACAGCTCCACGCCCCATGCGGAGTGGTCGCACAGGTAGTCGCGATGGTCGACCCTGGAGTTCAGCAGTTCCATCACCAGCACGACGCCGCGCTTCTCGGCATGCCCGAGGACGCGCTTGAGGCCGGCCTCGGCATTGGCCATGCCGTCCTGCGGGTCCATACCGTTGCGGTTGCCGGAGAAGCAGATGAGGTTGCGGTAACCGGCATCGGCGACCAGGTCGATGTGCCGCGTGTAGCGCGCCACCAGTTCATCGTGGAACTCACGGCCGGCAAAGCCCTTGGTCAGGCCCAGCTCCGCGCCGTTGCACATCGAGCTGTAGACGCCGTGGGCCTTCAGCGTGGGCCAGTCTTCGGGACCGACCAGGTCGATCGCGGCGAAACCGATGTCCTTCACCGTCGCGCAGAGCTGGGCAACCGACAGCTGCGGGAAGGTCCAACGGGCGACGGCCTGCTTCAGGTTTCCTTTGAGGGGGGCATCGGCGGCGAATGCAGGGAGCACACCTGCAGCCCCCAGGCCAATGCCGCCGGCAACCGCAAGGCGTAGCGCGTCGCGTCGCGTGATGCCCATCGCCGGGGCCGGTCTGATCGAATGGATGGACATCCACCTGCCGGCCTCCCAACCGACATCGAACACTGAGGATTCACTGCAATGCAATCGATTGCACCATAGGGGAGGAATTTGTGTGTTTGCAAGTCGCAGTGCACGAAAATCAATGCTGCGAGGCACAATGCCAACGACATCGCGCAGAAAGAAAAGCCCCGCATTGGCGGGGCTTTCTTTTCTAACCAGATCAGTCGCCTGAGATGAAATCTACTGGCTTTTTTCTCAAGCGAGCGAGCAAAGTCAGTAGAACTTCGATGCCCCGAGCCAAGGCATTGGCCCTATTCTCAGAGGCATTGAATGATCACCGGGCGTTCGTAGCCTCACGAACCATATCAGCCAGTTCCTGGATGTCTTCGTTCTGCATCCGGGTGCACCCCACCGCCAGGGCCCAGCCCTGCCTCGGAGCCGGCGGATTGCAGAACTGTATAGCTCGCGACGTCGAGCGACATTAGTCAACCAAGCCAAGGCTTCGCGAATCACGTACGCATCAGCTTTTTCCGACGACCGACTCAGAAGCCGTCACATTCACCGCCTGCATTGGCTAGCCGGACAGCTTCACGCAGGGATCGCTGGATGTCCGCCACTGAGCTGCAAATATTCTCGGGCGCCACGTCGAACGTTGCAGCGCCGGCCCGACGTTTGAAAGCAGCAAGTTCGGACATGCATTGCCCTGCCAGCTTTTTGGCATCCAGCTTCGACGCGGCCTGAACCGTTGAATTGCCATGCGCGGCGAGGTAGCACTTGTAGTCCTCGGAAAGCGCTCCATCCATACGAAATCGCGACAGCTCAACCAAGCGCCGAGGAGCGGCAGCACTCCTGCTGCCCCCTATCAAGGCGAGACCAAGCTCAGCACCGTCTGCTCCTACACAAGCATATGGCGTCTGAGAGCACAGTGACTTGCTCTCGGAACTTTTGTGCACCACCAGCGAGGCAAGAATAGAGTGTTCAGCCATCTCAATGTCCGCCGCGAGTCTCTCTGCAAGCGGCCGCGCGGACACGGAAGACCCAAGCAGAACGCAAAGGATGAGGCACGAAATTTGCGCAGTGGTATTCATCGGCTCACCAGAAACGTGGGGGAAGACGGACCAAAAGGCGTTTGCACAGCTGTGTGACCTTATCAGGGATCTGCCAAATGTATTGGTTCCTTGAGCGGGCTCCAAGGCTCGGCCATTGGGCTTGCTTTGGTGAAGAACAGCGCAATTGGGCATAGTCCCGCGGTGACCGTGTCCGCAGGATCTGCGACAGTCCCGCGCCAGTTCGCCAGGCTTATGGCCGTCCTTCGCACGCCGTCATCAAGACCCGCCGAGACCCTGCACAGATCCATAGTCGAAACGGGCCGATGCTGATGATTGCCTCCCCGGCCAGCGATGGACTCGAGCAGACTTCTTCCCGTACTGCTCTGCGTTCTCAAATCTGATTAGCTCAGATGTTTCGTCCCTCATCCATCAACATCTCGCCGTAGGTAGAAGGCTGGGTCACGACCGGATGCTGCCAAACGAAAAAAGCCCCCATTCATAAAGATGGGGACCTCTATCAACACTAAAAGTGTCCAGTAGGAATCAGAACGGTTGTGACTACCAAGCGTGTAAACAAATCCTCGCTGGTCAGGCAAGACAGGCGTTCTGTTCGATTGAGCCTGTTCGAACGTAAACATCTGCACTCGTCAGGTGCACCCGTCAGTCAAGAGCATCGACACGGACCGGCAGGCGCGCGCCCCAAGGACATCTCCGCCTTCAAGCCATTCCTTTACTTCATCCAGGCCCAAGAACTTCGCCATCCTCATCATCCAAACCAAGGCAACGCCTGCCTTGGGACGAATCAAGAATAATGTACTCGCGCAAAAGCTTGAGAAATTCATCGAAGACAACGCTGCCAGCCACGCACGGCTGGGAGAGCAACCTCATCAAGGCGTAGAGCTCGTGACGTCGAGCGAAAGTAATCGATCAAGCCAAGGCTTCGCGATTAGCGAACGCGTCAGCTATTCGTCTTCGTCACCTGCAGCCTCAACGATATCGTTGATGAACTGAAGGGCCCTGCGATGCTCTTCGAGGACTGTGTCATGGGCGGGTATACCAGGACAAGCAATCTTGGAGAAGGCATGAATGACCTCCTTAGCTTCCTCATATCGTTCCAGCCGAAGCAGGCAGTCCACGAGTCCAGACGCGACCAACACATCGCGAGGACGAAGCTTCTCAAGCGCACGAAGCGCCCAGAGGGACAACTCCGCATCATCGCTCCGAAAACCAATCCCAACAAGAAACAACCACGCGACCTCACTAGCGGGATCGCGCCTTACAAGATCCAAAAGGTGGTGACGCGCGCCATTGTCGTCACCCGCCTCAAGCATCATGGTAATTTCATTAATATCCATCAAGGTCGCTCTGCTTCATTAACTTCTGACACCGATAGGGAACGCACCCAAGCATGCAGCGTGCCAAGCTCCCACCCCAGACGCCCGGCTGATCGAAATCAACCTTAGCGCGCGTGCAGGTAGTCTTACAGCCCTGAATATGGCTTTGGCAGTCAGCAATGAAGTCATCGTCATCCCCGTCGGCACACGCAGATCTGATCAATGCAACAGCCATCCGCGACGCTGGGCTATTCGGATTCAGAATGCCGTTCGGACCTGCCCCCAACATCTCACCCACCTTAACGGCATTTCTGAGGCTATCGCTGTTGATCTTTGGACCAAAATCCCAGTTGCCGTTCGGATTGCTGAGGTCGCCCCCATTGTGCGCCCCAACGGCACCCGGGGCGCCCATGACCACGGGGGGGCGGGGGCAGCAAAGGAATTGCCTGCATCCCATCGGGGTCAATCGAGGTAAGCGGGTTGCCCTTCACGTAGCCGTAGGTGCTGATTCCCCCCTGCAATCCGAGCGGGTCTGACGTCACGAAGCGGCCACTGGCGGGATCGTAGTCACGCTGAACATTGTAGTGAAGACCGCTCTCAGCGTCGTATCGCTGCCCAGGGAAGCGCATCGCGAACTCAAACAGCGTGCCGTCCTGGTCCGGATCCTCGTTTGGTGCCGTCGCACCGAACGCTTCCTGGCCATCCACAGATTGCCCAGTGCAAACAGCATCATCAGGCGATCGGTGTTCTTCTGCAGGCCCCGGTAGCGCACTTTGGCGTAGCCAAACTGCTGTTTGATCACTCGAAACGGATGTTCCACTTCCGTCCGCACGCTGGCTTCGATCTTCTCGGCCTCATCCAGCAGCTGGTGCTGTGTCTGCTTGAGGTCCAGTGCCTTGCGCTTGCCTGGGCGCATGGCCGCGTGCTATTTCGCCTTGCTGCCCTGCAGTTCCTGGCGCTTGTCCACGCCTTGGTAGCCCGCATCGCCCCACGCATGCTTTTCCTTACCGTGCAGCAAGCCCACTGCCTGCGTCACGTCGTTGACGTTGGCCGCCGTGCCAATGACGGTATGCACCAGGCCTGTGTCGGCATCCACGCCAATGTGCGCCTTCATGCCGAAGTACCACTGATTGCCCTTCTTGGTCTGGTGCATTTGCGGATCGCACTGCCCATCCTTGTTCTTGGTCGAGCTGGGCGCGGCAATGAGGGTGGCATCGACAATGGTGCCGGTCTTGAGCATCAAGCCTTGCTGAGCCAGGCCGGTGTTGATTGCAGCCAGTATCTGCGGGGCCAGCTGGTGTTTTTCCAGCAGATGGCGAAAACGCAAGATGGTGGTTTCATCAGGCATGCGTGCTGCGCCATCAAGGCCGGCAAAGCGCCGATACAGCGGCCGCTCGTGCAGTTCTTCCCCCATCGCAGGATCACTCAGGTTCCACCACAGTTGCAGGCAGTGAATGCGCAACATGGGCTCAATGGGAAACGGCGGGCGCCCGCCCAAGACTCAGTGCGCACCGCGAGCGAACGGGGCAATGAGGGCCACCAGTGCTGCCCAGGGCACAACCCGGTTCATTTCGTCGAGAAAGACTTGCTTGCGGGTCTTCTTGGGCAGTGGGTCCAAGCTCAGGGTGATTTGATCCATAGAGCAATTGTCATGGATGCTTGACGTTAATTACAGATCTGCCAGGGGAGGTTTTGCAGACTTTCCCTAAGCGACCCAGGCAAGTTCTACCCGTAGATCTGCAACTGTTGCCTGGGCCTTACCGAATTCTGAAGGAGGGCTTGGGCGCCCCTGCGAGCGTTCGCATCGGATTCCATTTGGAATTACCCTAAAGCCCTCACCGCTCGGATCAAACAGATGACCATTGATGTCAGCGGCCTGTCGGCCAAAGAACTCAAAGCCCTCATCACTCAGGCAGAAAAACAGCAAACCAAAGTGCTGACTCGGCCCAAAGCCGCAGCCATGCGAGCTAAGATCAACAAATAAGTCAAGGATCATGCTTACACGATAGAGGAGTTGTATGCCCTCCCCTCAGCAGCGACGGCAGACAAGCCAAAGAATGCAAAAGGTCGGAAAATCACCCAAAGCCGTAAGTTGGGCAAGGTGGCTCCGAAGTATCGCAATCCGGCGAATCCTGAAGAGACCTGGACTGGGCGCGGAAGGCAGCCTAAGTGGATGGCCCTGCTGGTTGCTAAGGGAGCATCGCCTCAAGATTTCCTGATTAGTTAATCCTGCCACCAACCAAGGCGGCCGGCTACTGCATTGCATGCAGCCGGCCGATGAATGACGCAGGACCAGCTGTCAGGGTGAGCCTGAGCTCCTGTCTATAGCCTCAAGTCTATCGTTGATGAACTGAAGTGCTCTGCGATGTTCTTGCAGCACGGTATCGTGAGCAGGAATTCCAGGAACGGCTGCATCCGAAAAGGCGCGAATGACCTCCTTCGCCTCGCCATAGCGCTCCAGCTGAATCAAACAGTCCACCAACCCAGAAACAACGAACGCATCACGCGGTCGGGTTTTTTCAAGCTGGCGCAACGCTTGCAGCGATAGATTCGCGTCATTTGTTCGAAAACCGAGGCCGACCAACAATAGCCAAGCGCGCTCGGAAGAGGGATCACGCTCAACGATCTCCAACAGTTGCTTACGAGCACCATCCAAGTCGCCCGACTCCAGCAGCAACTTGGCACTCCTAATATCCATTGACATCGCTCTCCTTGATCAAGTCTTGACAGCGGTGCGGGACGCAGCCGGTCATGCAACGAACGAAGCTTCCCCCCCACACACCAGGCTGTCTGAAGTCACCGCCTGCGCGCGTGCATGTCACTTTGCAGGCTTGAATGTGCTCTTGGCAGTCTGCCTCAAGATCATCCTCCCCATCCGCACATGCCGACCGAATCAACGCAACCGCCATCTTGGACGCGGAACTCTGCGGGTTCAGGATACCATTCGGTCCAAGAAGACCGTTTGGCCCAACCCCCAGCATCTCACCCGCCTTAAGGGCATTACTAAGGCTATCGCTGTTGATCTTTGGACCAAAATCCCAATTGCCGTTCGGATTGCTGAGGTCGCCCCCATTGTACGCCCCAACGGCACCCGGGGCGCCCGTGACCACGGGGGGCGGGGGCAGCAAAGGAATTGCCTGCATCCCATCGGGGTCAATCGAGGTAAGCGGGTTGCCCTTCACGTAGCCGTAGGTGCTGATTCCCCCATGCAATCCGAGCGGGTCTGACGTCACGAAGCGGCCACTGGCGGGATCGTAGTCACGCTGAACGTTGTAGTGAAGGCCGCTCTCAGCGTCGTATCGCTGCCCAGGGAAGCGCATCGCGAACTCAAACAGCGTGCCGTCCTGGTCCGGATCCTCGTTTGGTGCCGTCGCACCGAACGCTTCCCCCTTCAGATCCCAACTCCAAACTGCGACGTCACGGGCTGGATCAACGACAACGCGAGGGGTGCCCAGATGATCCGGCTGAACGTAGTAGAGCGCGCTACCCTTCAGCAATCCGACAGGCAGGTTGTCCAACCAGATCACCTGCTGACGCGCAATACCCGCCTGGTCGTATTCCCCCAGCCATTGCCCGCGCTCATCGTAGAGACTCAGCGCTGAGGCACCTCCGGCCTTACGTGCTATCTGCTGGCCAAGATCGTTGTAATGGTATTCCGCAGCAACCGCGCCGTTTCGCTTCACCGCACTCAGGCGCCCCATTGCGTTGTAAGCAAACTCGCGTTCTACGCCTTGGATCGAAAGCGTGTTGCCAGCCGCATCGTAGGCACGCGACACGCCCCCGACGCTTTGCAGGCGATGACTGTCTGACGGATAGACGTAGGCTTGATCAACTCCATTGACCTTCGCGGACGTGCGATTGCCCGTGGCGTCGTAGGCATAGCTGTCGATGATCGAGCCAGTCGCCGCATCCTTGAAGGCAGTCAGTCGGCTCAATGCGTCATAGGTCATCGATACGGACGTTGCCCCAGTCCCTCCGGAGGTGAGGCCGGTCAACTCGCCCACGGCACTGAACGAGAAGGCTGCATTCAGTGCTCCCGAGCCACTGCCGATCAACGCTGACGGACGGTAATCCTGGTCAACGTCTCGCGCCAGCGTACGCCCGTTGCCGTAGGCCCAGCCTGCAGTGGGGCCGAAGGGATGGCGCTTTGCACTGGAAAGCAACACGACACGAGCAGCACCCGGTCGCGTCACGCCGATCTCGGTGACCATGCCGGCTGCATCTCGCTTGTAGTCCGCCACCATTCCGTCAGGATAGGTGACAGAACGAAGTCGGCCAGCATTGGTATAGGCATAGCTGACGCCTACGCTCTGCCCCGATGACGTCTGCACCTTGCGCGTCACATTGCTGGCGCGATCGTAGCAATACTGGGTTTTAGCGCCGTCATCCTGCATGGATGAGAGCCGCCCGCTTGCAAACGACTCACCAGCTGAGCAGATGTCCTCGACTTGGTCATACACGTATGACGCAACAATCGCTTGGTCCCCATAAACCTTGCGCACCACGCGTCCCAAGGCATCGTATGTGTAGCTGCTAGCCGTGCCATTGGCGTCAACCTGCTTCGCTGGCTGCCCTGCACTGTTGTAACTGGCAGTGGTTGCGCCCGTGTCAGGACTCTGGCGGCTCAACAAGTCGCCCAGCCCTGAATAGCCGTAAATGGTCGCCAGGCCTTTGGGATCGACCACCTTGGTGGTCCGGCCTTCGACGTCATACTCGTATCGCGTCTCGACCGCCATTCCGGAAACGTCCTGAAGCACCCTGCTGGGCCTTCCATAGGGATCGTAGTCAAACTGCGTCTTGCGCTTCAGGGCATCGGTGATGAGCTGGACGTTGTTCGCCAGGTCATACGTAAAGTCGGTTGAATTCCCCGCTGCCGTCTTCTGGGACACCAGTTGCCCCAGCTTGTTGTAAACGCGAGAGAGCGAACGCTTCAGTCCACCACCTGCGTCGAACACCTCCTCTTTCGTGCGATTGCCTGCCACATCGAGGGTGTAGCGAATGTTGTTCCCGGCCCCGTCATTGATCTGGACGAGACGGTGCGCATCATCGTAGGTGTAGCTGAGGGATACTCCATCGGGGTCAACAAGCGATGCGACATTACCTGTCGCATCATAGGAAAGGGAGGTCACTCGATCGTCGGTAGACGCAGCTCCGTCCACGCTGTTCCGCTCAGTTATCGAGGTGAGCTTGCCTCGAGTGGAATAGCCAAAATCATGGATCGTGCCGGTCGCGTCTCGAAGGCGGCTGACACGTCCATTTCGGTCGTAGGCCAGCCGTGTCGTCACTTGACCGAGAGCATTGATCTCGGACTGAAGGTCACTAGCGCGGTGGCACGAGCCCCCGAGAACGCCGCAACCCGACTCATCCGCGGTCAGGTAATAGGTGTACCTGGTAACGTCCTGAACATCGGACCGCGGCCCGTCTTCGGCAAGGACAAGACCCACTTGCGGGCATTGGGTGGCATCCACCGCCGAGCAGTAGGCGGTGGTCCATTGGCGAACCCCAGCGGGCGCATTGGTCGCAGCTCCGCACGCATACCCGACCGCAGCCGAATTGGCAGGATCCACCTCGCACCGCGCGACCTCCAGGCCCAACGCGTTGTACTTCCATGAACTGCTGGAAACGGCCACGCCCGCAGAGTTCTTTACCACCCGACTCAGGGGCAAACGGAGTGCGCTATCCCACGTGGTCGTCGTGGTGCGCTGCTGTGGGGTGTCGGCGGCGTCAACCTGTTCGGCCAGTAGCCCGTCTGCCGTGTACGTGGTCCTTGTGGTGATTCCCTTGAAGTCCGTGACCGACGCCGGGTAGCCGTTCGCATCATAGGTCATGGCTTTGTAGGGTTGGTTGCACTGGTCGCCACAGGGGGCCGAACCGCCCGCGGGCATCAAACGCCCCTTTCCTGTATCCACGAAGCCCAACTTGGAAGTGGCTCCGAGCGGCCCCTTGACGGTGACTGGCAACGTTCCCTTCCAGGTGGAAGCGGCGTAGTCCAAGGTTGTGGTATCAACTCCGCCAGCGAACTCTGCGTGATAGGCGCGATGGTTGTAGTCGAACTTTATGGTCTCGTAACGGACGCCTTTCTCATCCACAATTCCTGTGAGG
The DNA here is from genome assembly GCF_047520985.2 of Stenotrophomonas sp. BR163. NCBI lineage: Bacteria > Pseudomonadati > Pseudomonadota > Gammaproteobacteria > Lysobacterales > Lysobacteraceae > Stenotrophomonas > Stenotrophomonas sp. BR163. Next base: position 202,711 of record NZ_JAXBRE020000003.1, read on the forward strand.
AAGGACGTGCCTGCGACAGTGGGACTGTTTGCTGTTTCGTTGTAGATGTAGCCCTTGCTTGTGGTATCCGGATAGGTCACCGAGGCAAGCTGTCCTGCGGGGTTGTAGCCAAACGTTTGCGATGCACCGTCTGGCAACATCATCGTGGTCAAACGCGATGATGCATCATACTTAAAGTTCAAGGTGCGCCCGCTGACGTCGCCAACAGTCAACAGGAGCCCAGCGACTGGCGCTACGTCTGCCGGCGTGGTTGCGTCTGAATACTGCAAGGACAGAAGCTTCCTGCCTGCAGAGTCATAGACCTCCTTCAGCAAGCCTGTTGCATCGTAGATTTCGGTCTGGCGGTTGGCCGCTAACTGCAATGCATAGCCAGTGCCCGCCTCTCGATCGACGAGCACGTCTGCGACATCAGCATCGACGATCCAGCCGCTCGGGGTTCGAGTGAACAGCTCTGAACTGCCATCCGGCCGAATGGCACGAATGAACGTGCGGTCTCCGGCCGCTCCCGTGGTGGGTGCAAGCACTTCGAGTCGCCGATCAAAAAGATGGCGCCACTGACGACCCAAAGAAGAACCCGGGGCACGAGCAGAACTGTTGTAGAACCGCCGGAACATCAGGCCTGACGGAGACTCGAAGTCCGTTTCCTGCCGATAGAAGTTGCCAGTGGAGGTATTGATCGGATCACCCTCAAACGGGCTTCCTGGATCACGGGCGTTAGCCTTTGAAGCACTGTCAACAGCACCTCGAGCACCAGTTCCATCGGTAGCGGAGCCAAGCCCAGCCGAACAACGCTTCTGGCACCCGCCGAAGTTCTTCTGGGGCTGTCCAATCAATATCTCGGAAGCAAAAACGTTGTCACTAACACTTCCATTGACGTAGATCGTCGCAGCCCAGCCGTCGGTGCCGTATCGCACCGTGACAACGGGCGGCTTGGTGCACTTGGGGTCCTGTTGGCAAGGGGCTTGGATCTTCCCAACCAGGAAATTGACCGCAGCACCGATGCTCTCAAACGAGCCAACCCCGCGAAACGACTGGACCTTGTAGGGAGGACCGTAGTAGGTGGCTGCACTTGCCGTCGATGTGCCGCCTAATGCCAGGCAGAAGGAGAGAATCGCGGCAGCCTTGTGACTGCGCAGGGGCATTGCAAATGCCATTGGTACACGCTCCATGTGAAATACAGCTGGCAAGTCCGGCCAAAGGACTCCATCCGACATCAATCCTTAATGCGCGGAACGAACATCTTCTCTCCCCCAACCTTGCTGGGGATGGGCAAATCCTAGAGCAAGCTAATGACAGATTTTGTGCGACAAGACAAGCTTTGGAGAAGCACACCGCAATTGAGCATAGGCCCGCGGTAACCGTGTCCACAGAGTATGCGACAGCCCCGCGCCAGCTCGTTAGGCTTATGCTTGTCCTTCGCACGCCGTATCAAGACCCGCCGAAGCCATGCACCAGCGATGGGCTCGAGCAGACGGCTTTCCCGTGTCGCTCTCCATTCTGATTCGCTATGGTGTGTCGCCAGTCATCCATCAACACCCTGCCGCAAGTAGATGGTTAGATCACGGCCGGATTCTGCCTAACGAAAAAAAGGCCCCCATCCACAACGATGAGGGCCTCTATCAACACTAAAACCGTCAAGTAGGAATCAGAACGGAATATCGTCGTCAGCGAAGTCGTCCATCGGCGGCGCCTGCTGCGGCTGCGGACGCTGGTTGCCACCCTGGTTGCCGTAGCCGCCGCCCTGGTTGCCGCCCTGGTTGCCATAGCCACCGCCCTGGCCACCACGCTGGCCGCCGCCACCGCCGCCATACTCCTGGCGCGGCGCCTGCTGGCGCTGCGGACGATCGCCGCCGTAGTTGCCGCCACCACCGCCGCCGCCTTCACCGCGGCCGCCCAGCATCTGCATTTCATCGGCGATGATATCGGTGGAGTACTTCTCCACGCCGTCCTGGCCGGTGTACTTGTCGTAACGCAGGCTGCCTTCGACGTAGACCGAGCTGCCCTTGCGCAGGTATTCGCCGGCGATCTCGCCGAGCTTGCCGAAGAACACCACACGATGCCATTCGGTGCGCTCCTGCTGGTTGCCGTCCTTGTCCTTGCGGACGCTGGTGGTGGCCAGGCTGATGCGGGTGATCGCCATGCCGCCCTGGGTGTACTTCACGTCCGGGTCGTTGCCGAGATTGCCGACCAGGATGACTTTGTTGATGCCGCGCGCCATAGGTACCTTCGTCCGTTGTCCAGGGGCAGACCGCCAGTGATAGCACAGCCCCGGGCGGGGTGCAGTACGCTGGGCCGCCCCTGGTGAAATTTGGGGGAATGCGAGAACGACGCATCTTACCATTGCCGCCGCCGTCCGCCCGGTCAGGAGACCCCGACCGCACCGAAGGATCAGGCTGATTTCCTTGTCCGGCAATGACTTACCTTCGCCCCGACCGACGTCCAGAGAGGCATTCGCGTCTGCGCATGGCATCATGCCCGGGCACCTTCCACCTGCCCGCTCCGCCCGCCCATGACGATCAAAGGCAAAGCCACCTCCCTCGACATCGCCCACCTGGCCGGGGTCTCCCAGCCGACCGTGTCGCGGGCCCTGCGCGGCAGCCCGATGGTCAACGCCGAGACCCGCGAGCGCATCCTGCGCATCGCCCGCGAGCTGAACTACAAGGTCGACAAGAACGCCTCCAGCCTGCGCCTGCGCAATGCCGGCACGCTGGCCCTGCTGTTCTTCGAGGACCCGACCAACGACGACTCGTTGATCAACCCATTCTTCCATTCGATGCTGGGCTCGATCACCCGCGCCTGCGCCCTGCACGGGCAGGACCTGCTGGTGTCGTTCCAGCAGCTGTCCACCGACTGGCAGGCCGATTACGAAGACAGCAACAAGGCCGACGGCATCATCCTGCTCGGCTACGGCGACTACCACGAATCGCGCGACCGCCTGCAGCGGCTGGTTGAACAGGGCACGCACTTCGTGCGCTGGGGCGCCGCCCTGCCCGGCCAGCCCGGTGTCTCGATCGGCAGCGACAACTTCCAGGGTGGGCATGACATCACCACCCATCTGTTGCAGCAGGGCTGCCGCCGCATCGCTTTCCTCGGCCATGCCTCCAGCCATTACCCCGAATTCCAGGAGCGCTACCGCGGTCATGTCGCGGCGCTGCAGGACCACGGCCTGGCCGCCGAACCGGCGCTGCAGCACGATGCGATCACCACTGAGGCCTCTGGCCAGGAAGCCTGCCAGGCGCTGCTGGCGCGCGGAGAGCCGATCGATGCGATCTGCGCGGCCAGCGACCTGATCGCCATCGGTGCGATGCGCGCCCTGCGCGAGGCCGGGCTGCGGGTACCGCAGGACGTGGCGGTGACCGGCTTCGACGATATCCCGTTGGCCGCTTCGGTATCCCCGGCGCTGACCACGGTGCAGCAGGACACCAAGCAGGCCGGCCAGCTGCTGGTGGAACGCCTGCTGACGCTGATCGGCCGGCAGCCGGTGGAGAGCCAGAGCATCCCGGTGAAGCTGGTGGTGCGGGAATCGTCGCTGCGCGGGTAGGCGCCGCAGGGCGGGATCGCTCTTGGCCTCGCCCTTGTTGTTTGGCTTGGTCTTACCCTAGTGCCAGTGCCGAGCCGTGCTCGGCAAACTACCCGCGACAGCCGGCGAAGGTTCAGCGCACCGGGGACTTCGGCCCCAGCAACGCCAACAGCACATAGACCACGATCGAAGCGACGGTACCGAGCACCGCCGGCAATCCGTAGGCCCACGCCGAACGGCCCTGCTGGCGTGCCCACTGGGCCAGATACCAGGCCGAACCCAGGTTGATCAGCCAGGCAATGGCGAAGGCCGGCCACTGCACCATGCCCACCGCGCGCAGCAGGGGCACGGACACCAGCGCAGCAACGATGGCTGCGATCAGGAAGATCAGTGCGGAGCGGGAATGGCGTGATCGTGCCGGTGAGCCGACAGGTAATTCCTTCAATTCCACAGCAGAGCCTCGATCCTGGTGTTATCCAAAAGGAACCACGTACTGCACCCGAAGGGAAGCGTTCTGTAGGGTCGGGCCGTGCTCGACTGATCCGGCATGGCGCGAACGGCAGCCGAGCATGGGCTCGGCTCTACATGACAATCAGCCCTGCGCGAAGTCCTTCAGGATCTCGCCGACGCCGCTGGGCGAGATCTCGAAGCCCAGCGGGGTGCCGGGGTTGATCACCACGCCGTAGCCGCCGGGCACGCGGCGCAGCACGTCCAGCATCAGCCAGCGGATCTGGTGTTCGGCCTGCTGGCTGTAGATGCCCACCCGCGATGGATCGGTGAACACGGCCACGTGCAGGGTGCCCTGCTTGTCGAACAGCAGCGGGTCGAAGCCGCTGCCGTCGGGTGTCACCAGGCTGCCGGTCAGCAGCACCACCTCGGAGGCGACGAAGGCTTCCATGAAGGCGCGGATCGGCACCGCCCCATCCATCGCGGCCTTCAGCAGGGTTTCGATCGGGGTCTGCGGAGCGAGGTCGGTCATGGCGATACGGCGGGGAGATAGGGGCTCCTATTGTAGAGCCGAGCCCACGCTCGGCTGCCCCTATCTTTACTCCTCAGAAGCGCAGCCGAGCATTGGCTCGGCTCTACAGCCGCCTGGCCCAGGCCGATCAACGCCCCAGACGCACGTCCCGCGCCTTCTGGTCGGCCATCGCCTTGTCCAGTTCGGCCTGCAGTGCCGGCTGCTGCACGGTGGCGTCCAGCACATAGACCTTTACCCCATGCGCCGGCACGTTAGTCTTCAGCTGCCGCTCGACCTTCACCGTGCCGCCATCCAGCGCGTCACGCCAAGTGCCGGCCTGCAGGTAGCGGCCCACCTCGAAGGTGCGCGCCACATCGCCCTTGTTCAGCAGCACCAGCGCCGTCTGCGCCAGATCTTCCTGCTGCAGCACGCGCAGGAACACCGCCTCATCGCCCTGCAGCCGCTCGTTCACCTGCAGCCCGCGCTGCAGCGCCGGCGTGGTTTGGCGCAGTTTCGCGATACGCTGCAGCGGCGCAAAGATCGGGCTCTGCGGCGCAGCGTCCACACGCGGCTGGCCGAAGTAGGCACGGTTGCCTGCGTGCTCGGCGCGGCCCCGCATGAAGCCGGTCTCCGAGCCGTAATAGACCACCGGAATGCCGCGTGCGGTGAACAGCCAGTTGTGCGCGTCGATGAAGCCGTTGTCACTGGCCTGCAGGCGCGGCATGTCGTGGTTGTCGTAGAAGCTCATCAGCTCGTACGGATTGGCATACGGGCCACCGCTCAGGTGCAGTGGCTCAGCCAGTGTCTCGAAGCCCTTGTTGGCGGTGCCGAAGGTCTGCTCCAGTGCGCCGCGCAACGGGAAATCGAGCACGCTCACGTTGGCATTGGATGGCCAGGTGTGCTCGGCAATGGTCGCCGCGTTGTAGTCGAAGGCTTCGCCAAACATGAACATGCCCGGGTGCTCGGCACGGATGCGCTTGACGAAGGCATGCCACCACGGGTGCGGCAGCCAGCCGATGGTGTCGATGCGCAACGCGTCCACGCCCTGCGCGGTCCATTGCAGGTAGGCACCGACCAGGTAGTCCATCACCGCCGGATTGTCCTGATTGAAGTCGGACAGCTCAGCCAGGTTGCCATCGAAGATCGAGCCATCCTTGCTGTCGACCGGTCCAATGTTGTTGTAGAACGCGTGCAGCGGGTTGTGCTTCGGGTCCAGCTTCTGCGGCGGCAGGTTCTGGTGGTCGGCGATCAACTTTCCATCCTTGTCGAAGATCTGACCGAACTGCGGTTGCCGTGTCGGCATGGTCCAGGCCGGCGAACCGTGGTTGCCGACGATGTCCAGCACCACCTTCAAGCCGGCACCGTGCAGGCCCTTGGTCAGTCCGGCGAAGTCCAGGTCCCTGCTGGGCAGGTGCTCATCGAGTCTGTAGAAGTTGATGCCCCAGTAGCCGTGGTAGCCGGTCTTGCCGCGGTCGGTCAGCGTGCTGGTGCAGCTGATCGGCTTGCTGCCGGTGAAAGCTTGGTCGGGGTTGTCGATGATCGGCGTGATCCACACCGCGCCGAACCCCAGGTTGCGGATGTACTGCGCATTGTCGAGCACGCCACGGAAGTCGCCTCCGAGGTAGCCGATGTTGCCGTCCACCTTGTCCGGGCATGGCACCGGGATGTCGAAGGTGCGGTGCGCGCCACCCTGGTCGCGATGGTCATTGGATGGATCACCGTTGACGAAGCGGTCGGTGACCACGAAATACACCGCATCGCTGGCGAACGGTTCGGTGGTGCCGACGTAGTCCGGGCGTGGCGTGGCCACGGCCTGACCGGCGAACAGGGCAAGGGAAACAGCAACAGCCAGGACACCACGCATCACACCACCTCCGGACGGGACGGAACCCGCAGCACGCACAGGCCGGCGACGAACAGGCTACAGCCGCCCAGCACCAGCACATGCATCGGCTGGCCACCCAGCCATGCGCGCAGGGCAAAGCCAAGCGCACTGGCCGCCACCAGCTGCGGGATCACGATGAAGAAATTGAAGATGCCCATGTACACACCCATCTTCGACGCAGGCACGCTGTCGGACAGCAGTGCATACGGCAACGACAGGATCGATGCCCAGGCAAAGCCCACACCCACCATCGACAGCAGCAGCCAGTGCGGGTCGCGGATGAACATCAGCGAGACTAGGCCGGCAGCGCCCAGCCACAGGTTGACCAGGTGGCTCCAGCGCAGGCCGATCGCACGCACCATCGGCGGAATCAGCACCGCCGCCAGCGCAGCGAAGCCGTTGTAGGCGCCAAACAGCACGCCCACCCAGTTGGCACCTTCGTTGTAGGCCGCCGACTGTGGATCGGTCGAACCGAAGTGGGTACCGGCCACCGCAGCAGTGGTGTAGATCCACATGGCGAAAAGCGCGAACCATGAGAAGAACTGCACCCACGCCAGGCGGCGCATGGTCACCGGCATCGCGCGCAGGTCGCCGACGATGGCGGCCAGCATATGCGTGGCCGGCAACGCGCGCGCGACCGCCAGCAGCAGGCCGTAGCCGGCGCACAGGCCTGCCAGCACGTACAGCATCCTGTCACCTTGTCGCCAGGTGATCAGCAGCGCCAACAGCACACCCAGCCCTAGCCACAGGGCCACCCGCGTCCATGGCGCCGGGCCGTTGATCACCGCTCCCGCATGATGTGCCGGCGGCTCGGCATCATCGAAGGCAGCCAGTTCTGCTGGTGAATACTCGCGGGTGCTGACCACCGTCCAGGTGATCGCCGCCAGCAGCACCGCCGCGCCGAAGTAGAACGCATAGCGCACGGTGTCCGGCACCTCACCGGCGGCGGCCGTATTGGCAACGCCGAAGTGGGCCAGGATGAACGGCAGGAAGCTGGCGACGATGGCGCCCACACCGATGAAGAAGCTCTGCATCGCGTAGCCGGCCGGACGCTGGCGTGGCGCCAGCTGGTCGCCGACGAAGGCTCGGAACGGCTCCATCGATACGTTGATCGAGGCATCGAGCACCCACAGCGTGCCGGCCGCGATCCACAGCGTCGGCGAATTCGGCATCACCAGCAGGGCCAGCGTGGTCAGCACCGCACCGATCATGAAGAACGGACGGCGCCGCCCCCAGCGCGTCCAGGTGCGGTCGGACAGGTAGCCGATCACCGGCTGCACCAGCAGGCCGGTCAGCGGCGCGGCGATCCACAGCCCCGGTACCGCGTCGATGTCCGCGCCCAGCGTCTCGAAGATGCGGCTGGCGTTGGCATTCTGCAGGGCGAAGCCGAACTGGATGCCGAGAAAACCGAAACACATGTTCCATATCTGCCAGAACGACAGCTGGGGTTTGGCGGGGCGATTCATCGTGCACCCTCTTCCATCGCCACCGGCGCCACCGTCAGCGCCTGCACCTGGGCCTGGTTGAGCACGCCTTCGCGGCCACCCTTGCCCCCGGTGTAGTGCGCGAAGTGCTGCAGTGTGCTCATGTTGAAGCCCTCTTCAAGCGTGACCGCGCATCGGCCCTTCGGCACCGGGAACGTCGCCGAGGTCGAGTCCTGCACGGCCACGCTGTGCGGCAGGGTGACGGTGTGCCGCTGCAACGGCTGGCCCGGGCACTGCAGCACCAGCTGCTTCACCGCGGCGGTCACGCCCGTGTTGATCGGCCCATTCGCGTTGCTGTACTGCAGGCGCAGGCGCACCTGCCCCGCCTTGGCCGAGGTGAACTGCCAGCGCTCGGCACCCTTCAATCGCTGCTGCGGACCGACGCAGACCATCGGACTGTGCAGCGATTCCAATGCGCCGTCGCGCCGGGTCAGGCTCAGGCAATGCTGCAGGCCATCGTCACCGATGCGTGCCAGGCCATTGCTGGCGGTGAGCGCCCGGCCGTCCTGCCACAGCACCTGGCCGGCAGCGACCTCGACATTCCAGCCCCTGCCCTTGCGTCGCGCCTGCGGTGCGGCCGGCGTGGCCGGTGCGCGCGCATTGGCGTCGGCCGTCGTCGCCACGCTGCGCGGTGCCGCTGCGGTGGCCACCAGCTGCACGGTGGTGGTGGCACCACGCGTCTTTACCTCGCCCGCCACCAGCAGGCCATCACCCACCTGCTTCGGGCGCTCCAGCACATAGCGCTTGCCATCGGCCTCCAGGGAGATGCGGCGCTGCTTGCCGAACAGTACGGGGACCAGCGCGGCTGGCAGCTTGGGCTGCACGCGGCCATCGTCCTGCACGCCGAATACGCCTTCGACCACCATCGACAGATAGCCGGCCACCGACCACAGCTGGCGTTCGGAATTGACCACCGGGCCGCTCAGTGCGCCTTCCTCGACATGCACGGCCTGGCTGACCAGCTCGTAGTTTTCCATGTTGGAGCCGGCCAGCGCGGCACCCTGCATCAGCGAGCGGATCTCGGCGGCGATGCGCGGCGCATCGTCCAGCTGCCGCGCCGCACGCAGCGAGTAGGCACTGACGAACGGCCAGATCGCCCGGTTGTGATAGATCGGCTGTTGTGCTTCCTGCGGCCAGACCACCGGGCTGCCAGCCGGGCCCATCGGATACGCCGCCAGCGCACGCCGCGCGCGCTCGGGCGGCAGCACCTCGGCGAGGATGCCCAGCGAGAGGCCGAGCAGATCCACCTTGGCGTACGGCACCGGGTGCGCGGCTTCGCCGATGTAGCTCATGTACTGGCCGATATCCTCGCGCCAGAAGCGCGCATCGATCTGCTGCGCCAATGCATCGGCCCAGGCCTTGTAGTCGGCCGCGCGGGCATCGCCGTGCTGCCCGGCCAGGCGTTCGGCCAGGCGCAGTGCCTGGTAGTGCAGCACGTTGGTGGACAGTGCGTAGGAATCACCGATGAAACGCACATCCTCGCGGGTCCAGTCTGGATAGGTCTGCTCGCGCCAGTCCAGGAAGGAGGTCTCGCCGCGGTACAGGCCCATCTGCGCGTCGAACACCATCGCGCGGTCCTGCGCCAGCGTGCCCTGCAGCGCCTGCCAGACCTGGTCGGCAAACGCGCGATCCTCCAGCAGGTGACGCGCGGCCAGGAACCACACCACGCGGTCGCTGCTGATCGGCCAGCTGCCGCCGGAGCCGGTGTCCTGCGCAACGAACAGGCCGGGCGTATGGCCATCGCGCGCCGCCGACAGCTTGAACTGCAGCGACTGCCGGGTGCGCTTCGGGTCCAGGCGTGCGAGCGCCAGATCGGCGGCAAAGCTGACATCGCGCGTCCACACATAGGGCCAGCGCGCGCCGGTCTGGAAGCACTCGCACGGCACCGGCCGGCCTTCGTCGAAGGCGGGATCACGGATCGCATCCACGCGGTCCTGGTCCATCTCCTGCTGGGCCAGTGCGAACAGGGCATCGAACATCACGCTGCCGGTCTGGCTGCGCATCGGCATCGGCGCGATGCGCACCTCGCGCTTCGGCGCATGCAGCACGAAGCTGCCCTTGGCAGTGGCTTCGGCGCGCGCATGGCGGCCGTCGAATTGCAGGTCGGCCGCCTGCGCGGTCGTCCCCAGCGCTGCCCCCAGGGCAGCGGTCAGGCAAATGATCTTCAGCATCGAAGCGGCGGACCGGCTCGCGCCCGTCGGCCTCCCTCCCTCTCTGCACGCGTTGTAGGTCCGCACCGTCGTTGCCGGCGGGCGGGCGCGGCCCCTCCCTCAAGGTGCCCTGGCGCCATGGTAGACGCGGGGCTGTCGGCTGCGTCCAGTTGCATACGTATTCATGGCGTCGCGCGGTAGCGCACCCGCCGCGCTGGCTTATGGTCCGGGTCTGCCAACGGCGCCTTGGGAGGGGAATTGCCGATGTCACCCACTGCTGTACGCGCGGTATTCGCGCACATGCTGGGCCTGGCCCTGATCGGATGGGCCACGCTGGTACAGGCCGCGCCCCAGGTGGCCAGCGTCGAATCGCCGGGCAAGGTGTTGAAGGTCAGCCTGGTGCTGGACGGCGGCACGGCCCGCTACCGGGTCGAGCGCCTGGGCGACACTGTGGTGGAGGATTCGAAGCTCGGCTTCGCCCTGCGCGACGGTCGCCTGGACCGCGATTTCACTCTGCTGGGCCAGCAGCGGCGCAGCGTCGATGACACCTGGGAGCAGCCGTGGGGCGAACGCCGGCTCACCCGCAACGATTTCAACGAGCTGACCGTGCAGCTGGCCGAAACCACCGGCAGCAAGCGCCGGCTGGATGTAGTGTTCCGCGTCTACGACGATGGCCTCGGCTTCCGCTACGTATTCCCCGAACAGCCGAATCTGCGCGAGGCCATCATCGATGACGAGCTGACCGAGTTCGCCATCGCACAGGACTCCACCGCCTGGTGGATCCCCGCCGGCGAACCGATCCACTACGAGTACCTGTACCAGCGCACCCCGCTGCGCGAAGTACCGCTGGTGCATACGCCGATGACCCTGCGCAGCCGCGATGGCCTGCATGTGGCCATTCACGAGGCCGCGCTGGTGGACTACGCCGGCATGTGGCTGCGCCGCAGCGAGGGGCAGCGCCTGCGCGCGCAGCTGTCGCCCTCGGCCGAAGGCTGGAAGGTGCGCCGCACCCTGCCCTTCGCCACGCCGTGGCGCACGCTGCAGATCGCCGACCGTGCCGGCGGCCTGGTCGAATCGGACCTGATCCTCAATCTCAACGAACCCAATGCGCTGGGCGATGTCAGCTGGGTGAAGCCGGCCAAGTACCTGGGCGTGTGGTGGTCGATGCACCTGGACAACGAGAGCTGGGCGACCGGGCCGAAGCACGCAGCCACCACCGCCAAGACGAAGAAGGTGATCGATTTCGCCGCTGCACACGGCTTCCGCGGCGTGCTGGTGGAGGGCTGGAACCCAGGCTGGGACGGCATGTGGGTGGGCAATGGCTACGACTTCGATTTCACCCGCGCCACGCCCGATTTCGACATCGAAGCGCTGTCGGCGTATGGCCTGAAGAAAGGCGTGCACCTGATCGGCCACCATGAAACCGGCTGCGCCATCGAACATTACGAGGCCCAGCTGGACGCCGCGCTGGACCTGTACGCACGGCTGGGCGTGGACCAGTTCAAGACCGGCTACGTCTGCGACGACGGCCAGGTCGACCGCCGCAATCCCACGGGGGGCCCACTGTGGCGCGAGTGGCATGACGGGCAGTTCATGGCTCGCCACCATCTGAAGGTGGTGCAGGAAGCCGCGCGCCGGCACCTGTCGGTGAACCCGCATGAGCCGATCAAGGACACCGGCCTGCGCCGCACCTATCCCAACTGGATCTCGCGCGAAGGCGCTCGCGGCATGGAGTACAACGCCTGGGGCCAACCACCGAACCCGCCGGAGCACGAGGTCAACCTGGTGTTCACCCGCATGCTGGCCGGGCCGATGGATTACACCCCCGGCATCCTCAGCCTCAAGGGCCGCCACGGCCAGGCCATCCCCAGTACGTTGGCGCGGCAGCTGGCGCTGTACGTGGTGCTGTACAGCCCGATCCAGATGGCCGCCGACCTGCCCGAACACTACCTGCAGCATCGCGAGGCGTTCCGTTTCATCGAGGACGTGGCGGTGGACTGGGAGCAGAGCCGCGTGCTCGATGGCGAAGTGGGCGACTACGTGACGATCGTGCGCCGCGACCGCAACAGCCGCGACTGGTTCCTCGGCAGCATCACCGATGAACACGGCCGCGTGCTGCCGGTGTCACTGGGCTTCCTGGAACCTGGCGTGCGCTATCGCGCCGAGATCTACCGTGATGGTGAAGGCGCGGATTTCCGCAGCAACCCGTTCGCGTTCGTTCGCGAAACCCGCGAAGTGACCAGCGCCGATGCGCTGACGCTGGTGCTGGCACCCGGCGGTGGCCAGGCCATTCGCTTCACGCCGATCCGCTGAACGTTTTCCTGCCTGCGCCCCCGTAGCGCCCGAGCCCACGCTCGGGCGGCGGTGCGTAGCGCCGAAATGCAGCCGAGCATGGGCTCGGCTCTACAGAACGAGACACTTGAAAGCGATTACATCCCTGCAGACGCCATTGAATACGTATGCAGGGTGATTCCCGCGAAGAACGCGCTGCCTACCATAGCGGCGACGACAGCGGCCACCGCGTCGCACGTTCACGGCGCCGCCGGAACGCTCACAAATCGATCTGCAACATTGCCTGGGAGGGGAAAATGTTGAACCACAAGCGCAGCGCGCTGAGCATCGCGCTGGCCGTTGTCCTGGCGCCGACGTTGGCGTCGGCACAGTCCACGCAGAGCACCACCACGCCGGCCGGCACCGCCGCCACCAACCTCGATACGGTACAGGTCACCGGCATCCGCCGCGGCATCGAGAGCGCGATCGCGGTCAAGCAGGACGCCACCTCGGTGGTCGAAGCGATCTCCGCCGAAGACATCGGCAAGCTGCCCGACGTCAGCATCGCCGAGTCCATTTCGCGCCTGCCCGGCCTGGCCGCCCAGCGCGTGGCGGGCCGCGCGCAGGTGATCAGCGTCCGCGGCCTGTCGCCGGACTTCGCCACCACCCTGCTCAATGGCCGCGAAGTGGTCAGCACCGGCGACAACCGTGGCGTCGAGTTCGACCAGTATCCGTCCGAGCTGGTCAACGGCGTGACCGTGTACAAGACCCCGGACGCGGCGCTGGTCGGCCAGGGCCTGTCGGGCACCATCGACATGCAGACCGCGCGCCCGCTCAGCTTCGGCGAGCGCGTGATCGCGGTCAGTGGCCGCTACCAGAAGAGCTCGCTGGGCCGCGCCGCCAACACCGATCCGTACGGCAACCGCTTCAGCGCCAGCTACATCGACCAGTTCCTGGACAAGACCCTGGGCATCGCCATCGGCTATGCGCACAGCGACATGCCGATCCAGGAGAACCAGGTCGGCCTGTACGAACCGTGGACCACCGAGCACACCGACAAGGGCGACCGTCCGGGCGTGGGTGCCGGCACCTACTTCTCCGATGGCATCAAGGCGCTGCGCCGCACCGGCAACAACAAGCGCGACGGCGTGATGGCCACGATCCAGTTCCGGCCGAACAACAGCTGGACCAGCACCTTCGATGCGTTCCACACCGAAGCCGAGCAGATCGACACCGCCAACCAGTTCGAGCTGAACCTCAGCAACTACAACGGCAACTACACCCCGGGCCTGCTGGTCAGCAACCCGCAGGTCAACGCCAATGGTTCGTTCACTGGCGGCACCGCCAGCGGCGTGTACCCGCTGGTACGCGGCATGTACAACAAGCGCAAGGACAAGATCGACGCGTTCGGCTGGAACAACGAGTTCAATTTCAGTGGCGTCAAGCTGGTCGCCGACCTGAACTACTCCAAGGCCACGCGCGACGAGCTGAACCTGGAAAACAACCTGCAGCTGACCCCGATGCCGCAGCTGGATACGGTCGGCGTGTCGATCCGCCAGGACGGCTTCTCGCAGATCAGCCCGGGGCTGAACTATTCCAACCCGGATGCGTTGTTCCTGACCAACACCATCTACGGCTCCGGCTACGGCAAGGTGCCGCAGGTGGAAGACCGCCTGAAGGGTGGCAAGCTGGCCGCCACCATCGCCCTGCCCGATGCCGTCGCGTCATGGGCGCCGGACATCGACATCGGCGTGAACTACGCTGACCGCCGCAAGGTGAAGACCCAGTCCGAAGGCAACATCCTGCTGGGTGCGCAGGGCGACGCCAACATCGCCTCGGACCTGCAGTACCGCCCGGTCAACCTGGGCTTCGCCGGCCTCGGCACCATCCCGGCCTGGAACGTGCCGGCCGCGGTGGGCCGCTACATGACCTTCAACCCGGTCGACAACCTGGACTACCTGATTCCCAAGTCGTGGACGGTACAGGAGAAGATCACCACCGCCTGGGCGCGCCTGAACATCAACGCCGACATCGGCGACGTCGGCGTGCGCGGCAACATCGGCGTGCAGATGCAGCACACCGACCAGAGTTCGGATTCGCGTTACTGGGACAGCTCGCAGTCGGCCGGCAACAACGTGCAGCCGTACTCGAACGGCCGCACCTACAACGATTGGCTGCCGAGCCTGAACCTGGCCTTCCTGTTCCCGCACCAGCAGACGCTGCGCTTCGCCGTCGCCAAGCAGGTCGCGCGCCCGCGCGTGGACCAGATGCGCGCCGGCCTGGAGTTCGGCGTGGACACCGGCACCGGCCGCCCCGGCGGCAGCGGTGGCAATCCGCTGCTGGACCCGTGGCGTGCCACCGCGCTGGACCTGTCCTACGAGAAGTACTTCGGCGAGAAGGCCTACGTGGCCGCCGCGATCTTCTACAAGGACCTGAAGAGCTACGTCTACACCCAATCGGTCGACAACTACGACTTCACCGCGCTGCTGGGCAGCTACGTGCCGCCGCCGGGCATGACGGCACCGGTGCTGACCACCGGCACCTTCTCCGCCCCGCAGAACGGCAAGGGCGGCACGCTGAAGGGCCTGGAACTGACCGCATCGTTCCCGCTGGAGATGCTGACCGACAGCCTGCGTGGCTTCGGCGTGCAGGCCAGCGCGACCTTCAACAAGAGCGACATCACCATCCTGGACCCGGAGAGCGCCTCCAGCGTGGGCAGTGATCCGATCAGCCTGCCGGGCCTGTCCAAGCGCGTGTACAACTTCACCGCCTATTACGAGCGCAGCGGCTTTGAAGCACGCGTCAGCCAGCGCCGCCGTTCGGACTTCATCGGCGAGATCGGCAACTTCAACGGCAACCGCAGCCTGCGCTACGTGGTCGGCGAGAACGTGACCGATGCGCAGATCAGCTACACCTTCAGCGACAGCAGTGCCCTGCGTGGCCTGACCCTGCTGCTGCAGGGCAGCAACCTGACCAACGAGCCGTACCGCACCTACGCCGGCAGCAAGGACCGCCCGCTGGAGTACATCGAGTGGGGCCGCACCTACATGCTGGGCGTGAACTACAAGTTCTGATCACGGCCGGGTCGTGCCGGCCGCTGGCTGGGACCCCGAACCCGGTAGCGCCGACCGCTGGCCGGCAACACAAAGGGAGCAGGACCGGAAACCCGCTGCGCAGGCAGCGGGTTTTCTTTTGCGCGGATGCCGGCACGTGATCAGCAAGGTCCATGCAGCGACATTCCAAGCCGTAGATCCATACCATGCGTGGATGCCGTTCACCGGAATTCCACCCACAAAAAAGGGACGGGGCGCTTCGGCCCCGTCCCCGCAAGTACCGCCACCGGAGAAAACGGTCAGCTGCGTCGGGCGCAATACACCGCGCGCGGCGGCAGCTGGAGTTCATTGCCCTGCACCGTGCCCGCATCCGGGCCCGGTACCGCCACCTGCTGCCAGTTCCCCGGCGGCAGCGGATGGGTCACCGCCTCGGCCGACAGGTTGAAGGCCAGCAGGAGGGTTTCATCTGCAAGCATACGCTCGAACAGCAGCACAGGCTCGGCACTTTCAAGGAATCTGATGCTGCCGTGCAGGAGGGCCGGCTGGGTATGCCGCCAGGCCAGGAACGCGCGGAACGCCGCCAGCACCGAATGCGGGTCGCGCTCCTGCACGGCCACCGCCGCCGCGCGGTGCTCGGCCGGGATCGGCAGCCAGGGCTGCCCGGTGGTGAAACCGGCTAATGGCGCATCGGTCCATGGCAGCGGGGTACGGCAGCCGTCGCGGCCCTTGAAATTCGGCCAGAAGGTGATGCCATACGGGTCCTGCAGGGCCTCGAACGGCACCTCGGCCTCGGCCAGGCCCAGCTCCTCGCCCTGGTACAGGCAGACCGAACCGCGCAGCGAGCACAGCATCGCCACCAGCATCCGCGCCAGGCGCGGATCGGCCGGGTGACCGCCCCAGCGGCTGACCGCACGCTCCACGTCGTGATTGGACACGGCCCAGCACGGCCAGCCTTCGGTCATCGCCGCTTCCAGCCGCGAGACCGTATCGCGGATGTAGGCCGCACTGTAGTCGTCCACCAGCAGCTCGAAGCTGTAGCCCATGTGCAGGCGGCCATCGCGGGTGTACTCGGCCGTGGTGGCCAGCGAGTCTTCCGAAGAGATCTCGCCCAGGCTGACCGCCCCCGGGTATTCGTCCAGCAGCGCGCGCAGGCGCTCCAGGAACGGCAGGTTCTCCGGCTGGGTGTTGTTGTAGTAGTGGTACTGGTAGGCGTACGGATTGTCCGGGCTGAAGCCGCGCCCCACCCGCTTCTCCGCCGGCTTGGGCGGGTTGTCGCGCAGCTGTGCGTCGTGGAAGCAGAAGTTGATCGCATCCAGGCGGAAGCCATCCACGCCGCGGTCCAGCCAGAAGCGCACATTGTCCAGTGTGGCCTGCTGCACGTCCGGGTGATGGAAGTTCAGGTCCGGCTGGTCGACCAGGAAGTTGTGCAGGTAGTACTGCTCACGGCGCGGCTCCCACTGCCAGGCGCCGCCACCGAACAGCGACAGCCAGTTGTTCGGCGGGGTGCCGTCCTCGCGCGGGTCGGCCCAGACGTACCAGTCCGCCTTCGGATTGCTGCGGTCCTGGCGGCTCTCACGGAACCAGGCATGCTCGATCGAGGTATGGCTCAGCACCTGGTCGATCATCACCTTCAGGCCCAGGCCATGGGCCTTGGCCAGCAGGCGGTCGAAGTCGTCCAGGCTGCCGAACAGCGGGTCGACGTCGCGGTAGTCGGCGATGTCGTAGCCGAAGTCGGCCATGGGGGACTTGAAGAACGGCGAGATCCAGATTGCGTCCACGCCCAGCGCGGCGATGTGGTCCAGGCGCTGGATGATGCCCGGCAGGTCGCCTACTCCATCACCGTTGGCATCGAGGTAGCTGCGCGGGTAGATCTGGTAGATGACGGCTCCGCGCCACCATGGATAGTGCGACATCGACAGCCCCCCTCCGGGCATGCGGGACCCGCCAGAAGCGGGCCGAAATCCTGTTCCAGCAAGCTTAGCGGCGGCCCCGCGGGCATGGCGCAACCTGCATACGTATTCACGCAGGCCGCAGCGTTTGCGGGGCCGGGAACGCCGGCCCGCCCGGTTTGCGCCCGAATTCACGGCCAGCGCCTATAATCGATGGTGAGCCTGAAAGCCTGATCGCATGACCATCACCGAAGACACCCGTCCCGCCCTGGGCCTGCCCCAGATCCAGTCGCTTGCCGCGGCCGACATGGCCGCCGTCGACGCCCTGATCCGGCGCCGGCTGTCCTCGGACGTCGTGCTGATCAACCAGATCGCCGACCACATCATTTCCGCCGGCGGCAAACGCCTGCGCCCGATGCTGGTGATGCTGGCCGGCCATGCGGTCGGCCAGGCCGGCCCGGAGCACCACCAGCTGGCCGCGATCATCGAGTTCATCCACACCTCTACCCTGCTGCACGACGACGTGGTGGACGAATCCAGCCTGCGCCGCGGCCGCAGCACCGCCAACGCGCTGTGGGGCAACGCGCCCAGCGTGCTGGTGGGCGACTTCCTGTACTCGCGCAGCTTCCAGCTGATGGTCGAGCTTGAGCGCATGCCGGTGATGCAGATCCTGGCCGACGCCACCAACCGCATCGCCGAGGGTGAAGTGCTGCAGCTGCTGCACGTGCACAACCCGGATACCGACGAAGCCGCCTACCTGCGCGTGATCGAGCGCAAGACCGCGGTGCTGTTCGCCGCCGGCACCCGCCTGGGCGCGCTGGCCAGCGGCGTGGATGAAGCCACCCAGCAGGCCCTGTTCGACTACGGCATGCACCTGGGCTACGCCTTCCAGATCGCCGACGACGTGCTGGACTACTCGGCCAACGCCGAGGAGCTGGGCAAGAACCTGGGCGACGACCTCG
The DNA here is from genome assembly GCF_047520985.2 of Stenotrophomonas sp. BR163. Classification (NCBI taxonomy): domain Bacteria; kingdom Pseudomonadati; phylum Pseudomonadota; class Gammaproteobacteria; order Lysobacterales; family Lysobacteraceae; genus Stenotrophomonas; species Stenotrophomonas sp. BR163. Next base: position 220,883 of record NZ_JAXBRE020000003.1, read on the forward strand.
CCGAGGGCAAGGCCACGTTGCCGCTGATCCACGCGATGGCCCACTCTGATGACGCTACCCGCGAGCGCCTGCGCACCATCGTGCAGGACGGCGATGCCTCGGCGATGCCGGAAGTGCTGGCCGCGATCCGTGCTACCGGCGGCCTGGAGTACAGCCGCGCGCGTGCCGAGGAATATGCCGAAGCCGCCGAGCGCGCGCTCGATGGCCTGGGCGACAACGATGCCGTGGCCGCCCTGCGTGGCCTGGCCCGCTACGCGGTGCAGCGCTCGCATTGACCGGTAGTGCCGACCAACGGTCGGCACCTACCAAACCGGCATTCCGGTGGGTGCCGACCGTTGGTCGGCACTGAAACGGTCGCATTGACCGCATCCGGTAGTGCCGGCCGCTGGCCGGCATTGAAGCATCGGTAGTGCCGGCCGCTGGCCGGCATTCCCGATGACATCCGCAGCATCATGAGGTTGCCGGCCAGCGGCCGGCACTACCACTGCACGGCTTAACGCTTCTCGAAGCGTTCCTCGAAGAATTCATCCAGCGCCTTCCACGCGCGCTTGGCCGCCCGCTCGTTGTACTGGCAGCCCGGTGGGCTGTTGGCGTCGCGCTCGGCGAAGCAGTGCACGGCACCGCTGTAGTTGGTGAACTCCCAATCGACCTTGGCCGCATCCATTTCCTTCTGGAAAGCGGCGATGTCCTCGGCGGTCACGCTCCTGTCATCGGCCCCGTTGAGCACCAGCACGGACGGATGGGCGCCACCGGCCTGCGCCGGCAGCGGCGAACCCAACCCACCGTGCAGGCTGACCACAGCGGCCAGCGGCGCACCGGCGCGGGCCAGCTCCAGCACCGTGGTGCCACCGAAACAGAAACCGACCGCACCGATCCGGCTGGCATCCAGCGGTACCTTGCCGGCCTGCGCCTTGAGCACGTTCACCGCTTCCAGTGCACGCGCGCGCAGCAGCGGCCGGTCGTTGCGCAGCTTGCTGGCCACCGGCCCCGCCTCGGCATCGGTCTTCGGCCGCACGTCCTTGCCGTAGACATCAGCCACCAGCACCACGTAGTCATCACCGGCCAGCTGCTTGGCCTTCTCGACCGCCGACTCGTTTACACCTTTCCAGTTCGGCACCATCACCAGGCCGGGGCGCTGGTCATGCTCGCCATCGTCATAGACCAGCACACCACTGAAGGTCGTGCCCTGGTGTTTCCATTCCACCGGCTGCGTCTTCATCGCCGCCCACGCTGGCATCGCCGCCAGTCCCAGTACCATCGCCACGCCGCAACGCCAACGGTTCATGCGCCTGCTCCAATGAAAAGGGACGGAGGGGATCACGTCGCAGAACGCCCTCCCGTGTCGCATTCTGCCTTGGCGACGTGACGCAGGTGTGGTGGGATACGACTCAACTCTTTTCGACCCCCAATTCCGCATGAGCCTTGTTGAGCGCTTCCTCTCCGGCCTGATTCCGCGTCTGCCTGCCAACGACGCTGCGCAATGGGCGCATGTCGAGGGCGCCAGCACCGATGACCTGCAGGGCCTGCGCGCGCAGTGGCCAAAGGTGCCGGACAGCCTGCTGGAACTGCTGTCGCGCGTGGATGGCACATACTTCCGCGGATATCCCGGTGGGGAGGTGTGCGTGCTGATGCTGGGTTCGGATGTCGAGAACGGCCGCTATCCCTACTACCTGAGCTCGGCCGCAGACATCTTCGAAGACCAGGATGAGTGGGACGACAGCATCCGCACCATCTACGAAGAATGGCTGGACGACGAGCCGGAGATTCTTGGCGACGGTATTGATGCGGATGTCCCGATGGACCGCCGCCTGTGCTTCTCGCACTGCACGAACAACGGCGGCACCTCGAAGCTGTACCTGGATTTCAACCCCGCACCGGGCGGCACCGTCGGCCAGGTGGTGCGCTATCTGCACGATCCGGACAGCTACATAGTCATCGCACCCAGCTTCGATGCGTACCTGCAGCAGCTGATTGATCGCGATTACGCGTTCATCCGGCACGAGGACTGAAATCCAGCCGAGCATGGGCTCGGCTCTACAGTAGATCCACGCCATGCGTGGATGACGACCTCACCCACGCTCGATCCAATGCAACGTGCCCGGCTCGAACGCCAGCAGATCCGCTGCGGCCAGCTGGTCCCGCGGCCAGTGACGTTCCGGCGGCTTCGGCTGCCGGTCACTCACCGCACCGTCGTAGTCACGCACCAGCAGGCCGATACGCGCGGCACCAGCCTGCAGCAGCGCATCGATGCGCTGCAGCCAGTGGCCAGCATCATGCAGGGCTTCCTCGCGACGCACCTGTTGATCGTGTTCATGCCGCGCCAACTGCTCGGCCAGCGCGCGGGCGATCTTCGCCTCGCTCCAACCCTTCTTCCGCCAGCGATCGGCATCGCCGTTCCACGCACGAACCGCCTGCGACGAGGCCAGCGCAGTACCGCAATCGCAGTGCACGGCACTCAACCACGGCTGCCAACCGGGCCCGACCGCTGACTGCAGGCTGGGCGAATCCTGCGCAAACAGGCGCCGGCCACTGCGCTGCATGATCGCGGCGGCTTCAATGTGCGATAAGGATGCGGGCAGGAACAGGGTAATGAAGGTGCACACGCGGCTATCCGGGTCCGTCCGGGGATGCGCCCATGGTAACTCGCCGGGGTCAGAGCCCTTTCCTGAGGAAAGGGATCCGACCCCGATCCGGCGGATCAAGCGATGCCCAACCCCGGAATCGCGCTGATGCTGTCCGGATCGAACCCAGCCAGTTCGGCGAAATGACGTCCGCGCGCCACGTAGTCGCGGTAAGCACCAAAGCTCGGCGCACCCGGCGACAACAGCACCACCCCGCCCTGCGCGCCCAGCGCCGTGCGCGCCAACGCCATCGCCTCGGCAAGATCGCCCGCAGCGTGCAGGCCGAAGCGGCCGGCGTCGGCCAGCGGCTGCAGCATGGCGTGGATGCGCGGGCCGTTGCTGCCCATGGTCACGATCTCCACCGGCGGCACGTCGTGCGCCATGTGCTGCATGAAATCGGTCCAGTCCAGCCCACGATCGTGCCCGCCCACCAGCAGCGCGATGCGCTGCCCGGCGAAGCACTCCAGCGCAGCCAGGCTGGCATGCGGCGTGGTGCTGATCGAATCGTTGATGTAGGTCAGGCCATCGGCCACGCCGATGCGCTGCAGGCGGTTCGGCAGCGGGCGGAAATCCTGCACCGCCGGCGCCAGCGCCACCGCGTCCAGGCCCAGTGCCTCCAGCGCGGCCAGCACCGCGCACAGGTTGCCGCGGTTGTGGCGGCCCGGCAGCGGCGTGTTGCGGGTATCGAACACCGCCTGTTCGCCGCGATGCACGATGTCGCTCCGCATATGCCAGCCCTGCGGCTGGTTGAACCAGACCACCTCACTATCGGGCAGCGACAGTGCCGCCAGGTGCGGATCGGCGGCATTGAGCACGGCAATGCGCGGTGCGGCTTCCGTCACCAGCCGCAGCTTGTCTTCGATGTAACGTTGTTCGCTGCCGTGCCAGTCCAGGTGTTCCGGGAACAGGTTCAGCACCACTGCCACCTGCGGGTGGGCGCCACTGCGCGCCACTTCACCGGTCTGGTAGCTGGACAGCTCGACGGCCCAGTACTCGGGCGCCGGCTGCGGGTCCAGCACTTCCAGCAGCGGCAGGCCGATGTTGCCGACCAGTCCGGTGCGATGCCCGGCCGCGCGCAACAGGTGCGCGACCAGCGCGGTGGTGGTGCTCTTGCCCTTGGTGCCGGTCACGCACACGGTGTCGTGCACGATGCCATCGTCGGCCGCGTGTTCGGCGAACCACAGCGCGGTGCCGCCGATGAAGGTGGTGCCCTGCGCTGCCGCCGCCAGCGCGATCGGCTGATAGGGACTGATCCCGGGCGATTTGATCACCACGTCGAACGCGGCCAGCGCTTCAGCAGAAGGCTCGCCACGCACGTCCAGCGCGCCCTGCGTTTCCGCACGCGCGGTCTCGACTTCGGCCGCCGGGCAGAACAGGCTCAGCGGCAGCGTGGGCAGGCGCTCACGCAGCACCGCAAACGCGGCGCGGCCCTCGCGGCCCCAGCCCCACAGCGCGACGCGCTTTCCTTCAAGCTTCGAAATCTTCACGCACCCGTTCCCACAGCGCAGCCGGAACGCGGTGCTCGCCCTGCAGTTGCAGCAGCGGTGCCAGTTCCAGTTCGGCGGCATCCAGCTGCGGCTGGATCTCGTTGCAGAAGCGTTTCACCAGCACGTCTTCATTCCACTCCGGGCGCTGCGCCAGCGTCGCCATCGCCGCACGCGATTCGCGGCCTTCACCCACGCACTCGAACGGCTTGTGGTCCTGGAATTCCAGCAGCGCATCGAAGCCACCGGCCTGCTCGGCATCGTCCAGCAGGTTGCGGCCGAAGATGCGCACCAGGCGCGTCTTGGGCATGAACGGGGCCAGCGCCAGGAACACGAAATGGCACTTCGGGCAGACGCCACACCAGCGGTTCACCGGGCGCTCGCCGAGGATGTGGAAATTGCGGTTGCAGCTGGAGAAGTGCGCGTCGTAGAAATCAGTCTTGGCGAACTGGCGGGCCACCGCCAGCTCGGACATCGGTCGCAGCAGCGAGTAGTACTGCAGATCCGCCGCCACGTACTTCCGCACATGGCTGCCGAACGCCTGCTCGCAGGCCCAGCCCTTGGACCACTGGTGGTTCACTTCGCCGGTGCCCGGAATCTGGCTGCCGTAGCTGGCCGAACGCTCGTTGGAGAACACGACCTGGTCCACGCCGTGCAGCAGGGCGGCCAGCACCATGATTGCCGAGTTCACCACCGTCACCGGGATATGGCCGTTCCAGGCACCCTGGCGGTTCAACTCGAACAGTTCCGGTGCCAGCGTGCGGCCCAGGTTCAATGTCGGCAGGCCGGTGCGCTCGGCGCAGGCGCGGATCAGCTGCGAGCCACCGATCCAGGTCACCGTCTCGTCCACGCCGGCACGGCGCAGCGCTTCGATGCTGACCAGCGAATCCTTGCCGCCGCCGATGGCCACCAGCGCGTGCGGCCGCAGGCCCAGCGCCGGCGCCTGCACGGCCTCGCCCTGCACCGGCAACCGGAAGCGGCCGCGCAGGTTCAGGCCGTTGCGGTAGGCGAATTCGCCCAGGCCATTGAGGTAAATGGTCTCCACCAGTGCGGCGGTATCGGCATCGATGCTGTAACTGTCGATGCTGACCGTATCCGGTACGCCGGCCTTGTAGTAGCTGACGCCGGCGATCAGGTGCAGCAGCTGCAGCGCACGCTGCACGGCGGCGGCACGCGCCTCGTCCAGCACGAACGGGGCGCCCGGCACGGTGATGGTTTCCACCATCTCCGGGCCGTCATCAAAGGCATAAACCAGCTTGGCCACGCCGGTCTCTGCGGCGAACTCGCAGCGGACAAAGCGGAAGCGGGAAACCTGGTGTTTGTCGAAAGCAGTCATGGTGTATCCGGTCAGGCACGGGCCCGCGCGAAGGCGCGGGGCGTGTCGGTGGGCGGGTGCAGGGCGCGCGCGGTGGTCATTCGATCACGTCTTCGCGCGGCAGCATCCGCTGGTTGTAGGTGTTGGCCATCACATAGCCGTAGGCACCGGCATCGGCGATCAGCATCACGTCGTCCGGCGCGGTCGACACCGGCAGCTTGCGGCGCTTGCCAAACACATCGCTGGATTCGCAGATCGGGCCGACCACATCGAACGCCGCTTCGGCATAACCGCCCTGGCGGCTGAGGTTCTCGATGTCATGCCAGGCGTCGTACAGCGCCGGGCGCATCAGTGCGTTCATGCCGGCGTCCAGGCCGACACGGCGCACGCCGTCCTTTTCCACCACCTGGGTGGCATGGGTCAGCAGCACGCCCGATTCGGCCACCAGGTAGCGGCCCGGCTCGATCGCCAGGCGGAATGCCGGGTGCAGCGCCTTGACCTCGGCCAGGCCCTCGGCCCAGGCGTCCAGGTCGAAGGGTTCGTCTTCGTCGCTGTACGGAATTGGCAGGCCGCCACCGATATCGATGGTCTGCACGCTGCCGATGCGGCGGGCGAAACCGGCCAGCTCATCGCACATCAGGCGCCAGTGCTGCGCGGTTTCCACGCCGCTGCCCAGGTGCGCATGCAGGCCCACCACGCGGCTGCCCAGTTCGGTGGCCGCGCGCACGAACTCGTCGACGCGGGCGATCGGCAGGCCGAACTTGGACTCCTTGCCACCGGTACGGACCTTGGCGTGGTGGCCCTCACCCCGGCCCAGATCGACGCGCAGCCACAGCTCGCGGTTGCGGAACAGGTCCGGCCAGCGCTGCAGCGCTTCCACGTTGTCGACGGTCACGGTCACGCCCAGCGCAAACGCCGCCTCGTACTCGCTGCGCGGGCAGAAGCTGGGGGTGAACAGCACGCGCTTGGGCGACAGTTCCGGCAGGTGCTGGAACACATGCTTCAGCTCGCCGTGCGACACGCACTCCAGGCCGAAGCCTTCGGCTTCCAGCAGCTGCAGGATGGCCGGGTGGCTGTTGGCCTTGATCGCGTAGTAGCGCTGGTCGATCGGCTTGATTGCGGCCAGTGCACGGGCGCGGGCGCGCACCGTCGGCAGGTGGTAGACGTAGCGCGGCGTACCGGCATCGGCCAGCTGCAGCAGGTGCGCACGCTGGCCGCGCCACCACGGCGTGCCGCGCGGGCGCACGGTGCCGGCAATCTCGCGCCAGCGCGGGCCGAACACTTCGGTCTCCTCCACCGGCATCGCGCCGCTGTCGATCAGCTCTGCGTGCAGGATCGGCAGCAGGCCATCGGCATCGGCCTCGTCGATGACGAAGGTCAGGTTCAGGTCGTTGGACGACTGCGAGATCATGTGCACGCGCTCGCGGCCGAAGGTGGCCCACACGTCCGACAGCTTGTGCAGCAGCGACCGCATGCCGCGGCCCACCAGGGTGATCGCCGCGCACGGCACGATCACCTTCACCTTGCAGATCTGCGACAGGTCGGCCGACAGCGCGGCCAGCACATCGGTGTTGACCAGGTTCTCGGACGGGTCCAGCGACACGGTGACGTTGGTCTCGGCCGAACCGATCAGGTCCACCGACAGGCCGTGCTTCTTGAACAGGTTGAACACATCGGCCAGGAAGCCGACCTGCTGCCACATGCCGATGCCTTCCATCGACACCAGCACGATGCCATTGCGGCGGCTGATCGCCTTCACCCCCGGCACCGGTGCGGCGCTGCCATCGATGCTGGTGCCCGGCAGTTCCGGGCGCTCGGTATCGAGGATGGCCATCGGCACGCCGGCATCGCGGCACGGCTTGATCGAGCGCGGGTGCAGCACCTTGGCGCCGGTGGTGGCGATTTCCTGCGCTTCGTAATAGTCCAGGCGGGTCAGCAGGCGCGCGTCCGGCACGTCCTTCGGATTGGCGCTGAACATGCCCGGCACATCGGTCCAGATCTCCACCCGGCTGGCGCCGAGCAGCGCACCGAAGTACGCCGCCGAGGTATCCGAGCCACCACGGCCGAGGATGGCGGTACCGCCATCGGCATGCCGCGAAATGAAGCCCTGGGTGATCAGCAGGCGGGTCGGCTGCGCGCGGAAGCGCTGCATCCACTCCGCGTCGGCGCGCCACTGGCAGTTCACCGACAGCCGCTGCGACCAGTCGCTCTGGTTCGGCTGCGGCGGCATCGCGTCCAGCCACTGGCGGGCATCCATCCAGCCCATGTCCAGGCCCGAGGCGCGCAGATAGGCCGCGCCCAGGGTGGAGGACAGCAGCTCGCCCTGGCCCAGCACTTCGGCCTGCCAATCCAGCGGACGGGTGGCCGCCCGCGCATCGTCGAGCAGGCCCTGCAGCGCCGCCAGCCGTTCGGCCAGCACCTCGCGGCCCAGGCCGAGTTCGGCCAGGAAGCCCTCATGGCGCTCGACAAGCGCTGCCACGCGATCACCGCTGTCCGGCGCGCCGTCGGCGATCGCGGTCAGTTCGTTGGTGACCCCGGACAGCGCCGATACCACCACCAGCACGCGCGATCCGGTCTCTTCCGCGCGTTTTTTCGCCAGCTTCCCGATCGTGTCCCAGCGGTGACGACGCGACACCGAAGTGCCGCCGAACTTCAGTACGATCCAACGATCGACAAGGGGGGAAGCTGACATGGATTGGCTATGTAGAATGTGGGGAAGCCGCCCTCGGGGGGCGGAACCTTTGATTCTAAGCGCAATATCCCCGTAGATGGCCCTCCTTCGTTACCTGCAGCTCGATGTCTTCGGCCCCCGCCCCGGAACCGGCAATCCACTGGGCGTCATCCTGGACGCCGACGCGCTCTCCAGCAGCCAGATGCAGGCCCTGGCCGCCTGGCTGAACCTGTCCGAGACGGTGTTCTTCCTGCGCCCCACCGCGCCCGGCGCCGATTACCACATCCGCATCTTCACCCCGACCCGTGAGCTGGCCTTCGCCGGCCACCCCAGCGTCGGTGCCGCCTGGGCGGCGGTGACCTGCGGCCTGGCCCAACCGCGCGACGGCGCCCTGCTGCAGCAATGCGCGGCAGGGGTGCTCCCAGTACGGGTGAGCGGTCCAGCCGAGGCACTGGAGATCCAGCTGGCCAGCCCGCCGGCACGGCAACTGGACACGGAGGCAGGCGGAGCGCCCGCCGCGCTGTTGGCGCTCGCTGCCGACGGGCAGGTGCCCGAACTCTGGGACAACGGCGCACGCTGGTGGCTGCTGCCACTGCGCGACGCCGACGCCGTGCGCAGCCTGCTGCCGGACATGGCCGCGCTGGCCGACTGGAGCCTTGCCACCGATGCCACCGGCGTGGCGGTGTTCGCCGACGAAGCCGGCGCCGGCCATGCCCGCGTGGTGCGCGCGTTCTGCCCCGCCGATGCCCCCAGCGTGCCCGAGGACCCGGTCACTGGCAGCGCCAATGCGCTGATCGGCGCCTGGCTGCGGCAGCGCGATGCCCTGCCCGGCGGCGAAGGCCGCTACGTGGCCAGCCAGGGCCGCGAAGTGGGCCGCGATGGCCGCGTCCAGGTGCAGGTCGACGCGCAGGGCACGGTGTGGATCGGCGGCCAGGTGCAGCCGGTCATCGACGGCCAGATCCGTTGGCTGTAGAGCCGAGCCCACGCTCGGCTGCTTCTTCTCACACCCCGACACAGCCGAGCATGGGCTCGGCTCTACAACCGCGCGTTAAGCTGCGCGCCACCCGATCCTGGAGTTTCGCCCCGATGACCACCCGCCGTTTCCTGCAGCTGGATGTGTTTTCCCCGCGCGCCGGCGCTGGCAACCCGCTGGCCGTGGTACTCGATGCCGACGGCCTGGACGATGCCAGCATGCAGGCCATCGCACGCTGGACGCGCCTGCCCGAGACCACCTTCGTGTTCCCGCCCCAGGCCGCCGGTGCCAGCTACCGGCTGCGCATGTTCAGCCCGCAGAAGGAAGTGCCGTTCGCCGGCCACCCCAGCGTCGGCACGGCGCATGCGGTGCTGCAGGCAGGCCTGGCCACACCGATCGATGGCGTGCTGGTGCAGGACGGCATTGCCGGTGCCCTGCCGCTGCGCGTCAGCGGTGAGGGCGCGCAGCAGCGCATCGCCATCCGCACACCGCGCGCGCAGTTGGCGGAGACCGCTGAAGCCTTCGACCCGCGCCTGCAGGCAGCACTGAAGGACTGGCCACTGGGCTCGCTGCCGCCGGCGCGCATGCAGGGCGGACGCAGCTGGTGGGTGGTGCAGGTGGCCGATGAAGCCGCATTGCGTGCGCTGCATCCGGACTGGGACGCGGTGGCTGCGCTGGCCGAGTCCACTGACAGCATGGGCGTATTCGCCTATGCCTTCAGCGATGGCAGTGAGGGATTCGATCTGGCCGTGCGCGCTTTCGTCGGCAATGGTCGGCGCTTCGAGGACGCCGCCTCGGGGGCCGCCAATGCAGTGCTGGCCGCGTGGCTGGACCTGCGCGACGCGCTGCCACGTGGCCGTGCACCGTTCGAAGTCAGCCAGGGCCGCGAAGTCGGCCACGATGCGCGCCTGACCCTGCGGGTCGATGAGGACGGCGAGGTCTGGTCCGGGGGCCAGGTGCAGACCGTCATCACCGGCACCCTTGATTGGTAAAGGGATACTGTAGAGCCGAGCCCACGCTCGGCTGCTCCTTGGCCAGATCACGGGACCTGCAGAAGCCGAGCATGGGCTCGGCTCTATAGATGCGCCGGCTCAGCCCAGCTCGGCTTCCAGGCTGATCGGCACCGCGCTCAGCGCCTTGGATACCGGGCAGTTCTGCTTGGCATCATCGGCAATGGCACGGAACTGCGTCGCATCGATGCCGGGCACCACCGCCCTGACCTTCAGGCGGATCTGCGACAACTGCGGACCGCCTTCCAGCGACAGGTCGACCTTGGCTTCGGTGTCCAGCGAGGTCGGGGTGAAGCCTGCTTCGCCGAGCTTGGCTGACAGCGCCATGGTGAAACAACCCGCGTGCGCGGCGGCAATCAGCTCTTCCGGATTGGTGCCCTTTTCGTCGCCGAAGCGGCTGTTGAAACCGTAGCGGGTCTTGTCCAGCAGCCCACTCTGCGGCGTGCTCAACTGCCCCTTGCCCGTCTTCAGATCGCCTTCCCAGTGCGCGGTGGCGTGTCGCGAGATTCCCATTGTGCTGCTCCTGCGTGGCGGTGATGAACGGCTACCCTCGCACGCCACGCGTTAGCCCTGCGTCGCTCCGCCGCACGCCGGACGTCGCCCCCGAGCCCGGCGCGTGGACACTTCCTCGCCAGCCCGGACCGCATTTTCCTCTTGTTTTCAGTGGTTTCGCGCACCCCACCGATCGGCGGGCGCCGGCGATCGAACACGCTGGCGTGCCCCCATCCCCCACCGCCGACCATGTACTGAATCGGCCTGGATATGAAAAAACATGCACTTTCCGCGCTTCGGGCTATTGGCGGCGCCCAAGAGTTGCCCTACATTGCGCTTGCCGACGGGGTTCGGCGCCGACCAAACAACCAACCGTTCACGGAACAGGAAACCATGGCAAAGACCGCTAAGAAGGCTGCCCCGAAGAAGGCAGCGAAGAAAGTCGCGACGAAGGCAGCCGCCAAGCCGGCCGCTCCGAAGCCGATCAAGGAAGTGCTGACCAAGTCCGGCCTGGTTGCACACATCGCTGAAGCCTCCGGCGTCATCGCCAAGGACGTCCGCGCTGTGCTGGCCTCGCTGGAAAGCGCCGTCGCCTCCTCGGTGCACAAGAAGGGCGCTGGCTCCTTCACCCTGCCGGGCCTGCTGAAGATCACCACCGTCAATGTGCCGGCCAAGCCGAAGCGCAAGGGCATCAACCCGTTCACCAAGGAAGAGCAGTGGTTCGCCGCCAAGCCGGCCACCACCAAGCTGAAGGTGCGTCCGCTGAAGAAGCTGAAGGACGCCGCGCTGTAAGCGCGCGCCCCAACGTGGATTCCGACGGGACGGCTCTGGTCGTCCCGTTTTTTTTGCGTGCCCGGCGGTAGATCCACGCCATGCGTGGATGCGTCGCGCTGCGGCAATCCGCAACACAGCGTTGCCGCCTCCCCGGCAATGCCCGTACAGGCCCGTCGCCACTGGCCGAGCGCGGCTTGGGCAGGTGCTGGAACGTACCGGGTGGAACACTGCGTGCAGCGCCGGCCGTCGCCTCAGGCCGTGGCCTTGCCTATGGTGGGCACATCCTCCACAGCTACGGCGAGCACACCCTCATGGCCAGCCCCTCCACCCGCTACCGGATCTCGGTGACCCCCATCGAAAAGGACGGGCTGCAGTGCACAGGGCGCTGCACCATCGAACTGGAGCATCGCGCCAGCCGCGACCTGATGCGCCTGCTGGAGGCGGCCCCGCGTACCGCCGGTATCAGCGGCGACGAGCGTGCGACCCTGGTGATCGCCACCCAGCTGCTGCGCGATATCGTGCAGCGCCATGCCGAGACCGGCGGCCACGCACTGGCGGCCATCGCCGGCCAGGTCCTGCCAGCGCTGGACGCTCTGGATCAGCTGCCCTCCTCCCGCTGATCCCGGCGCAATCGCTACACTGCCGCCCTCCAGGTTGCCTCGCGGAGGAGGCGGACATGCGCAGGAACCTGTTGCTGATCGCACCCTTGGTGCTGCTGGGCTGTTCACGCCCGGCAGCACAGACGACCGGCGACATCGCGGCAGCGTCCGCTCCCGTCGCTGCCACCGCAGCCGCGGACACCCGCACCGGCCCCGATCCCGCAGCAGTGCAGGCAAGTGAAATGTCGGTGCTGTCTGCTGTCGCCGACGGTGCCGAGCCGCCATCGACGATGCTCAACCGCTACGTAGCGGCGTTGCTCAACCGCGACCGCGCCGCCAGCGATGCCGCCTGGACGATCCCGCCCAGCGACCCGCGGCATGCGGACGACGCCGCGCTGCGGCAGCTGCAGGACCTGCGCACCCTGCGCCTGCACAGCGATCCCCCGCTCGCCCGCGACGATCGGCAGCCACCGCAGCTGCTTGAAGTGCCGGTGCAGATCCGCGCGGTCACCGCCAACGGTACGTTCCGCTTCGGTGGCTGGTACCGCGTGCAACCCAGCAGCGATGGCAGCGCCTGGCAGATCCAGTCGGCGCAACTGCGTCCGATGCTGGACTGAACCGTTACAGCCGCATGCACGCGCGATTCAGCCTGCACGGCTACTCTTTGATCCATCCATTCCCTGCCATCGGTCACCGCCATGCGCCTGCGTTCCCTGATGACCCGCCTCGCTGCCTCCACCGTACTGATCGCCGCTGCGATCGGCGCGCAGGCGGCTCCCTCCATTTCCGGCCGCGAACTGTCGGTGGGTGCCAGCGACGTGCAGCAGTACCTCGATGGCAGCTTCCCGCGCACCCAGGATGCCCTTGGCGGCCTGATCTCCCTGACCATGAGCCATCCTCAGCTGAGCCTTCCGGCCGGCGAGCGCTTGAACCTTGGCATGGACGTGGCACTGGCCACCGCCGGCGGCAACCCGGCCAAACTGGGTACGGTGAAGCTCAGCAGCGGCCTGCGCTACGACGCGCAGACCCAGGGCTTCCACCTGCAGCAGCCCAGTGTGGACGACTTCACCCCGGCCAACCAGGGCGGCCGCCTCGACTCACGCACCCGTGGCCTGCTCAATGCCTGGCTGAGCGACTACGCCCAGCGCGAACCGATCTACAAGCTGGACCCGGCCGTGGCCGGGGTGCTCGGCGCGCTGCAGGTACAGGCGGCACAGGTGAAGAACGGCAAGCTGGTGGTCACCTTCAACCAGAACCTGGGCAACCTGGTGCCGGCAGGCCTGCTGGGCAAATAAGGTAGTGCCGGCCGCCGGCCGGCAGCGCAGACTGCATCTGCCGGCCAGCGGCCGGCACTACCGGTATAGCGGATCACCCGGCAAGCGCTTTTACCACCGCCTCGCTGAAAGCAGGAATGTCATCCGGCTTGCGGCTGGTGATCACGTTGCCGTCGACCACGACCTCGGCGTCGCGCCAGTTCGCACCGGCGTTGGCCAGATCCTGCTGAAGGGAGGGCCAGGAAGTCAGCTCGCGGCCATCGGCCAGCCCGCTGTTGATCAGCAGCCACGGGCCATGACAGATCGCGGCGACGGGCTTGCCGGCTTCATCCACTGAGCGGATGAAGCTGAGTACCGCATCATCGGTACGCAGCGTGTCCGGATTGATCACACCTCCCGGCAGCACCAAGGCATCAAAGCTCGCCGGATCCGCCTCATCCAGCGGGATGTCGACCGCGACGGCGTCGCCCCAGTTCTTCTCTTTCCAGCCCTTGATGGTCGCCTCCTTTGCGGGCGACACCACGCTGACCCGCGCACCTTCCGCTTCCAGCAGCCGTTTGGGCTCGGTCAGTTCGGACTGTTCAAAGCCGTGGGTCGCGAGGATTGCGATCTGTTTGCCCTTCAATCGCTCTGCCATGGGTGCACTCCAGTTGGGGGAGTGCACAGCGTGGACGAACGGCCCTTGCACCGCGGTGACCCTGCCGTGCACGGCAGGTGGAGAGCCTCCCGCAAGTGCCGGCCGCTGGCCGGCTCCTGCAACGCGCCATGCCGGCCAGCGGCCGGCCCTACCCGGTACCGGTCAGCGCTTGGGCTGCAGCATGGTGCCGGTGCACTTGGGCGAGCCGCAGCGGCATTCCCAGATCTTCTTCAGCTTGGCGGTGTGGCGCTCGGCCAGCGTGATGCCGTAGTTGTAGGTCAGCTCTTCGCCAGCCTTGATATCGCGCAGCGCCTCGATGAACACCTTGTCGCCACGGCTGTCGCCGTCCTCATCCTCCTCGATCACCGCCTCGCAGTTCGGGTCGCAGCTGTGGTTGATCCAGCGCGCGTCGTTGCCCTTGTAGTTGGCGTCAATCACCCAGTCGTCATTGAGGGTGAACAGGAAGGTATGGCCGCTTTCGACGTCGCCGCTGTCATCGGCATCAACGTCGCCATGACTGCGCAGCAGGCCCTTGTACTGGATCACGCGCTCGCCCTGCTTGATCGGGGCGACGGCGAACACGCCGTTGCCATGGATGGCGGACTTGCGGGCTTGGATCTTCTTCGGCATCGGCACGGGCTGTTTGCAGCGGATGGAACAGGGATTCTCGCCCATTCCGGGTGATTGCGAAAATCACCCGGTTGGCGCAGCATGGCGGCCCCGGCAGCGCCCGCTGGCAGAGCCTCCCGGCCCGGCCCCAGCGCCGGCTGAATGCCCGGGTTGGATGGTGGCGAATAAAAGCGTACAATTTCAGTCCGCTTTAAGAACCACTCGCATCCCCATGTTGCGCGTCACCAAGCTCACCGATTACGCCACTGTCGTGCTGACCGTGCTCGCCGCCCGTCCGGGCGAGGTGCTCAGTGCCACCGAACTGGCCGAATTCACCGGCCTGGAGCCGCCCACCGTCAGCAAGGTACTCAAGCCGCTGGCCCAGGCCGGCCTGGTCGAAGGCCTGCGCGGCGTCCGTGGCGGCTACCGGCTGACCCGCCCGGCCATCGAGATCTCGCTGTTCGAAGTGGTCGAAGCGATGGAAGGGCCGCTGGCCCTGACCGAATGCAGCCACGACCACCACCAGTGCGGCATGGCACCCAAGTGCGGCGCGCGCAGCAGCTGGCGGTTGATCAACGACGTGGTCTCCGAGGCCCTGCGCGACGTCAGTCTTGCGCAGATCCTGCCCCCCCTTCCCCTTGCCGATGACGAACAGCGCCGCACCATCGCTGTTGACGTCGTCTCCTGATCCACAGGCAGCCCCCCATGGCCACCGAAACCATCGAAAACGTCGCCCACGACGACACCCCCAACCGCGAGATCCACGAGCAGCTCGGCCGCAAGTATTCGGCTGGCTTCATCACCGAGATCGAGTCGGACTCCCTGCCGCCGGGCCTGGACGAGGACACCATCCGTGCCCTGTCGGCCAAGAAGGACGAGCCGGAGTGGATGACGCAGTGGCGCCTGGACGCCTACCGCCACTTCCTGACCATGCCGATGCCGGACTGGGCCAAGCTGGAGATCGCCCCGATCGATCTGCAGGCGCTCAGCTACTACTCCGCGCCGAAGGGCCCGAAGTACGCCTCGCTGGACGACGTGCCGAAGGAACTGCTCGACACCTACGACAAGCTGGGCGTGCCGCTGCACGAGCGCGCCAAGCTGGCCGGCGTGGCGGTGGATGCGGTGTTCGACTCGGTCTCCGTCGGTACCACCTTCCGCAAGGAACTGGCCGAGAAGGGCATCATCTTCTGCTCGATGTCCGAGGCCATCAAGGAACACCCGGAGCTGGTGCGCCAGTACCTGGGCACCGTGGTGCCGGTGGGTGACAACTACTTCGCCGCGCTCAACTCGGCGGTGTTCTCCGATGGCAGCTTCGTGTTCATTCCCCGGGGCGTGCGCTGCCCGATGGAACTGAGCACCTACTTCCGCATCAACGCCGGCCACACCGGCCAGTTCGAGCGCACCCTGATCGTGTGCGAGGACAAGGCCTACGTCTCCTACCTGGAAGGCTGCACCGCGCCGATGCGCGATGAGAACCAGCTGCACGCTGCGGTGGTCGAACTGGTGGCACTGGAAGACGCGGAGATCAAGTACTCCACGGTGCAGAACTGGTACCCAGGCGACGAGAACGGCGTCGGTGGCATCTACAACTTCGTCACCAAGCGTGCCGAATGCCGCGGCGCGCGCAGCAAGGTCACCTGGACCCAGGTCGAGACCGGCTCGGCGATCACCTGGAAGTACCCCTCGTGCGTGCTGCTGGGCGACGACTCGGTCGGTGAGTTCCACTCGGTCGCGCTGACTCATCACCGCCAGCAGGCCGACACCGGCACCAAGATGATCCACGTCGGCAAGCGCACCAAGAGCAAGATCGTCAGCAAGGGCATCAGCGCCGGCCGCGGCCAGAACACCTACCGCGGCCTGGTGCGCGTGGACCGCAATGCCGACGGCGCGCGCAACTACACCCAGTGCGATTCGCTGCTGATCGGCAAGCAGTGCGGCGCCCACACCTTCCCCTACATCGAGGTGAAGAACCCGGGCGCCACCGTCGAGCACGAGGCCACCACCTCGAAGATTTCCGACGACCAGCTGTTCTACTGCCGCGCCCGTGGCATCAGCCAGGAAGACGCGGTGTCGATGATCGTCGACGGCTTCTGCAAGCAGGTGTTCCGCGAACTGCCGATGGAGTTCGCGGTGGAAGCCAAGAAGCTGCTGGAAGTCTCGCTGGAAGGTTCGGTGGGCTGACCGCCCGCCCCTGCCCCTCGCAAACGCATTCTCTTTACCGGCGGGCCCAGGCCCGCCCCACGGAAACCCCCACCATGCTGAAGATCGACAATCTCCACGCCCGCATTGGCGACAAGGAAATCCTCAAGGGCCTGTCGCTGGATGTGAAGCCCGGCCAGGTGCACGCCATCATGGGCCCGAACGGCGCAGGCAAGTCCACCCTGGGCAATGTCCTGGCCGGCCGCGACGGCTACGAAGTGACCGCAGGCAGCGTGCAGTTCGACGGTGTCGACCTGCTGGAGCAGGACCCGGAAGCGCGTGCCGCTGCCGGCCTGTTCCTGGCGTTCCAGTACCCGGTGGAGATCCCGGGCGTGAACAACACCTACTTCCTGCGCGCGGCACTGAACGCCCAGCGCAAGGCACGCGGCGAGGACGAACTCGACTCCATGCAGTTCCTCAAGCTGGTGCGCCAGAAGCTGGCCGTGCTGCACCTGAAGGACGAGCTGCTGCATCGTGGCGTCAACGAAGGCTTCTCCGGCGGCGAGAAGAAGCGCAACGAGATCTTCCAGCTGGCCGTGCTGGAACCGAAGCTGGCGATCCTCGACGAGACCGACTCGGGCCTGGACATCGACGCGCTGAAGAGCGTGGCCGACGGCGTCAATGCGCTGCGCGCCGCCGACCGTTCGTTCCTGGTCATCACCCATTACCAGCGCCTGCTGGACTACATCAAGCCGGACGTGGTGCACGTGCTGGCCGATGGCCGCATCGTCAAGAGCGGCGGCCCCGAGCTGGCGCTGGAACTGGAAGCGCACGGCTATGATTTCCTGAAGGACCGGGTCGTGCCCGAGGCGGCGGTCTGATGAGCGCCCTGCTCGACTCGATGGCCCAGGCCTTCTGCGGCAGCGATGTGCGCCGCGAAGTGCTGGATGCGGCCCTGCGCGACGGCCTGCCGGCCGCACGCAATGAAGCCTGGAAGTACACCTCGCTGCGCCAGCTGGAACGCCGTGCGTTTGCTGCGGCACCGCTGCAGGGCCCGGCGCTGGACGCCGCGCTGCTGGACGACATCCCGGCGCCGCGCCTGGTGTTCGTCAACGGCCGCCTCGATGCCACGCTGAGCGACGTGCAGGTCCTGCCGGCCGGCGTGCAGCTGCAGCCGCTGTCAGCCGCACTGGCCTCCGGCGAAGACGCCGTGCGTTTCCTTGGCCGCCGCTACGAGCGCAGCGAGGAGATCTTCGCCCGCCTCAACGCCGCACTGGCCGATGAAGGCGTGGTGCTGCGCGTGGACGAAGGCGTGCAGGTCGAAGCGCCGCTGCAGCTGGTATTCGCCAGTGTGGCGGGCGAGACCGACCTGGCCTGGCATCACCGCCACCTGATCGAACTGCGTGCCGGCGCCAGCCTCGGCGTGGTCGAGCACCGCTTCAGCGTGGGTGACTCCGCCCACCTGGACAACACCGTGCTGCATGCCCACGTCGCGCGCGACGCCGTGCTCAAGCACGCCCGCGTGCAGGCCGGCAGCGCACGCCAGACCAGCTTCCTGCGCACCGACGCGGTGTTGGCCCGCGACGCGCAGTACCACCGCGTCGACCTGGAACTGGGCGCCGCGCTCAGCCGCCATGAACTGAACGTGCGCCTGGAAGGCGACAATGCCCGGCTGACCGCCAACGGCGTGCTGCTCGGCAATGGCCGCCGCCACGTCGAAACCCGCCTCGGCATCGACCATATCGCCCGCGATACCGCCTGCGAGCTGCTGTGGCGCGGCGTAGCCGCCAACCGCAGCCGCGTGGTGTTCCATGGTGGCATCCAGATCCGCGAAGGCGCCGATGGCACCGACGCGAACCTGTCCAACAAGAACCTGCTGCTGTCGGCGGACGCCGAGATCGACACCCAGCCGACGCTGGTGATCGACGCCGATGAAGTGAAGGCCGCGCACGGCGCGACCGTTGGCCAGCTCGATGCCAATGCGCTGTTCTACCTGCGCTCGCGCGGCCTGCCGCAGGCCCAGGCGCAGGCGCTGCTGAGCGCTGCGTTCTGCCATGAACCGCTGAAGATCCTGCCGGACGCGCTGCGCGCGCAGCTGGCACGCCGCCTGGACAAGGCCCTGGCCGAGGCGGGTGTGGCATGAACCTGTCCACGCCGCGCCCGATCGAAGAACGCACCGGCGCCCCCGACTGGGACCGCGTCCGCCTCGACTTCCCGCTGCTGATGCGCGAAGTACACGGCAAGCCGCTGGTCTATTTCGACAATGCCAACACCGGCCAGAAGCCGGTGCAGGTGATCGGCGCGGTGGACGAGTTCTACCGCCGTTACAACGCCAACGTCAGCCGCGCGGTGCATGCACTGGGCAGCGAAGCCACCGATGCCTACGAAGGTGCGCGCAACACGCTGGCGCGCTTCCTCAACGTGCGCCCCAGCGAGCTGGTGCTGTGCAGCGGCACCACCTTCGCCATCAACCTGGTGGCGTATTCGTGGGCGCTGCCGCGACTGAAGGCCGGCGACGTGATCCTGGTGTCGCGCATGGAGCACCATGCCAACATCGTGCCGTGGCAGCTGGTCGCGCAGCGTACCGGTGCCACCATCCGCGTGGCCGAGATCACTCCCGATGGTGCGCTGGACCTGGATGCGCTGCGCGCGGCGATGACCCCGGAGGTCAAGCTGCTGGCGGTCACCCATGTCTCCAACGTGCTGGGCACGGTCAACCCGGTGCGCGAGATCTGCCGCGAAGCGCGCAAGCGCGGCATCATCACCGTGGTCGATGGCTCGCAGGCCGTGCCACACCGCAAGGTCGACGTCGCCGCGATCGGCTGCGATTTCTACGCCATCACCGGCCACAAGATGTGCGGTCCAACCGGTACCGGCGCGCTGTGGGCGCGTCGCGAGCACCTGGACGCGATGCCACCGTTCCTCGGCGGCGGCGAGATGATCAAGGAAGTCAGCTTCGACGGCACCGTGTTCAACGATGCCCCGCACAAGTTCGAAGCCGGCACCCCGAACATCGCCGGTTTCATCGGCCTGGGCGTGGCCGCCGACTACCTGCAGCAGCTTGGCCAGGACAACGTGGAGGCGCGCGAAGCCGAACTGCTGGCGCACTTCACCGAAGAGCTGCGCCGCGTCGATGGCCTGCGCATCATCGGCCAGGCACCTGAGAAGGCCGCCGTGGTCTCGTTCCTGATCGATGGCGCGCATGCCCACGACCTGGCCACCCTGCTCGACCTGGAAGGCGTGGCCGTGCGCTCGGGCCAGCACTGCGCACACCCGCTGCTGCAGTACTTCGGCGTCGCCGCCACCTGCCGTGCCTCGCTGGCGTTCTACAACACGCACGCCGAGATCGAGCGGTTCATGACCGCGCTGACCAAGGTACGCAAGCTGCTGGGGTAACCCCGGCAGACGGGGTCAGATCCCTTTCGCATCGCGAAAGGGATCTGACCCCGCTAGCGAACCGGCCAACCGTCGCTGCGACCGCAATGCTCGCCGGATCGCCGCCACATCCGCGGCAGGAATTCCCTCCTCGATGAACGCCGCATAGCGCCTGCGCCGTTCATCCAGATCCAGGGCAATCAGTTCGAATGCCGAATGCGGGTTGAGCAGCGCATTCGGCCTGCCGTGCGCATTCGCCCGATAGCTCGACCAGCGACAGTCCCCTGGGCGCGCCACCCTTCCCGCACGGACAGGGTTGAGCTCGATGTAGCGCTGGCAGGCCAGCAGATAGCGATCCGTATCGACCAGCGTCGAGTAGAAACGCCCCTCCCACAGGGTTCCCGTGCGGCCCTGCCGATCATTCACCCGCCGCACGTAGGTCCGGCTCACGGCCTGCATCATCCGTGACAGCCCGCCGGAGACATCAGGTGTCACCAGCAGATGAACGTGATTGTCCATCAGCACGTACGCGTGGACCCGGCAGTGCTGCTGGTCCGCGTGCTGGCACAGCAGGCGCAGGTAGGCCACACGGTCGCCATCGGTGAAGAACACGGGCTGGCGATTGTTGCCACGTTGAACGACATGTTGCGGGTAACCGGGCGCATCGATGCGTGGTGGCCTTGGCATGGGCTTCTCCTGGGAACAGGGGTCAGAGCCCTTCGCTGCGCAAAGGGATCTGACCCCGAGCATCTGCCGATTCCGGGCCCGCGCCAGTCGGTCCATGGCCTGCCGTTGAGTCAGTAGATACCGGGGTCAGATCCCTTTCGCGTTGGGTAAGGGATGTGACCCC
>NZ_JAXBRE020000003.1:241715-250445 GCF_047520985.2 Stenotrophomonas sp. BR163
GCCACGGTAGGCCGAGGTGACGAGGGCGATCAGGGCGGGGATGTCGGCCGGCGTGGCGGCGCGAAAGGGATCTGACCCCACTCCCCCATTTGCGCCCGCCCACTGCCCACCTAAAATGCCCCCATGAGCACCCTGACCTTCCGCGCCGCCACGCCGGCCGACATCCCCGCCCTGATCGCCCTCGTCACCTCGGCCTACCGTGGCGACGCCAGCCGCGTCGGCTGGACTACCGAAGCCGACCTGCTGGATGGCGCCCGCATCGACGCCGAAGGCATCCAGGCCGACCTGGACCGCCCCCGCTCCACCATCCTGCTGGCCGAGCGCGAAGGCGTTCTTGTGGCCTGCGCCCACGTTGCCGATGTTGACGGCAAGGGCTACTTCGGCATGTTCTCGGTCGCCCCCGCACAGCAGGGCGGCGGCGTCGGCAAGCAGCTGATGGACGCCGCCGAAGCCCACGCCGCACGCGAATGGAACGTGCCGGTGATGCAGATGACGGTGATCGACGTACGCGACGAACTGATCGCCTTCTACGAGCGTCGTGGCTACCAGCGGACCGGCATCAAGAAACCCTTCCCGTATGGCGACGAACGCTTCGGCATCCCCAAGCGCGACGACCTGCGCTTCGAGGTCCTGGAAAAACCGCTGGCCGGAGCGGCCGCGTGAGCGATACCTGGACCTTCGTGTGCGCCAGCAACGAGCTGCTGCCCGGTGAAATGAAGAGCGTGTTCGACGAGGTGACCGGCACCCCGATCGTGGTGTTCAACCTCGACGGCGAGCTGTACGCGCTGGAAGACCAGTGCACGCACGAGGAATTCGAGCTGTCCTCTGGCGAATTCAACACCGCCGAAGGCAGCGTGGAGTGCGTACTGCACGGTGCGCGCTTCGACGTGCGCGATGGCCGCGCCCTGTGCGCCCCGGCCTATACCCCGGTGCCCAAGTTCCCGGTGAAGCGCGAGCACGACGCCGTCTGGACCCGCGACGACCGCGATTGAGGCGGCGCACGGCCTGGGGGTATCCACCCTGGGCTGGATCTGCAGGAGGCCCCGCAAGGGCCTTCGCAGGGCGTTCCCCGGCCGCCCCGGCGTCCATCAGCACCCCGCACATGCGAATCATTATCGTTGATGTTATCCTACGTAACATCTTCGTAACGACTTCGCCCCCGCGCCATGGCTTCGCCCGCGCCCACTGCCACGTTGTGCCAGCTCGCCCGCCAGGGGTGGCCACTGGCCGTGGCCGTGCTGCTGACGCTGCTGCTGGGCTGGTCGGCGCTGCACGAAGGACGCAGCAACGCCCCGACTACCCAAGGGTGGCAGGCACATGCCGAAGGGTTGCGCCAGGTCATGCCATTGCCGGCGCCGTCGGCAGACGAATGCCCGCAACATGCTGCACCTGCACCGGAGCCGCCGCTTGAGGGTGAGGGCAACACGCCCTGCGCCGGACTGGCCCCCCTGCGCGCGCCCTTGGTCGCACATATCCCGCTATGGCGCTCCGACGCCCTGCGCCGGCAACTGCACGATCCCGCACTGCGATTGAACCCCGGCCACGCACCGCCCGCACCGCACGCCAGCTGAGGTGCCCTGCGGCGGTTGCCGTGCGCCTGAAGTCGTTCGCCGCATCGCCGGGCATCAGCTCGGCTCTACAGAAGACGCTCCCTCCCTGTCGTCGCGCTGTCTGCGCTTCGGCCTTCGCCGTTTCCCGATCCACGCCACTACCCAAAGCCATGACCCACATCACGTCCCGCAAGCACGCCCCGCGCGTTTCCCTGCTCGCCACCGCGACCCTGGCCGCAGGCTTCGCGCCGCTGGCCGCGCAGGCTGCCGACAGCGCTGATGCCGCATCCAGCAAGGCCACCGACCTGGACAAGGTGCAGGTGCGCGGCAGCTGGTTCAATCCGTCCTCGCCGAAGTTCACCGCCGAACTGCTGGACACCCCGAAGTCGGTGTCGATCGTGTCGGAAAAGCTGATTGCCGAAACCGGTGCGACCAACCTGCAGGATGCACTGCGCATGGTGCCGGGCATCACCTTCGGTGCCGGCGAAGGCGGCAACCCGACCGGCGACCGCCCCTTCATCCGTGGCTTCGATTCGCAAAGCAACGTCTTCGTCGACGGCCTGCGCGACGTCGGCTCGCAGACCCGCGAGATCTTCGATCTGGAGCAGGTGGAAGTGGTCAAGGGCCCGAGCTCGGCTTACGGTGGCCGTGATTCCGGTGGTGGCAGCCTGAACCTGGTGAGCAAGACGCCGAAGCTGAAGAACGAGACCAACGCCAGCATGGGCATCGGTACCGACAGCTACGCACGCGGCACCGTGGACGCCAACTACGTTCTGGGCGATGGCATCGCCGCGCGCCTGAACCTGATGAAGCACGAATCGGACATCGCTGGCCGCGACGCCGCCAATGTCAGCCGCTGGGGCATCGCGCCGTCGATCGCGTTCGGCCTGAACGGCCCGGCGCAGCTGATTGCCAGCCACTACCACATGCAGAGCGATGACCTGCCGGACGCCGGTGGTTTCCCCTACGGCAACCCGAACGGTGCGCCGGCCTCGAAGTGGGTCGACGGCCGCCCGATGGTGCCGGACCGCAACAACTACTACGGCCTGGTCGACCGTGACTTCCAGCGCACCCGTGCCGACATCAGCACGCTGGATGCCAGCTACGATTTCGGCGGCCACAAGCTGCGCAACATCGCGCGCCTGGGCAACACCAGCAACGATTACCTGTGGACCCAGCCGGACGACAGCCAGGGCAACCCGAACAACTACGGCACCTTGTGGCGCCGTACCAACGCCCGCGCCGTCGACGTCAAGAGCTTCGCCGACCAGCTGGGCCTGACCGGTGCCTTCCAGACCGGCGCGCTCAAGCACAGCTACAGCGCTGGCGTGGAGTACAGCGACGAGAAGATGACCCGCGGCAGCTATCTGATGACCCCGGGCACCAGCAACCCGCTCACCGGCAACAGCAAGTGCCCGACCACCGGCGCGGCCACCGGCTACAACTGCACCGATTTCGCCAATCCGGATCCGCGCGATCCGTGGGCAGCCACCCATTCGGTGTACCGCAGCGACAAGGCACTGGACGTCGAGCAGCGCACCAGGACCACCTCGGCCTACGTGTTCGACACCATCGAGCTCAATGAGCAGTGGATGATCAACCTCGGCCTGCGCTACGACGACTTCCGCACCACCCTGACCACCCCGGTGGCCGGCAAGGCACCGACCCGCGTGCGCAACAGCAATGACTTCCTGAACTACCAGGCCGGTGTGGTGTTCAAGCCGGCCGCCAACGGCAGCATCTACCTGTCGTGGGGCACCTCCTCGACCCCGCCGGGCATGGACGGTGGTGACGGTTCGGACGGCCTGAGCGCCGCCGTGGCCGACCTCAAGCCGCAGGACACGAAGAACCTCGAACTGGGCACCAAGTGGGACCTGTTCGACCAGCGCCTGAACCTGACCGCAGCGATCTTCCACACCGTGATGAACAACGCACGCGTGACGGTCGACAACGGCACCAGCCGGAACGCCGGCAAGAAGGAGATCAACGGCTTCGAACTGGGCTTCACCGGCCAGCTGACCGACGCCTGGAGCCTGTACGGCGGCTACACCTACCTGGACTCGGAACTGAAGGACAACGGTTTCGTCTGTGGCGCACCAGTGGGCCGCACCTGCCCGTCCAACGTGTACGTGCCGTCGCCGTACAACGGCAACGTGTTCCCGAACACTGCCAAGCACAGCGCCAACCTGTGGACCACCTACCGCTTCCCGATCGGCCTGACCCTCGGCGCCGGCGCGTTCTACTCGGACAAGCAGTACGGTGATGTCGCCAACACCAAGTGGATCCCGAGCTACACCCGCTTCGACGCGATGGCCAGCTACGCGATCCAGGACAACATCAGCCTGCAGCTCAACGTGCAGAACCTGACCGACAAGACCTACTTCACCAAGGCCTATGCCTCGCACTACGCGAGCATCGCCCCGGGTCGCTCGGCCACTCTGGCACTGAACGTCAAGTTCTGATGTAACGGCGCTCCACCACGGCGGCAGGCGCTCTCCTGCCGCCGTTTTTGTTTCCGGCGATACTCACCCCATGGCAACCCGTACCCCCATCGACAGCGACGCCCTGGCCGAGCTGCTCCAGCACGATCCACAGGCTGCGTTCGCACGCGTGCGCGACGCCGCACAGGCCGGGCAGGTCGAGGCGCAGCTGCTGCTCGCGCAGATGCACATGGAAGGTAAAGGCACCGCGCAGGACGCCTCGGCTGCGCTGCTCTGGTACGAAACCGCCGCCAACAACGGCGCGCCGATGGCGATGAACATGCTCGGCCGCTGCCATGAGCTGGGCCAGGGCACCACGCCCGATCCCACGCTGGCCGCGGTGTGGTACCGGCGCGCGGCCGACACCGGCCTGGACTGGGGCCTGTACAACCTGGCCAACCTGCTGGCCACCGGCCGCGGCGTGCCCCAGGACCGCGCGCAGGCACTGGCCCTGTACACCCGCGCCGCACATCTGGGCCATGCCAAATCGATGAACCTGCTGGCCCGCCACCTTGAAGACGGCCTGGAGATCGAGCGCGATCCGCAGGCCGCCCTGGGCTGGTACCGGCGCGCGGCCGAGACCGGCGATTTCCGCGGCCAGGCCAACTACGCCTCGATCCTGCTGCAGGCCGGCCAGGTCGAGCAGGCCGTGCACTGGCTACGGCTCGCCCTGGCGCACGGCAGCCCGGCGTTCATGGCGCACATCGTGCCGGAACTGGCCGCGTCGCCGCATCCGCAGGTGCGCGCCCTGGTCGCACCGCCGTCCCTCTGAGGAGCCCCGCATGCTGCTGCACATCCCCGACATTCTCAGCGCCGACCAGGTGGCCGACTTCCGCCGCCGACTGGATGCCGCCGACTGGACCGATGGCCGCGAGACCGTCGGCCATCTGGGCGCGCAGGCCAAGCACAACCAGCAGCTGCCCGAGGCCTCGCCGCTACGCCGCGAACTGGGCGAGATCATCCTCGTCGCGCTGGCCCGGCACCCGCTGTTCTTCAGCGCCGCGCTGCCACTGAAGTACCTGCCACCGCGCTTCAACCGCTACAGCGGCGGCGGCACCTACGGCTTCCATGTCGATGGCGCGGTGATGAACCTCGCCAATGGTGAACAGCTGCGTTCGGACATCTCCTGCACCCTGTTCCTGTCCGCGCCGGATGAGTACGAGGGCGGCGAACTGATCATCAGCGACACCTACGGCGAGCACGAAGTGAAGCTGCCGGCTGGCGACCTGATCGTCTACCCGTCCAGCAGCCTGCATCAAGTGCGCCCCGTCACCCGCGGCGCACGCGTGGCTTCGTTCTTCTGGGTGCAGAGCATGATCCGCGACGACGTGCAGCGCCGCCTGTTGTGGGAAATGGATGGCTCGATCGAGCGCCTGCGGCAGACCGGCGGCGACGCCGAGGCGATCCTGCAGCTGACCGGCGTGTACCACAACCTTTTGCGGCGCTGGAGCGAAGTCTGAGCCTTGCCGGGCCGGTCCGCGAAATTTTGGCAATCATTCTCATTTGCAACAGCTAACGACTCTCATTACAATCACGCCCCGTTGATGCCGGCCGCTGCCGGCAGACCCCTGGGGACCCCTGCTTGCTGCGTCCGCTTCGCCCTCGCCCACTCATCCATCGCAAGATGGGCACCGCCATGCGCGGCCAGCGTCCGGCGCTGGCCAGCCTGCTGGCATGGGTGGCGATGCTGGCGTTGCTGCTGGGCACCCTGCCACTGCTGCCACAGGCCCAGGCTGGAATGGCCATGCAGATGCCGCTGGAAGAGCGCGGCGGCGAAAGCCCCCTGCAGGAAGAGGCGCCGGCCAAGCTGCGCCGCGGTGCATCCACTCCGGTGAAAGCGGCCGAGCAGGCACACCCGCCTTTGCTGCTGGCCAGCCACTGGCTGCGCACTGAACTCGAACTCGTACCCGCCACGCCGGCCATGCCCGGCGTGCGCCCGGACTGGCCGCTGGCCGCTCCGGACACGCCCTGGGCCGATGCGCCCGGGCGCCGCCAGCAGCGCGGCCAGGCGCCCCCGCTGGCCTGATCCACGGCCTGGCGTGACCGCCTGCGCGGTCGCGCCTGCACGTCGCTGCCTGCTTCATCCCTGCCGCCCCTGACCGGGCCTTCCGTGCCCGCCGCGCGCTTCGCGCACGGCATCGCGCCACCCTGCATTCTTCGAGGTAATTGCCATGGCCCAGCGCCATCGTGTCCGTTCGTCCCTGTCCCGTACCCTGCTGACCAGCGCCGTGCTCGCGGCTTTCTCCAGCCCCGCCTTCGCCCTCGGTGACGCCGCCGGCGCACCGCAGACGCTGGACAAGGTGGTGGTCACTGCCTCCGGCTTCGAACAGAAGGTGATCGATGCCCCGGCCAGCATCAGCGTGGTCAGCCGCGAGGAACTGAGCAAGCGCCCGTATACCAGCCTGGTCGATGCGCTGCGCGACGTCGAAGGCATCGACGTGGGCCTGGAAGCGACCGACAAGAACGGCCGCGCCACCGTGTCGATGCGCGGCCTGCCGTCCGAGTACACCCTGGTGCTGATCGACGGCCGTCGCCAGAGCAATGTCGGCCAGATCTACCCGAACAACTTCGGTGGCGGCCAGTTCGCCTACCTGCCGCCACTGGAGGCGATCGAACGCATCGAAGTCGTGCGCGGGCCGATGTCCACGCTGTACGGCTCGGACGCGATGGGCGGCGTCATCAACATCATCACCCGCCGCAACCAGGACAGCTGGCACGGCTCGGTGACCCAAGGCTTCACCGTGCAGCAGGACGACCAGTTCGGCGATGCGCGCACCACCGACCTCTACCTCAGCGGCCCACTGCTGAAGGACCGCCTCAGCCTGGCGGTACGCGGCAGCTACTACGATGCCAAGGCATCGAACCCGGAATGGGATGCACTGACCCTTCCCGACGGTACGCCGTGGGAGCGCAGCATCGGCTTCGGCGGTGGCGGCAAGTCGGTCGCCAACACCAACTGGAACACCGGTGTGCGCCTGGACTTCCGCATCAACGACGATCACGAACTGTGGCTGGACTACGACGTGTCGCGGCAGAAATACGACAACAGCGAAGGCCAGACCGGCACCCTCGACAGCCTGGCCAGCCTGTGGCGCGTCGGCAATGCGATCATTCCCAACCCGAACGGCAGCGGCACCGTCACCCGTCGCGTGGTGCAGCCGCGCGTGGGCTACACCGCCTACCAGCGCTACGAGCGCGATCAGCTGTCGCTGACCCACCAGGGCCGCTACAGCTTCGGCACCTGGCAGACTTCGCTGACCCACAGCAAGAGCAGCAATCTCGGCCGCTCTCTGCCGCTGACCCTGGACGAGCGTGCCAACCTGCAGACGCTGTGGAATGACGTCTGCCGCCGCACTGGCGCCGCCAACCACTGTGCGGCCGGCCGAGGCAACGCCCTGGCCGCCCTCAACCCGAGTGAGACGGCGCGCCTGCAGGCGTTCCTGCCGCGCCCGCTGCGCAGCATGGAACTGGAAGGCTACGTGCTCGACACGATGCTCGACCTGGACTTCGGCGCGCACAAGCTGACGGTGGGTGGCCAGTACAACAACACTGACATGGTCGACGGTGTGTTCGGCATGGATGGCGCCGGCTACCGCAGCAACGTCAAGCAGAAACACCGCATGTGGGCGCTGTTTGCCGAGGACAACTGGGCGCTGACCGACACCCTCACCGCCACCTTCGGCCTGCGCTACGACGACCACAACGTGTTCGGCAGCCACGTCAGCCCGCGTGGCTACCTGGTGTGGAACGCCAGCGATGCGTGGACCTTCAAGGGCGGCGTCAGCACCGGCTACAAGACCCCGCGACCGGACCAGCTGTTCCCGGGCATCACCGGCTTCGGTGGCCAGGGCGTGCTGCCACTGGTCGGTTCGCCGAACCTCAAGCCTGAAACCAGCACCAACTACGAGCTGGCCGCCTACTACGAGGGCCAGCGCTGGGGCTTCAACGTCACCGGCTTCTTCAACACGTTCGAAGACAAGATCGCCAGCGGCGGCACCTTCCCCAACTGCGAAGTGGCGCGCGCCGGCAGCGGCTACTGCGTGGACATCGGCCCGGGCTGGGCCGCACTGGGCTACAGCACCTTCACCCAGAGCGTGAACATCGACAAGGCTGAGACGCGGGGTGCCGAACTGGCCGCCCACGTCGACCTGCTCGACACCCTGCAGCTGCGCGGCAACTACACCTGGACCAGGAGCGAGCAGACCAGTGGCGCACAGGAGGGGCTGCCGATCAGCGGCACCATGCCGGCAAAACACATGGCCAACGCCAGCCTCAACTGGCAGGTCAATGAAGCGGTCAGCCTGTCGCTGATCGGCGAGGGCCGCTACGACCGCTACCGCGACACGCTGCTGGACGCCAACGGCGCCAGCCACACCCGCTACTACGAGGACTACACGATCTTCCATCTCGGTGGCAGCTGGAAGGCCACGCCCTGGCTGACGGTGAACGCACGGGTCAACAACCTGCTCGACAAGGATTTCGTCTCGCAGTCGTGCCTGTTGATCAGCCAGAGCGAATTCAACTGCGTGGACGACTATGCGACCAAGGACCAGCGGCGCAGCTACTGGATTTCGCTGAACGCGAAGTTCTGATCGCCGCGCCCTGCTCCTGCTCCACGCATGGCGTGGATCTACCGATCGGTAGTGCCGGCCGCTGGTCCTTGGTCGCATAGTCGTCCACGCAGTTGAATTCGCTCTGGC
>NZ_JAXBRE020000003.1:250455-346343 GCF_047520985.2 Stenotrophomonas sp. BR163
GTGCCGGCCGCTGGCCGGCACCCCGGAATGCCTGCTCCGGGATACAGAACGACACGCAATTGCGAGCTATTCTCATCAATGATGTAATGGGCAGTCCCCGTCCGCTTCGAACCGTGCCGTGAGCCGTCCCGCCCTTTCCACCGTGCAGCAGCAACAGAACCGTGGCTTCTGGCTGCGGACGCTGCACCAGTGGCACTGGATCAGCTCCGCGGTTTGCCTGATCGGCATGCTGCTGTTCGCGGTGACCGGCCTGACTCTCAACCATGCCGCGAAGATCGAGGCCAAACCCCTGGTGCAGAACCAGCATCTGGAACTGCCGGCCGAGCTGCTGGGCCAGCTGGGCACGCGCGAAGACGGCAACGCGCCGATTCCGCGCCCGGCCCGGCACTGGCTGGACACGCAGCTGGGCATCGCCATCGGCGGCCGCCCGGCCGAGTGGTCGGCCGAGGAGATCTACCTGTCGCTGCCGCGCCCCGGTGGCGACGCCTGGCTGAGCATAGACCGCGAAACCGGCGCGGTGGAGTACGAATCGACCTCGCGCGGCGTGGTCTCCTACCTCAACGACCTGCACAAGGGCCGCAACGCAGGCCCCGCATGGGGCTGGTTCCTGGACCTGTTCGCCGTGGCCTGCCTGGTGTTCTGCATCACCGGCCTGTTCCTGCTGCACCTGCATGCGCGGCAACGGCGCATGACCTGGCCGCTGGTCGGCCTCGGCCTGATGATCCCGCTGTTGATCGCCCTGCTGCTGATCCACTGACTTCCACCGTGAATTCCATCCGTTCCTCCGGAGCCGCCCCATGCGCGTCACCCTGACCATCGCCCTCAGCGGCCTGCTGGCGACCTCGCCGGCCTATGCCACCACCCTCGACATCAACGTCGAAGTGCCCAAGCTCAACGTGGCCGAATACCACCGCCCGTATGTGGCGGTGTGGCTGGAAGGCGCCGACCAGAAGGTCGCGGCCAACCTGTCGGTCTGGTACCAGCAGACCAGCAACAGCGAAGGCCACGGCACCAAGTGGCTGCCCGATCTGCGCCAGTGGTGGCGCAAGAGCGGCCGCACCCTGCAGGTGCCGGTGGACGGCGTGACCGGCCCGACCCGCCCGGCCGGCAAGCACGCGCTGTCGTTCAACGACAGGCAGCCGGCACTGAAGCAGCTGGCCCCGGGCAACTACACCCTGGTGGTGGAGGCGGTGCGCGAAGTCGGCGGCCGCGAACTGCTGAAGATCCCCTTCACCTGGCCGGCCACCGCCGCGCAGAGCGGCAAGGCGCAGGGCGCCACCGAACTGGGCCAGGTCACCCTCGCCGTCAAACCCTGACCGTTTGTTCCGGGGTCAGAGCCCTTTCCGTTGGAAAGGGATCCGATCCCGGGGTCGGATCCCTTCCGCAGGAAGGGCCCTGACCCCATCCACCCAACGTCCCTGGAGTCTTCCGCATGAAGCGCACGCTCGTCCTCGCCGCCGCCCTGGCCGCTGCCCTTCCCTTCTCCGCCCTGGCCCACAAGGCCTGGCTGCTGCCCTCGCAGACCGTGCTCGCCGGCAACGCACCGTGGGTCACCGTCGACGGTGCGGTCTCCAACGACCTGTTCTACTTCAACCACGTGCCGCTGCGACTGGAATCGCTGGTGATCACCGCGCCGGACGGCAGCACCGTGCAGCCGCAGAACGCGGCCACCGGCAAGTACCGCAGTGTGTTCGACATCGAACTGAAGCAGCCAGGCACCTACCGCATCGCGTCGGTCAATGACGGCCTGTTCGCCACCTATGAGCAGAATGGCGAGCGCAAGCGCTGGCGCGGCAGCGTGGCGACCCTTGGCGAACTGCCCAAGGACGCGAAGAAGCTGGAACTGAGCCAGTCGATCGGCCGCGTGGAGACCTTCGTCACCAACGGTGCGCCGAACGGCACCGCGCTGAAGCCGACCAACCGGGGTATCGAGCTGGTCGCTGTTGGCCACCCGAACGACCTGTTCGCCGGCGAGGAAGCCACCTTCCGCGTGCTGGTCGATGGCAAGCCGACCGCTGGCCTGGAGTTCGAGATCGTGCGGGGCGCCACCCGCTACCGCAACGCACAGGACGAACTGAAGCTCACCAGCGACGCCAAGGGCGAGATCAAGGTGACCTGGCCGGAAGCCGGCATGTACTGGCTGGAAACCGGCACCGAAGACAACAAGACCTCGGTGAAGCAGGCCGCCAAGCGCCGCCTGAGCTACGTCGCCACGCTGGAAGTGCTGCCGCAGTGATGTGGACCACGATGCCGGGCACACCCCGGCATCGCCGCCACGACGCATCACCATGACTGATCCCCAGCTCGACATCGCCCGCCTCGGCGGCACCACCATGGGCACCACCTGGAGCGTGTCGCTGGTCGCGCCGCGCCAGCGCGACCTGCACCCACTGCATGCTGGCATCCAGGCGCGGCTGGATGCGGTGGTGGCGCAGATGAGCACATGGGAGCGCGGTTCGGATCTGAGCCGCTACAACCGCGCCAACACTGGCCAATGGTGTGTACTGCCCGCCGAAACGCGCCACGTTCTGGCCTGCGCACAGGCCATCGCTGCCGCCAGTGACGGCGCCTTCGATCCCACCGTCGGTCCGCTGGTTGCACTGTGGGGCTTCGGTGCGCATGCCGGTGAACGCCGCCAGCCCGACACGGCGATGCTGCGGGTGACGCGTGAACGCTGCGGCTGGCAACGCCTGCATTGGCAGGACGATGCACTGCTGCAGCCGGGCGGGCTGGAACTGGATCTCTCTGCGATCGCCAAGGGCTTCGGCGTCGATCACGTGGCCACCTGGTTGCGTGGACAAGGCATCGCAGCAGCGCTGATCGAGGTCGGTGGCGAACTGGCAGGCTATGGCCGCAAGCCGGATGGCCATCCCTGGCGCGTGCTGGTGGAGTCCGCACCGGAAGAGGATGCACACACCGATACCCCGCCACGGGTGCTGGCACTGGATGGCAAGGCCGTGGCCACCTCCGGCGATCGCTGGCACCAGTACCTGGCCGATGGCGAGGTTTACAGTCACAGCCTCGATCCGCGTACCGGCAGGCCGGTGCGCCAGGTCGCCGCGGCAGTCACCGTAGTAGCCGACGACGCCATGCACGCCGATGCCTGGGCCACGGCCTTGACCGTGCTCGGCCGTGATGAGGGCCTGGCGTTGGCCGAGCGCGAGGGCTTGGCCGTGCGTTACCTGCAACGGGCCGTGGAAGGCCCGCGCGAGTTCCTCAGCAGCGCCTTCAAGCGCCTGCTCGACGAGCAGGACGCATGAGCGGACGCCGGTCGCGCGCGTGGCTCGGCAACGCCCTGGCCCTGCTCCTGTTGGCGCTGATCGGCTGGGCGTTGCTGCGCCTGCATCTCGGTGAAGCGTGGTGGCAGGGCGCGCCACCGATTCGGCACTCGCAGATCGCGGCACTCGCCACGGCCGTCTATGCGCTGGCCTGCGCCGCACTGTGGTGGCGTGGGCGCCCGCGCGACGATGCCGCAACCGGAGACATCGCGCCCATCCTGCTGGTCTGGTCCAGCCAGACCGGCTTTGCCCGCGAACTGGCCGAACGCAGCGCAGAGGCCCTGCGCGGTGCCGGCGTGCCCGTGCGCGTGCGCGGCCTGCATGAGGTGGACGCCGCGTTGCTGGCCGGCAGCCAGCGCGCGTTGTTCATCGCCAGCACCACCGGCGAAGGCGATCCACCTGACCACGCGCTGCCGTTCCTGCGCGATGTCATGGTCTCGCCGCCTTCACTGCAGCACCTGCACTACGGCGTGCTCGCACTGGGCGACCGCAGCTACGGTCACTTCTGCGGATTCGGCCACCAGCTTGACCAATGGCTGCGCCAGCACGGCGCGCATCCGCTGTTCGATGCGATCGAGGTCGACAACGCCGATCCGGCAGCGCTTCGTCATTGGCAACAGCTGCTGGGACAACTCGGCGGCGGCGCCAGTGAACTGCCCGACTGGAGCCCGGCCGAATACCAGCCGTGGACGCTGCTGCAGCGCGAACATCTGAACCCGGGCAGCCCCGGCGGTCCAGTGTATTGGTTGCGCCTGCGGCCACCGGCCGGCGCAGATGTGCAGTGGCAGGCCGGCGACATCGCCGAGATCGGCCCGCAGCATGCGTCGCACACCGTGCGTGCCTGGCTGGACGCACAGCGCTTCGATGCGGACAGGGTGCTGGATGACGGACAGACGTTGCTGGCACGCGTCGCGCGCTCGCAACTGCCTTCATTGGTTCCCCCGGGTGATCTGCCCGCATTGCTGGCGACCCTGCAGCCGCTGCCGCATCGCGAGTACTCCATCGCCTCGGTGATGGCCGACGGCGCGGTTGAGCTGCTGCTGCGTCGCCAGCTGCGCGCGGACAGCACGCCTGGCATCGGCAGCGGCTGGCTGTGCGACCACGCGGTCATCGGCGAGCCGGTGCAGCTCCGCCTGCGCCGCAACGACAATTTCCACGGCGTCGCCGCCGAGGTACCGCTGCTGCTGATCGGCAACGGCACCGGCATCGCCGGCCTGCGCGCGCACCTGCACGAACGGGTGCGCAGTGGCGCGCGCCGTACCTGGCTGCTGTTCGGTGAGCGCACTGCTGCGCATGACTTCCATTTTGGCGAAGAGCTGCAGGCAATGCTGGAAGACGGCACGCTGGCGCGGCTGGATGCAGTGTTCAGCCGCGATGGCGGTGTGCATCGCTATGTGCAGGACCGCCTGCTGGCCGAAGCAGCAACACTGCGGCAGTGGGTGGATGAAGGCGCGACGATCCTGGTCTGCGGCAGCCTGCAGGGCATGGCCCCGGCGGTGGATGCGGTGATCGAGCAGGTGCTGGGGACTGCGGACAAGGAAGCGCTACTGCTGGCCGGTCGTTACCGGCGCGATGTGTATTGAGCTCACCGCATCCACGCATGGTGTGGATCTACTGAACGGCGTGTCCGGGCAGCGTGGCAATCGCACACCCGTAGATCCACGCCATGCGTGGATAGCGCCCACCGGCGCCGAGGAATCATCCCGCCGCCGCACTGACCCGGATCGCCAGCAACTCGCCCCCGCCCTGCAACGCATGCCTTTGCCGTTCACCGGCCGCCAACCACGCGGTATCGCCAGCGTGCATCGGCGGCAGACCGCTGTCAGCCCCAAATTCGGCATGACCGGCCAACAGGTAAAGCGCCCAGGCCACGCTTGGTTCGCAGAAGAAGAACATCGAGCCCACCAGCGGCCGATGCAGTAGTTCGGCCTGCAGCAGGTCGCGCTTCCACATCAGGTTGAAGTCGTGGGTGGTGCCGTCGACCAGTTCGCCGTGCAGCGTTTCCTCGCCCGCAAAGCGCACGCGCCCATGCGGCGGCAGGACTTCGGCCACGCGGCCATCCTCGAAGCGCAGGCGCACGCCATTGCCCTGCAGCAGCACCAGCTCACGCTCCACACCGGGAAACGCGGAGAACGCCGCGTCCAGCTCGATCTCGGCCACCGACAGGCGCAGCGCCCAGTCATTCCCCTGCGCAGGCAGGCGCAGGATCTCGCGGGTCCAGCCAAGTCCATTCCGCCAGCGTTCGCGGCGGTAGTCCAGGCGGGAGATGACCTGGCTCGGAGTGTGCAGCAGGGAGTCGACGTTCATCGGCGCATTGCATCACGCCGCGCGCCATCGTGCATCACCGCGTGGCCAGCGTGCCCTGGCCGCCGCACCCGCCGGCCAGCAGCTGCGAGTGTTTCAACCAGTCCTGGTCGGGGTAATAGGCGAACACCATCGTGCCGCCACGCAACGCATCGATCAGTGGCTTGGCCACCGACAGGCGCACCGCCGGACAGCCCAGGCTGCGGCCCAGCCGCCCCTGCAGCTGCGCGGTGGCCGGGTTCACATATGGCGCGCCGTGGATGACGATCGCGCGTTCGCGCGCGCGGTCATTGAAGCCCGGTTCCAGCCCGGCCAAGCGCAGCGAATACCCGTTGCCGCCCATGTAGGTCTCCTGCGCGGTGAACGCGCCGAGGCTGGACATGAAACTGCCATCGCGGTTGGAGAAGTGCTCGGTGCGGTTCTCGCCGCTGTTGCGGCCATGCGCCACCCATTCCTCGAACAGCAGGCGCTGATGGGCCAGGTCGAACACCCACAGGCGCGGCTCGGTGGACGGTCGCGAGTAATCGATAACGCTCAGTCGGTCACCGTTGATGCCAAGCTCCGGCCGCTGCAACGCACAGCGCATGGCGTGCGCCGCCAGCTGCAACACGTGGCGGTCGGCCTTGGGCGCACTGCGCGACAGCAAGGCAGCCAGATCTTCGGCACTGGTGGCGAGGGCGGGCGTCTGTGCCAGCGCCGGGGCACTGGCCGAGGTCGCCAGCAGGCCGAACGCGGCCAGCCGGCACAGGCGGGATACAGTCATGGGCACAACGAAGGGACTCAGTTGCCCTTGAGGGTGGACCCTGGCGGCTCGGATTCCAAGACCGGCTGCATTCCGGATTCAGCCGGGCTTGGGCGGACCGCCGGCAGCGAGGTCACCAGCAGGGTCGTGCCTGGCACCAGCACCCGGTACAGCTGGCGGGCGAACTCGGCCGGCAGCGCCATCGGCAGCGAGGGCGTGGCCAGCAGGTCCGGCGTGGCCTGGGCACGGTCCTGGCCCAGCAACGGGTAGGCCGTCCACTGGTGCAGGCGCTGGTTCGCGTCCAGCGGGCTGGGCGTATCGCTGTAACCCTGCTCCATCACGAACAGGGTGGTGCCCTGGAAGGCCGGCAGCGCGTCGGCCTTCAGCGGCGACTCGCCGATCATCACGCCATCGCGCAGCACGTACAGGCGCTGGTCGTGCAGGCTGACCAGGATGCCGACCTGCCCGGCCGGCGCCGCGCTGTCGTTCCACCAGGCCTGTGCCGACGCCCCACCCTCCGTCTCCGGCAGGGCCTGGCCGCGTGCATTGACCGGCGCCAGCACTGACGGATAGGCCAGGGTCATCGGCGAGCTCTTGGCATCGGCCACCACGACGGTATCGCCACGCTGGGTTTCGCTGAACAGCTTCTGCGCGAAGGCCTGCGGCAGGCGCACGCAGCCGTGCGAGGCCGGATGCCCGGGCAGGCTGCCGCCATGCAGGGCGATGCCATCCCAGGTCAGCCGCTGCATGTACGGCATCGGCGCGCTGTTGTAGAGGTTGGACCTGTGGTCCTTGTCCTTCTGCAGGATGGTGAACACGCCGGTCGGTGTCTCGTGCCCGGCCTTGCCCGAGCTGATCGTGGTCAGGCCGATGGCAATACCGTTGCGGTAGACGTAGGCACGCTGCTCATCGAGGCTGACCACCAGCACGATCGGGCCGGTCGGCGAGATTTCCGGATGCCACAGGTATTCGCCCGGCTTCAGGTCGGTCGGCCCGCGCACCTCGGCGGTGTCGGCGGTGGCAGCTGCGGGCTTGGCAGCCGGTGTCGTCGCAGCGGCATGGGCCAGCAGCGGCAGGGCCAGTGCAAGGGCGAGCATCAGGGTCGTGGGGCGGTGCGGAAGCATCCAGCGGGGGTCCTTTCCATGCAGAGCGGCCACCGTACACCATCGGCCCGTGGTGGCCGCGGCAAAACCAGGCGCCGGAAATGAAACTGCCCGGCGACACAGCCATGTGTCGTACCGGGCAATCGTTACGTCCTTGTCGGCCTGCTGCCGCCCCCTCGCATCCTGCGCTGTGGGGGTAGCGTTGCATCCTGCACGCGGCCGCGTCTGTCCTGTTTGTATCTCAGCCCCTTCCACAGGTCTGTGATGCCACCATCCTGGTGATTGGTGCCGCGTCCTGCGGCGGTCGGTGGTCACGGCCTTCCTGTCCGCGACCGGTGAACCAGCCTCCTGCCGGTTCCGACGATTCCTGCTGTCAGCGCCTGGGTACGGTCCGCACCGGTACCGATCCGGGTACCGGATCCGCCGGCAACAACCTGTTGCCTACGGTGATCCGCTGTCGATTCCGTTCGACAATCGCTTTCCCTATCCCCTTCACCTGCGCCAGGTCCTCGACGCGATGAAACGGGCCGTGTCTGCGCCGGTGCTCGACGATCGCCTCGGCCTTGGCGGCCCCGACCATCGTCAATCCCTGCTGCAGCGCCTGGGCATCGGCGCGGTTGATGTCGATCGGTTCGGCGGCATGCGCCCCAGCGATCCCCACTACCAGCACCAGTGCCCTCAACACGACACTCCAAGGCACGACGTGTATCTCCCTGTGATTCTGGCCGCCCCGACCGGCAATCCCGTCGGCAGGAACAGTGTCCGTCACCACATGTGCACAGCCTATCGGTTTCCCGGATTTCCGTAAGCCAGCCAAATACCCGACGTGATGTAGGAAAAACCCTACCCGTGGCACAGGCGTAGAATGGCCGGATCAGCCCATGCAACCGGAGTTTCAGATGGACAGCGCCAAGCTCGGCCAATTCGTCAATGACAAGTGGGACAGCGAAATCGTCCCGCAGTTGGTCGACTACATCCGCATTCCCAACAAGTCGCCGATGTTCGACGCCAATTGGGTGCAGAACGGCTATATGGAACAGGCGGTCACCCTGATGGAGAACTGGGCCAGGGCCCAGCAGCTGCCCGGCCTGAAGGTTGAAGTGGTGCGCCTGGAAGGCCGTACGCCGCTGATCTTCCTGGAAATTCCCGCGACCGGCGCCGAAACCGGCGACGACACCATCCTGCTCTACGGCCATCTGGACAAGCAGCCGGAAATGACTGGCTGGGATGACGATCTCGGCCCGTGGACGCCGGTCCTTCGCGGCGACAAGCTGTATGGCCGCGGCGGTGCGGACGACGGCTACGCCATCTTCGGCTCGCTGGCCGCCGTGCTGGCGCTGCAGGCCCAAGGCCTGCCGCACGCCCGCTGCGTGGTGCTGATCGAGGCCTGCGAAGAGTCCGGCAGCTACGACCTGCCGGCCTACGTCGACCACCTGGCCGAGCGGATCGGCAAGCCCTCGCTGGTGGTCTGCCTGGATTCGGGCTGCGCCAACTACGACCAGCTGTGGTGCACCACCTCGCTGCGCGGCCTGACCGGCGGCAACTTCACCGTGAAGGTGCTCAACGAAGGCGTGCATTCCGGCGATGCCTCCGGCGTGGTGCCGTCCAGCTTCCGCCTGCTGCGCCAGCTGCTGTCGCGCATCGAGGACCAGGACACCGGCCGCATCCTGATCGACGGCATGAACGTCGAAATCCCCGCCGAGCGCCTGGAACAGGCCAGGCGCGCGGCCGAAGTGGTCGATACCGAGATCTTCGAAAAGTTCCCCATGGTCGACGGCCTGCGTCCGATGAACGAGGACCTGACCGAGCTGGTGCTCAACCGCACCTGGCGCCCGGCGCTGTCGGTCACCGGCGTGGGCGGCATGCCGCCGCTGGAATCGGCCGGCAACGTGCTGCGCCCGCAGACCTCGGTGAAGCTGTCGCTGCGCCTGCCACCAACCGCCGATGGCAAGACCTGCGGCGAGCTGCTGAAGGAAGCGTTGCTGCGCGACCCGCCGAACGGCGCGCAGGTCACCCTGGACCTGGAAAAGGCCTCCACCGGCTGGAACGCCCCGGCCATGGCGCCGTGGCTGACCCAGGCCATCGACGATGCCAGCCAGGCCTTCTTCGGCAAGCCAGCGATGTACATGGGCGAAGGCGGCTCGATCCCGTTCATGGGCATGCTCGGTGAGAAGTTCCCGGGTGCGCAGTTCATGATCACCGGCGTGCTCGGCCCGCACTCCAATGCGCACGGCCCGAATGAGTTCCTGCACATCCCGATGGGCAAGAAGGTCACCGCTTGCGTGTCCAAGGTGATCAGCGAGCACTACGCCGCCAGCCTGCGTGGCGAGACCAGCGGTTCGCCGGTGGCTGCCGACAGCGGCACCCGCCACGGCGACCACGGCTGCTGCTGATCCGGCACCGGTGACGGACGCAGCCTGGCCTTGCTAGGCTGCGTCCACACTCAAGCGGAATCCGCGCGCATGAATGGTCTGTTCGGCAGCAGCAGCTGGTTGTACATCCTGCTGGTCGGCTTCTTCGTCGGCCTGCTCGGGCGTTTCTTCATGCCCGGCAACAACCGCATGGGCTGCCTGCTGACCATCGTGCTGGGCATCCTCGGTGCGCTGCTGGCCGGTTGGTTCGGCCAGTACATGGGCTGGTATGCCCCCGGCGAACCGGCCGGTTTCCTCGGTGCGGTGGTGGGCGCGGTGGCCGTGCTGGCCGTCCTGCGCCTGTTCAGCGGCCGCCGCTGACCCCGTCCCCCTTCCCTTCCTGTTCCCGACGTTGGCGCGTCCAGCGCCCCCGGATATGCCCGCATGACCGAACCCGCCTCCGATCCCCAGCGCAGCGCGCGGCGCCTGCAGTGGGCCCGTACCCAGCTCGACGATGCCAGCGCGGTGGTGGAGCGCGCTTCGGTCGATGCCGGCATGCGCAGCTACTGGCGCACCACCAGCACCCGTGGCAGCCACATCGTGATGGACGCCCCACCGGGGCTGGAAGATCCGCGGCCGTGGCTGCGCATGCGCGGCCTGCTGCACGACAACGGCCTGCGCGTGCCCGCACTGTTGGCGCAGGACCTGGAGGCCGGCTTCCTGCTGCTGGAAGATCTCGGCGGCCCGACCCTGGCCAGGATCCTCGACGAGCGCAATGCCGATGAATGGTTTGGCCGCTCGATCGAACAGCTGCTGCGCCTGCAGGCGATTGCAGTGCCAGCCGACTTCGGCCAGTTCGGCGAAGCGCTGCTGCAGCGCGATGCCGGCCTGTTCGACGAATGGTTCCTGCAGCGGCACCTGAACCTGGAACTGGACTGCGGTGAGCTCGAGGGGCTGCAGCTGGTGCATCGCCGGTTGATGGACAACGCGCTGGGCCAGGCCCAGCTGATGACCCACCGCGATTACATGCCGCGCAACCTGATGCCGGTCGACGACGGCCCCGCGGTGCTGGATTTCCAGGACCTGGTGCGTGGCCCGATCGCCTACGACGCGGTAAGCCTATTCAAGGACGCCTTCCTGAGCTGGCCGCTGCAGCGCGTTGACGAGTGGCTGGCGCAGTACCACGGACGCGCGCGCGACGCCGGCCTGCCGGTGCCCGACCGCGCCACCTTCCTGCGCGATGCCGACTGGATGGGCATCCAGCGCCACGTGAAGATCCTCGGCCTGTTCTGCCGCCTGCGCTACCGCGACAACAAGGGCCATTACCTGGACGACGCACCGCGCTTCATCGGCTATCTGGATGAAGTGCTGCCACGCTATCGCGAGCTGGCCCCCCTGCAGCAGCTGCTGGAAAACCGCATCAAGCCGGCGCTGGCCGAACTGGGCGCACCGATGCGCGTGGCCCGATGAAGGCGCTGGTCTTTGCCGCCGGGCTCGGCGAGCGCATGCGCCCGCTGACCCTGCACACACCCAAGCCGCTGCTGGAAGTGGCCGGCAAGCCACTGATCGTCTGGCACCTGGAGCGCCTGGCGGCGCTCGGCGTACGCGAGGTAGTGGTCAACACCGCGTGGCTGGCCGAGCAGTTCCCGGCGACGCTGGGTGATGGCAGCCAGTGGCGCCTGCGCCTGCATTTCCTTTACGAAGGGCAGACCCCGCTGGAAACCGGCGGCGGCATCCTCAATGCACTGCCGGTGCTGGGCGATGCCCCGTTCCTGGTGGTGAACGGCGATATCTGGACCGATTTCGATTTCGCCACGCTGCCGCGCGAGCCGCAGGGCCAGGCACATCTGGTGCTGGTCGACAATCCGGTTCAGCACCCGAACGGTGACTATCGGCTGGATGCACAGGGCCTGCTGCACCACGACCGCGCAGGGCCATGCCTGACCTATGCCGGCATCGGCGTGTACCGCCCCTCGATCGTGGCCGACTGGCGCGCGGTGATCGGCGATGCGCCGGGCAGCGAGCGGCTGCCGCCGAGGTTCTCGGTGGTGCCGCTACAGAAGCATTTCATGGCGCAGGGGTTGATGACGGGGCAGCACCATCGCGGGCGTTGGACCGATGTCGGGACCGTGGATCGGCTGCGCGCGCTGGATGCTGAGTTGGCGGCGAACGGCTGAGCCCCTCGTGGTTGGTCGCGTAAAGCGGATCGCGTGCTTGGCCGGGCGGGTGGGCCATGCAGGGGACGCTGCAAGTCCCCCTCCGGGGCCCGGCCCAGCCGCTGGCGGCTGTGCGTTCAGGCGCTTGCGAAGCAGTGCTTCGCAAGCAAAGCGCCCTCACCCCTGTAAGCTCGATGGCGCCATCCATGGCGCCAACGCCCCTGCATGGCCCACCCGCCCGGCCTCTGACAGTTTCCGTGGGCGTCCAGCCACGGAAGAAAGGAAAGAAAAGCAAAAGCGGGTCGCTTCGCTGCGCTTGCTCCGGTGACGACCAACGGTCGTCACCCACCACAAGCAAGACACGTGTCGACCATGGTCGACACCCACCAACAGCAGTGCAGTACGCAGTCCCGGCAGATCGCGGGAACCTGTCGAAGGCGGGGTGGCTCAGGTTGCGGGGACGTGAACGCCATGGATGGCGCGATCGAGGCTACATGGACGTACTTGCGCCGTCCCCCGCAACCTGAGCCACCCCGCCTCCCCTCAGGAAGCCAGCCTTTGACGTTGACGTTGACGTTGCTTCGGCTTCGGCGGGTGCAGGGCGCAGCCCTGCAAACAAACCCCACCCTCAGTAACGAGGCCGGCCTTCTTCCAGCACCTGGCGCAGGAACGGCACGGTGATCCGCCGCTTCGCCGCCAGCGATTCGCGGTCCAGCCAGTCCAGCAGGGTGATCAATCCACCCAGCTCACGGCCGGTGTGCGACAGCAGCCATTCGATGGCCGCTTCGTCGATGGCCAGGCCACGTCGCAGTGCACGCTCGCGCAGCACCGCAGCACGACCTTCCTCATCCAGCGGCTGCAGCAGCACGCGCACGCACTGGCCCAGGCGCGAACGCAGGTCCGGCAGCACCAGGCCCAGCTCGCCCGGTGCCTTCTGCGCCGTGTACAGCACGGTCACACCTGCAGCGCGCGCGCGGTTGTGGAAATCAAACAACGCGATCTCGTCCTCGCGATTGCCGGCAACCTCGTCCAGCCCGTCCAGCGCCACCAGTTCGCGTGCGTCCAGCCCATCCAGCGCTGCACGGACGCGGCCTGCTGCGCTGGCCAGTGGCACGTACGTCGGCAGGCGCCCGGCCTGCTCGGCGCTGGAGCACATCGCCAGCGCCTGGTGGGTCTTGCCGGTTCCCGCCGCACCTTCCAGGTAGACCCAGTCGTGGCTGGCACCAACCGCGATCGCGCGCAGCTGCGCCAGCGCGCCGTCCGGCGCGCCGATGAAGGTCTCCAGGCGCTGGTCCCGCGGGTAATGCAGGGCCAGCGGCAGTTGCGGCACGCCCATCACTTCAGGTCGGGGCCCTTGTCGTTCGGAACGATGATATGGGGGGCGTCCACTACGCCATCAAGCACGATCGCCGGCTTCTCGCCCACGTACAGCTCGCTCTGGCGGTAGCGCTGATGCGCATAGCGCAGCAGCACGTTGGTCACCGCCGCCACCGGCAGCGCCAGCAGCATGCCGAGGAAGCCGAACAGCTGGCCGCCGGCCATCACCGCAAAGATCACTGCCACCGGGTGCAGGCCGATCTTGTCGCCGACGATACGCGGGGTCAGCACGTAGCTTTCCAGCAGCTGGCCCACAGTGAACACCACGCCCACCAGGATCAGCAGCTTCAGGTCGAAGCCCTGCGCCTGCACCAGTGCCGCGATCACCGCCATCAGCACGCCAGTGGTCGCGCCCAGGTATGGGATGAAGCTGATGAGACCGGCAATCAGGCCGATCAGCAGGCCCAGCTTGAGGCCGACCAGCGACAGGCCGCCGGCATAGATCACGCCCAGCGCCAGCATCACCAGGAACTGTCCGCGGATGAACGCCCCCAGCACCTCGTTGGACTCACGCGCCAACGCGCTGATGGTGCCGATGTGGTTGCGCGGAATCACCGACGCCACCCGCTCGACCAGCTTGTCCCAGTCGCGCAGGAAGTAGAACGCCAGGATCGGCAGCAGCAGGATGTTGACCACCCAGGTCACCATCGCAAAGCCCGAACGCGAGACGTAGCCCATGAATGTGGTGGCGAAGCCGCCGGCCTGCTGCCAGTGGCTGCGCACCCATTCGATCAGGCGGTCCGGATCCAGCCACTGCATCACTTCCAGGCCGGTCTTCTGCTCGAACCAGGAGATCCCCTTCTCCATCAGCCACGCCTGTGCCTGCGGCGCGACCGCAATCAGGGTGGTGATCTGGCGCTCGATCATCGGCACCAGTACCAGCAGCAGCGCCACGATCACCAGCACCATCGCAGCGAACACCAGCACCACGCCGGTCATGCGCGAACGGCCGGTGGCCTCGATGCGGTCCACCAGCGGATCGCCCAGCCACGCCAGCGCCAGCGCCAGCACGAACGGGGTCAGGATCGGTGCCAGCAGCCACACCACCCAGCCGACCAGGCCGGCGAACAGGATGTACTTCAGGCGGCGCAGGAACTGCGCGATTTCGGCTTCCGGGGTCAGGGTCATCGCAAGCGGTACTCGTTGCTGACCGGCGCGGCCACCGGGGCACCGGTGGTGTCATCGATCGGGGTCGGCAGGGCCGGCAGCGTCGCGCTGGGCACCAGCACGCCATTGTCGCCCAGCATGCGGTTGAAGCCGGCCAGGCCGGTGGTCATCTCCAGGCTCAGCTCCAGCTGGCCGGCCGAGGCGTGCAGCGGGGTGACATTGCGCACCACCGGCACCTCGCGCAGCCCGGCGGCAAGGCGCAGGTAGTCGTCGGCACTGTTGATGCCGGTGACCACCACGCGGTAGGTCCCGGCCTGGCCGACGGCGGCACCCGCCTTGGCATAGC
Organism: Stenotrophomonas sp. BR163; assembly: GCF_047520985.2. NCBI lineage: Bacteria > Pseudomonadati > Pseudomonadota > Gammaproteobacteria > Lysobacterales > Lysobacteraceae > Stenotrophomonas > Stenotrophomonas sp. BR163. The sequence goes on from NZ_JAXBRE020000003.1 coordinate 265,220, forward strand.
GCTTGACCAGCGCGTCGGCGGCGCCATCGGCACCGGCGGCCATCGCACGCATGGCGTTGGCGTCCTTGCTGGTCCACTTGTTCAGCTCGCGGCCGTTGTCGACGAACACCCAGTCCGCCTGCCAGCCGCCGTTGGCGCGGTAGAGCTTGCCGATCAGCTGCATCGGCGGCGAGTAGCGTGACGAGGCGCGGGCCACGGCGGCACTGTCCTGGCGCCAGATGGCACCGGCCAGCGCCTGTTCGGCGGCACCGCCGCTGGGCAGGCCCAGCTTGTAACCCCGCTCGATGGCGCGGTTCAGCAGCGGGCGGGCGGCGTTGGCCTGCTGCACGCTGACCAGGCGCGGGCCACTGCCGTCGTCGACGGCCAGCCACACCACCGGTTTCGGCCGCGGCTGCGGCCACAGCGGCAGGCCCAGCGCCGAGACCAGCGAGTCGACGTCATCCTCGCGGAAGCGGGCCACCAGCAGGGTCCTGAAGCTCGGCGCGCCGCTGGCGCCCACGCTCTGGTCCTGCTTGTAGTCGTAGCTGGCCACGTAGTCCTTGGCGTTGCGCAGCGCCTGCACCACGCCGGGGCGGGACATCACGTTGCGGTCGCCGGACAGTTTGCCCAGCACCACGCTCAGGGCACGGGCCAGGGCGCCGTTGCGATCGGTTTCGGCCTGGCTGTTGACGGGCACTTCGGCCTCGTACGCACCCGAGGCGGTGGCAACATCTCCCTCGGTGCGCAGGCCGCTCTGGGCCATCGTGGCCACTGGCAGGCTCAGTGCAAGGAGCAGGGTCAGAATCAGGCTGCGGCGCATCAGGACATCCATTGGCTCGACGAATCCGGGGGAATTGTTGCCCGAATACGGCCTTTGCGCCAATGCGGCCTGTTAAAATCGCCCGTTCAACCCCTGCCAGCGCCGACGCCCGTGACCAACACCCCGTCTTCCGCCCCCTCCCCCCTCACCTACCGTGACGCGGGTGTCGACATCGACGCCGGCAACGCGCTGGTCGAGCGGATCAAGCCCCTGGTCAAGCGCAGCTTCCGCCCGGAAGTGATGGGCGGCCTGGGCGGCTTCGGCGCCCTGTTCGACCTGTCCAACAAATACCGCGAGCCGGTGCTGGTGTCGGGTACCGACGGCGTGGGCACCAAGCTGAAGCTGGCCCACCAGCTGAACCGCCACGATACGATCGGCATCGACCTGGTCGCGATGTGCGTGAACGACGTGCTGGTGCAGGGCGCCGAGCCGCTGTTCTTCCTGGACTACTTCGCCACCGGCAAGCTGGACATCGACACCGCCGCAGCGGTGGTGGGCGGCATCGCCAACGGCTGCACCGAGGCCGGCTGCGCGCTGATCGGCGGTGAAACCGCTGAAATGCCCGACATGTACGCCCCGGGCGAGTACGACCTGGCCGGCTTCACGGTGGCTGCGGTCGAGAAGAGCGAGCTGAAGGACGGCGCCAGCGTGGCCGCCGGCGACGTGCTGATCGGCATCGCCTCGTCCGGCCCGCATTCCAATGGCTACTCGCTGGTGCGCCGCATCTACGACCGCGCCGGCCGCCCGGCCGACCTGGAACTGGAAGGTGGCGTGAAGCTGGTCGATGCGCTGATGGCACCGACCCGCCTGTACGTGAAGCCGATCCTGTCGCTGCTGAAGTCGCACGGCGACGCCATCCACGGCATGGCCCACATCACCGGTGGCGGCCTGACCGAGAACATCATCCGCGTGGTGCCCGACGGCCTCGGCCTGGACATCCAGGCCTCGTCCTGGACCCTGCCGCCGGTATTCCAGTGGCTGCAGAAGGAAGGCGCGGTGGCCGACAGCGAGATGTGGCGCACTTTCAACTGCGGCATCGGCTTCGTGCTGATCGTCGCGCCGGACCAGGTGGCTGCGGTGTCCGAGGCGGTCAAGGCGCAGGGCCTGGAGCACTGGACCATCGGCCAGGTGGTCACCGCCGAAGGCGCCGAGCGCGTCCGCATCGGCTGAACCCGACCCCGAGGAGCCCGCATGGACGCAACGCCCCCCCTGGCACCCACCCCGGTACCGCCGCCGTTGGCGGCCGTGCCGGTCTTCAGCAGGCAGGACGCTGACCACCTGCGCGCGCTGTCCATCGCGCACTACGTGTTCGGCGGCCTGATCGCGCTGCTCTCGCTGTTTTTCATTCTGTACATCGTGCTCGGCATCAGTGCGCTGAGCGGCCATCTGCCGATGAACTCCGGGGGCCAGCCCTCGTCGCCGGCCGAACAGCGCCTGTTCGGCTGGGTGTTCACGGTGCTGGGGACCGTGTTCGTCGCCGGTGGCCTGGGCATGGCCGCATTCGTCATCCAGGCCGGACGCTGCCTGGCCCAGCGTCGTCGCCACCTGCTGTGCCTGATCGTGGCCGGCCTGCTCTGCCTGTGCGCGCCGCTGGGCACCGTTCTGGGGGTATTCACCCTGGTTACGCTGCTGCGCCCGCAGGTCAAGGCCGCCTTCGATGCAAGGGGTGCAACGACATGACGACACCCGGCGCACCACCGCCGCTACCACAGCAGACCCTGGCGCAGCTGCAGCTGGCCAGCCACCTGCAGACGCTGAAGGTGCTGTTCTACGCGCTGGCGGTTTTCCACTGGATGGCCGCGCTGGCGTTCCTCGGTTTCATCGGCCTGGTCGCCAGCTCGCGCGGGCTGGGCGATGGCGCGGTACTGGCCACGGTCTACGGGGTCATTTCGCTGTTGGCGGCCGCGCTTGGCGTCGTACAGCTGCACACCGCACGCCTGCTGTCGCGCCGCACCGGGCTGGCCTGGTGCCAGCGCGCGGCCTGGCTGGCGGTACTGGCTGGCCCGCTGGGCATGGCCCTGACCGCCTATGCCTGGGTGTTCCTGTCCAAGCCTGACATGGCCGCACTGTTCGACCGCGGCGACCATCTCAGCGTCTGAGCTTGCTGGCAGACGCCCCCTTCCCTGATCGACTCCCCATGTCCGCGCCTGCCCTCCCGACGACCGCCCCGCCTGCCGCTTCCCGTTTCACGGGCCCCAAGAAGCTGGCCTTCGCCGCCGTGCTGGCGGTATTCGCGATCAGCTGGATCCACCCGCTGTGGCCCATCGAGCAGGCCCTGCACAGCACCCTGACCGTGATCGGGCTGGCCGCACTGCTATGGGCCGACCGCCGGGGTGGCTGGCTGGGCAATGGCGCCTTCATCGCGATCTGTGGCTTCATCGCACTGCATTGCGTGGGCGCGCGCTGGCTATACTCCAACGTGCCCTACGACGCATGGGCGCAGGCGCTGACCGGCTGGTCGCCGAATGCGGCGTTTGGCTGGCAGCGTAATCATTTCGACCGGCTTATCCACTTCCTGTTCGGCGTCTGCTTCACGCCTGCGCTGCTGCAGCTGGCACGCCATGCCTGGCCGGCGCTGCGCCGCGGCCAGGCCTTCACCCTGGCGGTGATGGCAGTGATGTGCGCCAGCCTGGTCTACGAGTGGTTCGAGTGGGCCATCGCTCTGGCCCTTTCGCCCGACGCCGCCGAGGCCTACAACGGGCAGCAGGGCGACATGTGGGACGCGCACGCCGACATGCTGCTGGCGACCGTGGGCAGCCTGCTGACCTGGCCGTTGATCCGCCGGAGTGCCCGGCAATGACCACGCCCACCCGCATTGCCGTGCTCGCCTCTGGGCGCGGCAGCAACCTGCAGGCCATCCTCGATGCCATCGCAGCGGGCCGCCTGCCCGCCGAGATCGTCGGCGTGTTCTCCGACCGCCCAGCCGCCGCCGCGCTGCAACGGGTCGGTGCACGCCTGCGCTGGGCACATGCGCCGAAGGAATTCGACGACCGCGCCGCCTACGAGCAGGCCCTGGGCGATGCACTGGCCGCGGTCGCGCCGGACTGGATCGTCTGCGCCGGCTACATGCGCATTCTCGGCGCAGCCTTCGTGCAGCGCTTCAATGGCCGCCTGGTCAACATCCACCCCTCCCTGCTGCCACTGCACAAGGGGTTGGATACGCATGCGCGGGCGCTGCACGCCGGCGATGCCGAGCACGGGGCCAGCGTGCATCTGGTCGTTCCCGAACTGGATGCCGGCGCCGTGCTGGCCCAGGCGCGGGTGCCGGTGATGCCCGGCGATGACGCCGACAGCCTGGCCGCGCGCGTGCTGGAGGTGGAGCACCCGCTGCTGATCGCCACCCTCCAGCTGCTGTGCGCCGGTCGCCTGACTGAACGGGAGGGGCAGCCGCACCTGGACGGTCACCCCCTGTTTAGCCCACTGGCCCTAGATTCCGCCGGGAACCTGAACCGGTAACGCCCATGCACACGCCCCGCTGACTGCGGGGCTGGCATCCTGCCCCCCTCCTGCAGCTCCTGTCCTCCATGAAGACCACGACCCTGCTGTCCACTTCATTGCTGCTGTCGCTTGTCGTGCTTCCCGGCGTGGGTTGGGGCCAGGTGCAAGCGCCTGCGGCCCCTGCGCAGCCGGCGCCCGTAGTACAGCCGCCCGCAGAACCGGCCGTGCCGATGCCCCCGGCGCTGGCTTGGGAGCCGCCGCCGCTGCAGCCGTTCACCGCGACCTACCAGGCCTTCTACAAAGGCAAGGAGGCCGGCGACGCCAGCATGCAGGTCACCCACACCGGCGGCAACCAGTGGCGGGTGGACATGCAGGTGGTCGGCCGCCGCGGCTTCGCCAGCGTGCTGGGCCTGAACATCGAGCAGAGCACGGTGTTCGAAGAGCGCAGCGGCGTCTATGCGCCACTCAGCCAGAGCACGGTGCGCAAGGGCCTGTTCCTGGGCAAGAAAGCGGTCGGCACGTACAACTGGCAGGCCGGCACCGCGCAGTGGAGCGGCGACGTCAAGAAGGAACGTGCGCAACCGATCGCGCTGCAGCCGGGCGACCAGAGCGCGCTGCTGATCAATCTGGCGATCATGCGTGATGCCCGCCCGGGCGCCACCATGCATTACCGCTACGTGGACATGGGCAAGGTCCGCCAGCACGACTACCAGGCCGCGCCGCAGACCGAGAATGTCGAGGTCGGCGACCTGTCCTACAACGCGCTGCGGGTGTACCGGACCAACGGCGGCAACAACGAAACCATCCTCTGGATCGCCAACGGTGTCCCCACCCCGGTGCGCATCCTGCAACGCGAAGACGGCGAAGACCGCGTCGATCTGCGCCTGATCGAGTACCAAGGAGTCTGAGCATGAGCACCCTGACCCGCCCCCTCACCTGGATCGCTGCAGCCGCACTGTCGGTGGCCAGCCTGCCGGCCATGGCCCTGCAGCCATTCAAGGCCGATTACCTGGCCAGCTACATGGGCATGCAGGCCAATGGCAGCATGACGCTGAGCAGCGAGGGAGCCAACAAGTGGCGCTACACGCTGCAGGTGAAGAACCAGCTGGCCGACCTGAGCCAGAGCACCGTGTTCGAAGAGGTGCGCGGCCAGCTGCGCCCGCTCAGCAGCCAGGACCGTTCGGCACTGCTGGTGAAGAAGCGCAATGTGCAGGCCAACTACAACTGGACCAGCAACCAGGCCACCTGGACCGGCGACATCAAGCCGGACCGTGCGGGCCCCATCGCGTTGAAGACGGGCGACATGGACGCGCTGCTGATCAACCTGGCAATCGCCCGCGACCTGGCCGCCGGCAAGCCGCTGACTTATCGCATGGTCGACGAAGGCCGCATCAAGAACATGACCTACCGCGTGATCGGCAAGGAATCGATCACCGTGGGCGGCAAGAGCTACGAAGCCACCAAGGTCTCGCGTGCCGACGGCAACAAGGAGCTGATCGCCTGGATCGTGCCGGAATTCCCGGTGCCGGCGCGCATGCTGCAGCGTGAGAGCGGCCGCGATGCACTGGACCTGACCATCAAGGCGATGAACTGAGCGCCCGGGGTCGGATCCCTTCCCAACGGGAAGGGCTCTGACCCCGACAGCGACCCGGCGCCTTCATCCACGCATGGCGTGGATCTACCGTAAAAAAACGCCCGCTTTCGCGGGCGTTGTTCTTACTTCTTTTGCTCGGCCGCGGCCGGCTTGAACTCGGTGCGGCAGTCCACGCGGATCTGCTCGCCGGTGCTGCGCCAGACGAAGGTGCGGCAATGGCGGTTGCCGTCCTGGCTGTCGTTCACCGCGACCGCGTAGAACGATTCGATGATCTCGTCACGCGAGACCGTGCCGTCGCCGTTCCAGTCCATGTCCTTCTGCTCGATGCCCTGGGTGATGGCGATGTTGGCGTACCAGGCATAGCCCAACCACGCCAGCACGATCAGCACCAGGGCCAGCAGCGCCTTGCGGCGCGGGCTGAACTTGCCGCGCAGGATCATGGCACGCGTCGGATGGTGGCGCCGAGCGAAGACAGCTTCTCTTCAATGTTCTCGTAGCCACGATCAAGGTGGTAGATGCGGTCGATGGTGGTCTCGCCGCTGGCCATCAGGCCGGCCAGGATCAGCGAGGCCGACGCACGCAGGTCGGTCGCCATCACCGGTGCGCCACTCAGGTGCTCGCTGCCACGCACGATGGCGGTGTGGCCTTCCACCTGGATGTCCGCGCCCAGGCGCAGCAGTTCATTGACGTGCATGAAACGGTTCTCGAAGATCGTTTCGTTGATCACGCCCACACCGTCGGCCACGCAGTTGAGTGCCATGAACTGCGCCTGCATGTCGGTCGGGAACGCCGGGTACGGCGCGGTGGTCAGGTTGACCGCCTTCGGCCGCTTGCCCTGCATGTCCAGGGTGATGGTGTCTTCGGTGGTCTCGATCTTCGCGCCGGCCTCGACCAGCTTGGACAGCACCGCGTCCATGGTGTTCGGGCGCGCACGGTTGACCGTAACCTTGCCGCCGGTCATCGCCGCAGCGACCAGGAAGGTACCGGTTTCGATGCGGTCGGGCAGCACTTCGTGGCGGCCGCCGGACAGGCGCTCGACGCCTTCGATGACCAGGCGGGCAGTGCCCAGGCCTTCGATCTTCGCGCCCAGCGCGATCAGGCAATGCGCCAGATCGGTCACTTCCGGTTCCATCGCGCAGTTGTCGAGGATGGTGGTACCTTCGGCCAGCACCGCGCCCATCAGCACGTTCTCGGTGCCGGTGACGCTGACCATGTCGAAGGTGAAATGGCCGCCCTTCAGGCGCTTGGCGCTGGCCTTGATGAAGCCGTTCTCGACCACGATTTCGGCACCCAGCGCCTGCAGGCCCTTGATGTGCTGGTCGACCGGACGCGAACCGATCGCGCAGCCGCCGGGCAGCGACACTTCGGCCGCACCGAAGCGGGCCAGCAGCGGGCCCAGCACCAGGATCGAGGCGCGCATGGTCTTGACCAGCTCGTACGGCGCCACGTGCTGGTTGACCGAACGCGGGTCGACCACGATCGCACTGCCACGCGACAGCGTGCCCTGGTCGATGGTGACCTTGGCACCCAGCTCGCCCAGCAGCTTCACCGTGGTGACCACGTCGTGCAGGTGCGGCACGTTGGTGATCTCCACCGGCTCATCGGCCAGCAGGGTCGCGCAGAGGATGGGGAGGACGGCGTTCTTGGCGCCGGAGATGCTCACTTCACCGTGCAGCGCAGCGCCGCCGGTCACAACGATCTTGGCCATGTATTCGGGATCTTCTGCGGTTCAGCCGGCTTCGGCCGGGGTCACGGTTTTCAGCGCCAGCGCGTGGATCGCGCCGCCCATCAGGTCGCCCAGCGTGGCATAGACCATGCGGTGGCGGGCCAGCGGCATCTTGCCGGCGAACGCCTCGCAGACCACGGTCGCTTCGAAATGCACGCCATCATCGCCCTGCACGTCGGCGCGGGCGCCAGGCAGGCCGGTTTCGATCAGATTGCGGATGGTGTCGGCGTCCAACGGGCTTTCCTAATAAAATGTGCCTCCATTCTACTTCCGCTGCGTGGCGTCCGCATGGCCGAATCCCTGTTGCCCCCCAGTTCCGTCGACCCTGCCGGCCTGGTCGCCAGTGGCCGCCGCGTGTTCGAGATCGAGCGGCAGGCGCTGGATGCCGTCGCCGACCGCCTTGGCGAGGCCTTCCAGCAGGCCTGCGAGGCGATCCTGGCCAGCCGCGGCCGGGTGGTCGCCACCGGCATGGGCAAGTCCGGCCACATTGCCCGCAAGATCGCCGCCACCCTGGCCTCCACCGGCACACCGGCGTTCTACGTGCATCCCGGCGAAGCCGGCCACGGCGACCTGGGCATGATCACCGAAGCCGACGTGGTGCTGGCCCTGTCCTATTCGGGCGAGTCCGATGAGGTGCTGATGCTGCTGCCGGTGCTCAAGCGCCAGGGCAACGTGCTGATTTCCATGACCGGGCGCCCGCAATCGAGCCTGGCCACCGCCGCCGACATCCACCTGGATGTAAGCGTGCCGGCCGAGGCCTGCCCGCTGGCGCTGGCGCCGACCTCCAGCACCACCGCCTCGCTGGCGATGGGCGATGCGCTGGCCGTAGCCCTGCTTGACGCACGCGGCTTCACCGCCGACGACTTCGCCCGCTCGCACCCGGCCGGCAGCCTCGGCCGTCGCCTGCTGCTGCACATCACCGATGTCATGCACACCGGCGAGGACCTGCCCAGCGTGGGCGCCGATGCCAGCCTCAGCGAGGCGCTGGTGGAAATGAGCCGCAAGCGGCTCGGCATGACCGCCGTGGTCGACGCCGATGGCGTGCTGATCGGCCTGTTCACCGACGGCGACCTGCGCCGGGCGCTGGACAGCGCGCTGGACGTGCGCACCGCGAAGATCGCCGATGTGATGACCCGCAACCCGCGCACCATCGGTGCCGACCAGCTGGCCGTAGAGGCCGCGCGGCAGATGGAGACCCAGAAAATCAACGGCCTGATCGTGGTCGATGGCCAGGGCCGTGCGGTCGGCGCCCTGAACATTCATGACCTGTTGCGGGCCCGGGTGGTTTAACCGACAGTCCGTAGACCCCATTCAGTCTGTAATGCCCCACACGCCCCCACCGAGCCTGATCGCCTGATGCCCTGGTCCCCGCTGCCCGCGTTCCCCGCCCACCTGCATGCCGCTGCGGCCCGCGTCCGCCTGGCCTGCTTCGACGTGGACGGTACCCTCACCGACGGTCGGCTGTACTACGACAAGGACGGCAACGAGAGCAAGGCGTACTTCGTGCAGGACGGTCTGGGCCTGAAACTGCTGCAGCAGCACGGCATCCACCCCGTGCTGATCACCGCGCGCAACAGCCAGTCCGCGCTCAAGCGCGGCGCCGACCTCGGCATCGACACCCAGATCGCCGTGGGCGACAAGCTGGCCAGCGTGCAGGCGCTGTGTGCGCAGCATGGCATCGGCCTGGAGCAGGCGGCCTTCATGGGCGACGACCTGCCGGACCTGGCGCCGCTGGGCGCGGTCGGCCTGGCGGTGGCGCCAGCCAACGCCCACCCGTGGATCGCCGAGCGCGTGCACTGGCAGACCCGCGCCGATGGCGGACGTGGCGCCGCCCGTGAACTGTGCGACATCCTGCTGGCCGCCCAGGGCCATGTGGACGCGGTCCTGGCGAGGTTCGGCGCATGAACCTGCCCACCCTGAACTGGCGCACCGTGCTCGGCATCGGCCTGCTGCTGGCGGCCCTGCTCAGCAGCTGGGCGGCCCTGCGCAACCGCGACAAAGGCCCGGCCACTGCCGGCCAGGACGCCGGCGTGGACTACATCCTGCACGACTTCCAGATCGTCGCGCTGGATGAGCAGGGCAAGGAATCGACCACCCTGCGCGCACCGCGGCTGGAACGCCAGCGTGGCGACCAGACCATCAACATCGCCACCCCACTGTTCGAGATGCCGGACAAGGATGGCAAGCACTGGACCCTGCGCGCCGAGACCGGCTGGCTCAGCGCCAAGGGCGACGAAATGAAGCTGCGTGGCAATGTCGCTGGCGACAGCCCGGCCGATCCGGGCGTGGTGCCGACCACGTTCCGCACCGACCACCTGGACGTGTTCCCGAAGGAAAACCGTGCCCGCACCGATGCGCGGGTCACCATGACCCGTCCCGGCATGGAACAGTCCGGCGTCGGCTTCGAGGTGGATTCGAAGAACAACACGTATCATTTCCTCAGCCAGTCCAAGGGCCGTTACACGCCCCGACGCTGATTCCGCCACCCTCCTGCGACGTCCCCGGACCGGCGCAAGGAAGGCAGCCCCCCCCACTCGCCCCCGGTTTCCCGGCGGCCCCACCGGTAGAACGGACCCCGATGAAGATCCCCTTTGCAGCCGTACTCGCGCTCGGTCTCCTGGTTCCCAGCGCTGGCTTTGCCAAGTCCACTGATCGCAACGAGAACATGAACATCGAGTCCGGCGCCCAGTCGGGCGTGCTCACCGGCGATGGCAAGACCGTGCTCTCGCAGGGCGTGACCGTTACCCAGGGCACGCTGGACATCCGCGCGTCCGAAGCGGAGATCTACCTCAAGGACGGCGAGGCCGTGCGTGCGGTATTCACCGGCAAGCAGGCCACGATGAAGCAGCAGCTCGACGACGGCACCTGGATGGACGCGGTGGCTGATCGCATCGACTACGACATCAAGACCGAGATCATCACCCTGACCGGCAACTACAAGGTCACCAGCGCGCGCGGCACCAATGCCGGCCAGCGCATGGTCTACAACACCCGCACCGGGGAGATGAACTCCGGTGGCGATGGCAGCCGCGTGCGCACCGTCATTCCACCGAAGAACAAGAACGCGGCGGCGCAACCGGCCGCCGCACCCAAGGCGGCGGCTCCGGCCAGCACGCCGGCCAGGCCGGCGGGGAGCAAGAAGTAATGCTCGTCGCCAAGGGCCTGCGCAAGCGCTACAAGCAGCGCGAAGTCGTCAAGGACTTCGGGCTGACCCTCGACGCCGGTGAAGTGGTCGGCCTGCTCGGCCCCAACGGTGCCGGCAAGACCACCTGCTTCTACATGATCGTCGGCCTGGTCGCCGCCGATGCAGGCAGCATCGTGCTCGACGGCAAGGACATCACCAGCGACCCGATGTACACCCGTGCCAAGCAGGGCGTGGGCTACCTGCCGCAGGAGCCGTCGGTGTTCCGCAAGCTGACCGTGGCCGACAACCTCCGCCTGGTGCTTGAACTGCGCGAAGACCTGGATTCGGCCGGCCGCGAACGCGAATTGAACAGCCTGCTCGATGAGCTGCAGCTGGGCCATGTCGCCGACCAGCTCGGTGCCAGCCTGTCCGGTGGCGAACGTCGTCGCTGCGAGATCGCCCGCGCACTGGCCGCGCAGCCGCGCTTGATCCTGCTCGACGAACCGTTTGCAGGTGTCGACCCGATCTCGGTGGGCGAAATCCAGCGCATCGTCACCCATCTCAAGCAGCGTGGCATCGGCGTGCTGATCACCGACCACAACGTGCGCGAGACCTTGGGAATCTGCGACCGCGCGTATATCCTCGCCGAGGGCACCGTGCTGGCCCAGGGCTCGCCGGAGGCGATCCTGGACAACGCTGACGTACGTCGCGTCTACCTTGGGGATTCCTTCAAACTGTGACCGCAGGTGCTGGGTCCCTTTCCTTCCATTCGGCACAGGCATGAAGACTCGGCTGCAGACATCGTTGGGACAGCAGCTGGTGCTCACACCCCAGCTGCAGCAGGCGATCAAGCTGCTGCAGATGTCCACGACCGAGCTGGAGCTTGAAATCGCCCAGGCCGTGGAAAGCAATCCGCTGCTGGACTGGGCCGACAGCAACGACAGCAGTGCCGCCAATGAAGGCGGCGACAACACGGACGCCGACACGCCGGCCGAACGCACCGACAATGGCGACGACTGGGCACCGGCCGAGCTCGACTGGAGCGCTGCCGGCAGTGGCGGCAGCTTCGACGATGATGATGACACCGGCAGCGCCGCCGAGCGCGTGGCCGAAACCGAGACGCTGGCCGACCACCTGCTGTGGCAGCTGCACCTGTCGCATCTTTCCATGCATGACCGCAGCATCGGCGCTGCGCTGATCGATGCATTGGACGACGACGGTTACCTGCGCGAACCGCTGGCCACCATCGCCGAAACCCTGCTGCCGTCGGTCCATGCCGATGAGGATGAAATCCTTGCGGTGCTGCATCGCATCCAGCGCTTCGACCCGGTCGGCGTTGCCGCGCGCACGCTCGGCGAATGCCTGCAGCTGCAGCTGGATGTGTTGCCTGGCGACACCGCGGGCCTCGCGCTGGCGCGGCAGATTGCCGCAGGCCCGCTGGAACGGCTGCCACGCAGTGGCGTCGCCGGTCTGGCCCATGAACTGAAACAGCCGCTGGATGAGGTCGAGACGGCGGTCGCCCTGCTGCGCTCGCTGGACCCGCGTCCAGGGACCCAGATCGCGCCGCTTTCGCAGGATACCTACGTGGTGCCCGACGTGGTGGTGTGGCGGCAGAACGGCATCTGGCGCGCGGCGCTGGCCGCCCATGCCGGGCCGAAGGTGGTGATCCACCGTGGCTACGAACAGCTGATCCGCCGCTGTGGCGAGGCCGACGCCGGCTACCTGCGTGGCCAGCTGCAGGAGGCGCGCTGGCTGCTGAAGGGCCTGCAGCAGCGCGGTGAAACCCTGCTGCGGGTGGTGCGCAGCCTGATCCTGCAGCAGGCCGGTTTCCTCGAGTTCGGCGAACAGGCGCTGCGTCCGCTGACCCTGCGCGAGATCGCCACCGAACTGGGCCTGCACGAGTCGACGGTGTCGCGCGCGATCGCCCGCAAGCATGTGCGCACGCCGCGCGGCACGCTGCCGCTGCGTGCCTTCTTCGCCTCGGGCATCGATACCGAAGGCGGTGGCGAGGCGTCCAGCACCGCCATCCAGGCGATGATCCGGCGCCTGATCGACGACGAAAATCCGCGCAAGCCGCTTTCTGACGCCAAGCTGGCTGACCTGCTCAAATCGTCGGGAATTCCAGTAGCGCGACGCACCGTGGCGAAGTATCGTGAAGCCATGAACATCTCCGCCTCGCACGAAAGGGTCAGAATCGCTTGACGCACCGCCGCGCCCGGCGGAGAGGTTCATTGGCACATCCGAACACAGGAGAAACCCGATGCGCATCGAAACGTTTGGCAAAGACGTCGAAGTCACCCCGGCCCTGCAGTCCTATGTGGAGGAGAAGCTGGCCCGGATCGGAAAACACTTCGACCAGCACTGCGAAGCGCGGGTGACCCTCAAGCTGCAGAAGACCGAACACCACGTCGACGCCAGCCTCAACATCCCGGGGCAGACCCTGCACGCCGAGGCCGGCGGCCAGACCATGTATGCCGCGATCGACCTGCTTGCGGACAAGCTTGACCGCCTGGTCATCAAGCACAAGGAGAAAAAACAGCAGCACGCACCGCTGCCGGTGGGTGACAATGGTGGCTGATCGCCACCGTTCCCCGCAGACATGCCCCTGACTGACCTCCTGGCGGCCGTGCAGACCCAGCTCTGCGCGGCCACCGACCGCGACAGCGTCCTGCAGGCCGCCGCCGGGTTGCTGGCCTGCCGCCAGGCCAATGCCGAGCAGATCTATCTGAACCTGTGCCAGCGCGAAGCCCTGGGCAGCACCGCGATCGGCCACGGTATCGCCATCCCCCACGGCCGCGCGCCGACCCTGGACCGCCCCCGTGGCGCCCTGCTGCGTCTGGCGACCCCGGTCGACTTCGGCGGCGATGAGCCGGTGGACTTGGTGTTCGCGATGGCCGTCCCCGCCCACTACACCCACCAGCATCTGATGCTGCTGTCCGAGCTGGCCGAGCTGTTTTCCGCGCCGGATATCCGCCAGGCCCTGCGTGAAGCCGGCGATGCCCGGGCCCTGCGCGAGGCGCTGGACATGACCCCACCTGCGAGCGCCGCATGAATACCAGCATCACCGCCCGTGAACTGTTCGAACAGCAGCGCGAGCGGCTGGGGCTGCGCTGGGCCGCAGGCAAATCCGGTGAGAAGCGTGAGCTGGAGGCCGGCAATACCGTCTCCCGGCGCCCCTCGCTGGCCGGCTACCTCAACGCCATCTATCCCAACAAGGTGCAGATCCTGGGCACCGAGGAACTGTCCTGGCTGGATGCGCTGGAACCGCGCCAGCGTTGGGAGACCATCGAAAAGATCATGCAGTCGCACCCGCTTGCACTGGTGCTGACCCGCAACCAGGCCTGCCCGGAAGACCTGCGCGCCGCCGCCGATGAATCCGGCACGCCGCTGTGGTTGTCGCCCAAGCGCGGCCACGAACTGCTCAACCACCTGTCCTACCACCTGGCGCGCACGCTCGCACCGAGGGTGATCCTGCACGGCGTGTTCATGGAGATCTATTCCATTGGCGTGCTGATCACCGGCGAGGCCGGGTCGGGCAAGAGCGAGCTGGCGCTGGAGCTGCTCAGCCGTGGTCACCGCCTGGTCGCCGACGACGCCCCCGAGTTCACCCAGATCGCCCCGGATGTACTCGACGGCACCTGCCCCGAACTGCTGCAGGACCTGCTGGAAGTGCGCGGCCTGGGCGTGCTGAACGTGCGCGAGATGTTCGGCGACACGGCTGTAAAGAAGAACAAGTACCTTCGGCTGATCGTCCACCTGACCAAGCCTATGACCGAACCCACCCCGCATGGCTACGAGCGCCTGACCGGCGACTCGGGTACCCGCCATGTGCTGGACCTGGACGTTCCGCTGATCACCCTGCCGGTGATGCCCGGCCGAAACCTGGCCGTGCTGACCGAAGCCGCCACCCGCCTGCACATCCTGCGCACCAAGGGCATTGACCCGGCAGCCATGTTCATCGCCCGCCACAGCAACCTGCTGGAACGGCGAACACCCTGATCCTCCTGCCCCTCGAAGAGCCTGTCCATGAGCACCGCAATCCCCACCGCCCCGACCCTGATCATCGTCAGCGGCCTGTCCGGCTCGGGTAAATCCGTCGCCCTGAAGACCTTCGAGGACCAGGACTACTACTGCTCGGACAACCTGCCGATCCACCTGCTGCCGGACTTCGTGCGCAGCCTGCTGGCCAACCATGACGGCAGCGCACCGCGCCGCCTGGCCGTAGGCATCGATGTCCGCGGCCAGGCCGACCTGAGCCAGCTGGGCGACTGGCGGCAGCTGGCCACCGACGCCGGCGTGGAAGTGAAGGTACTGTTCTTCGAGGCCAGCGACGAAACGGTGCTCAAGCGCTACGCCGACACCCGCCGTCGCCATCCGCTGAGCCAGCTGGGCCTGTCGCTGCCCGAAGCGATCGCCCGCGAGCGCGAACTGACCGCACCGTTGCGCCGCGAGGCCGATGCTGTGATCGATACCAGCACCCTCAACGTGCACCAGCTGCGACGGCGGATCATCACCGAGTTCGCGATGGACCATGCCACCGGCCTGTCGCTGCTGTTCGAGTCATTCGCCTACAAGCGCGGCGTACCGGCCGAGGCGGACTTCGTGTTCGATGCGAGGGTGCTGCCCAATCCACACTGGGACCCGGACCTGCGCGCGCTGAGCGGCCGCGAGCCGGGCGTGCGCGACTATCTGGAAGCACAGCCCGACGTGCAGCGTTACCTGGCCCAGCTGATGGATTTCCTGGATACCTGGCTGCCGAAACTGGGGGATGGCACCCGCAGCTACGTGACCGTGGCGTTCGGCTGCACCGGCGGCAAGCACCGCTCGGTGTTCCTGGCCGAGCGCATGGCCCGGCACGCCCGCGAGATGGGCTGGCAGGACGTGGCCACCTACCACCGCGAACAGGATTGAGGGTGGTCGGCCGGGCTGCGCCCGGCACCCGTTGGTAGTGCCGGCCGCTGGCCGGCAACAGCAACAGCAACAGCAAAAGCGGCATTCCGTGGGATGGCGGGGCGGTGTGGGTAGGCAGGACACGCCGTGAACCCGTCCATGGGGGCTCGATGGCGCCATCCATGGCGCCAACGGTCCTGCCTACCCACACCGCCCCGCCTCTGACAGATTCCGTGCGCTGTTGGTAGGTGTCGACCTTGGTCGACACGGTAGATCCACGCCATG
This sequence comes from Stenotrophomonas sp. BR163, assembly GCF_047520985.2. Classification (NCBI taxonomy): domain Bacteria; kingdom Pseudomonadati; phylum Pseudomonadota; class Gammaproteobacteria; order Lysobacterales; family Lysobacteraceae; genus Stenotrophomonas; species Stenotrophomonas sp. BR163. The sequence goes on from NZ_JAXBRE020000003.1 coordinate 281,076, forward strand.
CGTGGATGAATCGCTGCCAGGCATCGAAAAACGCATGGGGTCGGATCCCTTTTTCAATGAAAAAGGGCCCCGACCCGAGCAACACTGAATACGGGACACAGTACCCCTCATCTGCTGCTATCGCCGATTCACCTTGACCTGTTAACGTGCAGTAATGACCTGTGGCATTCTCCTCGTAACACATCCCGGGGTCGGGACCGCCCTGCTTGACGTGGCGACCCGGCTCCTGCGGCAGTTGCCGCTGAAAACCGAAGCTTTCGAAGTACCGTTCGACGCAGACCTGGACGCCCTGCTCCCGCTCGCCTCGGCCGCTTTGCGCCGGGTCGACGGAGGTGACGGCGTGCTGATCCTGACCGACCTGTACGGCGCCAGCCCCGCCAACCTTGCCGGGCAGCTGGCCCGGCTGGGGACCCCGGTTCGCCGAGTGTCAGCGCTGAGCCTGCCGATGTTGCTGCGGGTGATGAATTATCCGGAACAGGGACTGGATCAACTGCCCGCCACAGCCGCGGCGGGTACCCGTAATGGAGCGATAGTCGACGATGCTTGAACGAGAACTCACCGTGAGCAACCGCCTGGGCCTGCACGCCCGGGCCACCGCCAAGCTGGTGCAGACCCTGGCGCCGTTCCGCTGCAACGTGACCATGGCCGCCAAGGGCCGTGAGATCAACGCCAAGAGCATCATGGGGGTGATGCTGCTGGCCGCCGGCCAGGGCACCCCCGTCACCGTGCGCATCAACGGCGAGGACGAAGCCGCCGCGATGGAAGCGGTGGTCGGTCTGTTCGAGCGCCGCTTCGACGAGGACAGCTGAGCGTGCCGCGCGCGCGCGCCGGCCAGGTTCCTTCCGGCCAGCGGCCGGTCCAGCTGCTGGCTGGGCACGGTGCTGCCCGTGGCGCGGCGATGGGCCGCGCACGGGTACGCCTGCCGCATGCGCTGGAGGTGGCCGAGCAACGCATCGGCGCCCACCAGGTCGAGGCCGAGCTGGCCCGCCTGCATCGTGCGGTGGATGCCGCGCGCACGGAAATGCACGAACTGCGCCAGCGCCTGCATGGCGCATTGAACCAGGAAGTGGGCGAGTTCCTCGACCTGCACGCGCTGCTGCTGGACGACCCCGAGCTGCTGCACGGCCTGGACGAGCTGATCCGCAGCGGCCCGTACAGCGCCGGCTATGCCTTGCGCCTGCAGCGCGACCGCCTGGCCAAGGTCTTCGATGGCATGGACGATGCCTATCTGAAGAGCCGCATGGACGATCTCGACCATGTGATCGGGCGCATCCACGCCTTCCTGCAACCCGAACGGCCGTCGGCGGTGAAAGGCCTGGCCGGCGAGATCCTGGTCTGCGACAACATCGCCCCCTCCGAGCTGGCGCAGCTGCAGGCACAGGGCGTGGTCGGCATCGTCACGGCCGCCGGCAGCGCGCTGTCGCACAGCGCGATCCTGGCGCGCAGCCTGCACCTGCCCCTGATCGTCAACGTGCCGCAGCTGCTCAGCCGCATCGCCGATGGCGATGTGCTGATCATCGATGGCGCCGACGGCAGCATCACCGTCAACCCGCAGGCCGACAACCTGCGGGACTACCGCGTCCGGCTGAAGGAGCACGCGCGCGAGCAGCGCGAGCTCGGCCGCCTGCGCAGCAAGCCCAGCCGTACCCGCGACCAGGTCGACATTGCCCTGCTGGCCAATGCCGAATCACTGGAAGACGTGACCCAGGCACATGCACTGGGCGCGCAGGGGCTCGGCCTGTACCGCACCGAATTCCTGTTCCTGCAGCGCAATGAGCTGCCGGACGAAGAAGAGCAGTTCCAGACCTACCGCGATGCCGCGCTGGGCATGAGCGGGCGGCCGGTCACCATACGCACGCTGGACCTGGGCGCGGACAAGGCCGACCGTACCGGCCTGACCCTGAGCAACGAAGAGAACCCTGCACTCGGCCTGCGCGGAGTGCGCCTGTCGCTGGCACGGCCGAAGGTGGCCGACACCCAGCTGCGCGCGATCCTGCGCGCGTCTGCGTACGGCAAGCTGCGCGTGCTGGTGCCGATGGTCAGCACCCGCGAGGAGCTGCTGGCCGTGCGCCGGCGCATGCTCAAACTGACCGAACAGCTGCGCGGCGAAGGCCACATGGTGTCCGACCACGTACCGCTGGGCGCGATGATCGAAGTCCCCGCCGCTGCGCTGGCGCTGGAGAGCTTCATCGACCTGGTCGATTTCCTGTCGATCGGCACCAACGATCTGGTGCAGTACCTGCTGGCTGCCGACCGGAACAACGAGGCACTGGGCGAGTTGTATTCACCGCTGCACCCGGCCGTGCTGCGGCTGCTGCAGATGGTGATCGAGACCGGCGCGCGTCACCGCGTCCCGGTGGCGGTCTGCGGCGAGATGGCCGGTGATGCCCGGATGACCCCGCTGCTGCTGGCGCTGGGCCTGAGCGAGTTCAGCCTGCACCCCGGTACGTTGCTGGAGGTACGCCGCGCGATACGCGACGCTGACCTGGGCGCACTGCGCGCCCGTGCACCGAAACTGCTGGCCGCGCGCGACCGCCGCGCCATCGAACGCTGGCTGGCGCTGGTGGCGGAAACGGCCTGAGCGCCAAGGGTGGTGCCATCCGGCGGCTATGCGCTGAAACATCGCCTTGCGATAATGACGCGCTGAACACCCCTGTTGCCGCATCCTTGCCGGGATCGCGGCTTTTCTTATCCCGCGGGAGCTGCGATGGCTGAAGCTGTACGCCACGACAAGACTGCGCGCCAACTGCGGATGCTGTCCGATGCACTGGACAGCGGCCGGCTGGGCCCGGTACGTCGCCTGGTCAACACCCTGGCCCCGGCCGAGATCGGCAACCTGCTTGAATCGCTGCCGCCGGGCAAGCGCGAGGTGGTGTGGGGCCTGGTCGATCCTGAAGACGACGGCGAGGTGCTGGTCCACGTCGGCGAGGACGTGCGCGAAAGCCTGCTCGCGGACATGGACCCGGACGAGATCATCGCCGCGGTCGAAGACCTGGACATCGACGATCTGGCCGACCTGGTCGAAGACCTGCCGGATACGGTCATCGATGAAGTCCTCAAGTCGATGGACCGCGAGAACCGCGAGCGGCTGGAACAGGTGCTGTCCTATCCCGAGGACAGCGCCGGCCGCCTGATGAACCCGGACGTGGTGACCGTGCGCGCCGACGTCAACGTCGACGTGGTGCTGCGCTACCTGCGCCTGCGCGGCGAATTGCCGGACCACACCGACCACCTGTTCGTGGTCAGCCGGCGGCACCAGTATCTCGGCCGGGTGTCGCTGGCGGCACTGGTGACCCACGAGGACACCACCCCGATCAACCGCCTGATCGACGACGAGCAGCCGGCCATCGACGTCGGCGAGAGCGACCAGGAAGTGGCACGGCAGTTCTCCGACCATGACTGGATCTCCGCACCGGTAGTGGACGAGAACAACATCCTCGTTGGCCGCATCACCATCGATGACGTGGTCGACATCATCCGCGGCCAGGCCGAGCACCAGGCGCTGGGCGCCGCCGGCCTGGACGAGGACGAGGACCTGTTCAGCCCGGTCTGGCGCGCCATGCGCCGCCGCCTGATGTGGCTGTCGATCAATCTGTGCACGGCCTTCCTGGCCTCCAGCGTGGTCGGCCACTTCGAGGGCACGATCGACAAGCTGGTGGCGCTGGCGGTGCTGATGCCGATCGTGGCCGGCCTGGGCGGCAATGCCGGCACCCAGGTGCTGGCGCTGATGGTGCGTGGCCTGGCGTTGGGCCAGGTGGGCGCCTCCAACGCGCGCACGCTGCTGTGGAAGGAAGTGCGGGTGGCCGCGCTCAACGGCCTGCTGCTCGGCTCGATCCTGGGGCTGATCGTGCTGGTCTGGTTCCACTCGCCCGGACTGTCGGCGGTGATCGCCATCGCGCTGACCTGCAACCTGCTGTTCGCGGCACTGGCCGGCGTGCTGGTGCCGCTGACCCTGAAACGCTTCGGCTTCGACCCGGCGCTGGCCAGTGGCATCTTCCTGACTGCCGTGACCGACTCGATGGGCTTCTTCACCTTCCTCGGCCTGGCCACGCTGGTGCTGCTGCACTGATCCCTGCCGGGCCGGATCCCCGCAACGCGGAGCTCCGACCCACACCAAGACCCAGGGTCGGATCCCCGCGACGCGGGGCTCTGACCCGATTCCAACTGGACCCTCATGGCCACCACGATCGAAAACTATTTCCAGCCCGGCTGGCGCGACCAGCAGCACACCTGCCCGGCCTGCGAATGGAAGGGCAGCTCGCGCGCCATGGTGATGGAACTGGACGAGGACGCCACCGAGTACGACTGCCCGGTCTGCGAAAACCCGTTGCTGGTGGTGCTGCACCCGGACATGGCGCAGGTGCAGGCCGCCGCCGCCAGCGGCAATGCCGAAGCCCAGGAACAGCTGGACATCATCGCCAGCTTCCCGCGCCCGCAGTGATGCGGCGCATGATGCCGCGTTGACCTGCGGCGGACTAGGATGCGGCTGAACCCACCGCTCCGGGAACGTCGATGGTCCGTACGATGATGCGCTGGCTGCCGATGCTGGCGATCCTGATGATGGCCGGCTGCGCCTCGCACCCGGACAGCGCACGTGGCCGCTTCGAATCGCGTGCGGTGAAAGTGGATGGCCGTACCGCCTATTACCAGGTGTTCATTCCGGCAACCGCGGCGCGCACGCCTGGCGCGCTGCCGGTGGTGCTGTTCCTGCATGGATCCGGCGAGCGTGGCGGCGACGGCGTCAAGCAGACCCATGCCGGGCTGGGGCCGCACCTGCGCAGGCACGCGGCCGACTTCCCCGCGTTGGCCGTATTCCCGCAGGTGCCGGGCCGCCAGGAATGGAGCGGGCGCAACAACCGCGTTGCGCTGGCCGCCCTGGACGCCACCATCGCCGAGTTCGGTGCCGATCCCTCGCGGCAGTACCTGACCGGGATGTCGATGGGCGGCTATGGCAGCTGGAACATCGCGCTGGATCAACCCGGGCGCTTCGCCGCGATCGTGCCAGTATGCGGCGCAGTGCTGGCGCCGCGCGCGGTGCGTCCGACCTTGTTCGTCGAACAGGTGGCCCAGGAATCCGATCCGTATGCCGTGATCGCCAAGCGGCTTCGGCACACACCGATCTGGATCTTCCATGGTGCGCTGGATGACGTGGTGCCGCCGGATGACGACCGCCGGCTGCACGCCGCATTCCAGAACGCCAACGCGCGTGACGTGCGCTACACCGAATACCCGGAAGGCAACCACAATGCCTGGGACGCCACCTACGCCGATCCGGCGATGTGGGAATGGCTGTTCGCGCAGAAGCGCTGAACCGCGGCTTCTGCTGGGAAACATCTGTTGGTGGATACCTACCGTTGGTCGGCTTGGGTATTGCTGGGTGCAGACCGTTGGTCGGCACTATCTCTCCGCTTCGGGGTAATCCATTGCTTGGTACCTCCCATCAATCTCCCATCGGCACCAGGCATACGGGTACTCTCCCACGCAGCTCGCCAAGTTCGCCCTGACCGGGTTGGCGACGATGTACATCGCATGGCGAAACAGTGATTCTTCAGAACGAATGGCGTGATCGTGATAGCTCGATTGCCAGAATGGTCCTGTCTTGCCCAGCATGCGGTTGATCCGCAATGCACTGCTCGATTTGAAGCGTTGCATGATGTAGTCCAGCGAGAACGCACGGATCTCAACAAGCCAATGGATGTGGTCCGGCATGACCACATAGGCAAGTGAGTACGTCAGGCCATCATCATCAATGCGACGGAACACATCCATCACCTCCTGTGCCGCAGTGGCATCATCGAAGTAGCGTCGACGTTCCTGGGTGACGGTGGTCAGGATGTAGGATTGCCCGATCCGGGAATGGCGGCCAAGGCGTAGGCGTGCGCGGTTCATGGGCCCAAGCGTGCGCCTGCCGGTATCTCTCTTCTATCGGGCAACACGTCAATACAGGTAGGCCCGAAACCATTCAATGGCCAGGCCCGCACTTCACCGCACTGATGGTCCAGTGCCGACCAACGGTCGGCACCCACCGGATCGGCTGAGAACAGATCAGCCGTGCCGACCAACGGTCGGCACCCACCAAAGTGGTCAGCCCAGCAAGGTTTCCAGCACGGCCATGCGCACCGCGACGCCGTTGGCGACCTGGCGCAGCACCCACGATTGCGGGCCATCGGCCACGTCGTCGGTCACTTCCACGCCGCGGTTGATCGGGCCCGGGTGCAGTACCGCAGCGTCCTTGCCGGCACGCGCCAGGCGCGCGCGGGTCAGGCCGTACTGCGCGTGGTACTGCTCCAGCGACGGCACCAGGCCTTCTTCCATGCGCTCGCGCTGCAGGCGCAGCATCATCAGCGCGTCGACGCCTTCCAGCATCGCGTCGAAATCATCACCGACCACGCAGCCCTTCAGGGTCTCGTCATCCGGCAGCAGCGACTGCGGGCCACACACGCGGATCTCGCCCACGCCCAGCGTGCGCAGCGCATGCAGGTCGGTGCGCGCCACGCGCGAGTGCTTCACGTCGCCGACGATCACCACCTTCAGCTTCGAGAAATCCGGGCCCTTGGCCTGGCGCAGGGTCAGCATGTCGAGCAGGCCCTGGGTCGGGTGCGCGCTGCGGCCGTCGCCGGCGTTGATCAGTGCGGTGCCCTCGCCCGCCGCCTCGGCCAGCGCGGCCACGGCGCCGTCATCGGGGTGTCGCACCACGAAGCCGCGCACGCCCATCGCTTCCAGGTTGCGCAGCGTGTCGCAGGCGGTTTCGCCCTTGCGCGTGGACGAGGTCGAGGCATCGAAGTTCAGCACATCGGCCCCGAGGCGCTGCGCGGCCAGCTGGAACGAGCTGCGGGTGCGCGTGGACGGCTCGAAGAACAGCGTGCACACCGCCGAACCGGCCAGCACGTGGCGCTTGTTGCCGACACGGCCGACTGCGGCGTCGCGGATCTGCCCTGCCCGATCGAGCAGCTGCAGCAGGGTTTCGCGCGGCAGGCCCTCCAGGGTCAGCAGGTGGCGCAGGCGTCCGGAGGCATCGATTTGCTGGGCAGTCATGGCGGGAGTCGTGCAGTCAGGGAATGGGGGTGGCGTCGTCGGGGGACGACAGCCAGCGGTCGATGATCACCGCCGCGGCCACAGCGTCGAGGGCGGCCGCATCACGGCGACGCTTGCGCCCTTCGGCGCGCTCGACGGCGAAACGGCGGGCCGCCTCGACCGAGCTGGAACGCTCGTCGATCATCACCACCGGCAGCTTGAAGCGTTCCCGCAGCTGGCGGGCAAAGCCCTGCGCACGCTTGCGGTTGGGCTGGTCCTGGCCGTCCAGGGTCAGCGGGTCGCCGACCACCAGGCCGTCGGGCTTCCATTCCTTGAGCAGGCGTTCGATCGCGGTCCAGTCCGGGCCGTTGCCGTGCACATCGACCACCGCCACCGCGCGCGCATGCGCGGCGAAGGCACTGCCGATGGCCACGCCGATGCGTCGCGAGCCGACATCAAAACCCAGGACCGTGCCGTCGCGACGGATGGCCGGCGCAGCAGGAATCGGGGCGGGCGAGATGGGCTCAGACATGGCCGCTGTAGTCGGTCAGCCGGAACAGGTCCACGCCGATGCGCGAAGCCGCTCCCTGCCAGCGCTGCTCAAGCGGCAGCTGGAACACCAGCTCGGCATCGGCCGGCACGGTCAGCCAGCTGTTCTCGGACAGCTCGCTTTCCAGCTGCCCTGCGCCCCAACCGGCACAGCCGAGGGTGACCACCGCATTGGCCGGGCCTTCGCCACGCGCCATCGCTTCGAGGATGTCGCGCGAGGTGGTCAGGTACAGGCCGTCGCCCACGGTCAGGCTGGAATCCCACGCGCGCGCGTCGTCATGGATGACGAAGCCGCGTTCGGGATGCACCGGACCGCCATTGAGCACCATGCGCGCCTGCAGCTCGCCATCACCGGTGGTGATGTCCATCTGCGCGAGCACTTCACCCAGCGTGTATTCGGAAGGCTGGTTGACCAGCACGCCCATCGCCCCGTTCTCGTCGTGCTGGCAGATCAGCGCGACGCTGCGGGCAAAGGTCGCGTCGAGCAGCGACGGCAGCGCGACGAGCAGGTGATCGGCAAGGGAGGTCGGTATTACAGGCATGGGCCCATTCTACCTGCTGGGGGCGGGATGGTCGCGCGATGGCGCCGAACCACGATGGGCTAGGATGGTGCTTTGCCACGGAAGGTCATTGATGCCGTCTTCATCGCCCCTGACCCTGCCAGCACGCAGCGCCATCGTCCTGCTTGCCCTGCTGCAGGGCCTGATGCTGTATGCCGCGCAGGAGCTGTCCGACGCGTGGCCGTTCCGCGATATCGGCTGGCGCTATTGCTGGTACGCCTGGGTGCTGGCCATTCCCAGCGCGGTGGCGCTGAGCCTGGTCGAGCTGGGCCAGCGCCGACTGTGGCTGCAGGCCGTGCTCGGCTCGGCGGTGGTGCTGGCGCTGGCCGCCTGGATCGGCTGGAACCTCAATGGCGAGACCGCACTGGAGTCGGGCGCGCTGCAGTTTCCGTTGACCCTGGGCATGGGCGTGGCGGTGTTCGTGGCCCTGCCCTGGTGGCAGTTCCAGCTGCAGCATGGGCACTGGCGCGCCAGCTACCCCGAGTTGTTCGAGCGCGCTTGGCAGAACGGTTTGACCCTTGCCCTGGCGGCGCTGTTCACCGGCCTGACCTGGCTGCTGCTGTGGCTGTGGGCAGCGCTGTTCCAACTGCTGGACGTGAATGTCTTCCGCGACCTGTTCCGGCAGGACGCTTTCATCGCACTGGCCACCGGCAGCCTGGCCGGGTTCGGCGTGCTGATCGGGCGCACCCAGCACCGCGCGATCCAGATCACCCGCCAGGTGCTGTTCGCGATCTGCCGTGGGCTGCTGCCGCTGCTGTCGTTCATCGCCGTATTGTTCGTGCTGAGCCTGCCGCTTACCGGGCTGGAACCGCTGTGGAAGACCCGTTCGGCCGCCAGCCTGCTGGTGGTGGTGTCGCTGCTGCTGGTGACGTTCACCAATGCGGTCTACCAGCAGGGGGAAGACAGTGTCTCCTACCCTCTGGTGCTGCGCAGGCTGGTCGAAGCCAGCCTGCTGACACTGCCGGTTTACGCCGCGCTGGCACTGTATGCATTGGGCCTGCGCGTGGCGCAGTACGGCTGGACCCTGGATCGCTTCTGGGCGGTACTCGTCGCATTGGCCACGGCCGGCTATGCCGTGGGCTACGCGCTGGCGGTGCTGCGCCGGCAGCGCCGCTGGCTGCAGATGCTGGAGCCGGTCAACCGCTGGATGTGCTGGGCGGTGCTGGCACTGGCCCTGCTGGGCAACTCGCCCCTGCTGGACCCGGTGCGGCTGACCCTGTCCAGCCAACTGGAGCGGCTGCGCGCGGACCCGCCGGCGATCACCAGCAGCGACGTCAACGTGCTGCGCTTCGATCTGGGGCGCCGTGGCGTGCAGGCGCTGCGCGAACTGCAGCGCGATCCGGCCATCACCGCTGATGCCAACGCGCCACAGGTGATCGCTGCAGCACTGGCACGCACCTCACGCTGGGACGACGGCCATCGCCTCGACAAGGGGCCGCAGGACGTCGCCGCGCTTCAGCGCGCGCTGAAGCTGGCCAAGGGATCCAGTTCGCCACCGGACGACTGGTGGAAAGCTCTGGCCACCCGATCGATCAATGGCGAATCCTGCGCCCAGAGCGAGCGCGACTGCCTGATCGTGCATCGCGACCTGGACGGCGATGGTACCGGCGAGGTGCTGCTGTGCGAGCTGAACACCCACCGTGGACCGGACTGCGTACTGTACGCACGTGGCAAGGATTCGCAGTGGCGCCGGGCCGGTGCGCTGTTCGGCACCGTCAGCGGCCAGGCCGAGACGATCAACCAGGCCCTGCGTGACGGCAGACTCACGCTCATTCCACCGCGCTGGCCGATGCTGTCCATCGGCGGGCACCCTGCGCTGGCCATCGATCCCGAATCCGAATCCGATTCCAACGAGCCTTCCCCATGAGCGGCTACTGCCTCATCGCCCCGGGCCATCCGGTGCACGACTATTACCACGCCAACGAATACGGCTTCCCGCAGCGTGACGAGCGCGAGCTGTTCGAGCGGCTGGTGCTGGAAATCAACCAGGCCGGCCTGAGCTGGGAAACGATCCTGAAGAAGCGCGAGGGCTTCCGCGCGGCCTACGACGGCTTCGATGTGGACCGCGTGGCCGCGTATGCCGAGCAGGACATCGAGCGCCTGCTGTCGGACGCGGGCATCATCCGCAACCGACTGAAGGTGCTGGCGGCGATCCACAACGCGCAGGTGATCCAGCAGCTGCGGGCCAGCCATGGCAGCTTCGCGGCGTGGCTGGATGCGCACCACCCGCGCAGCAAGGCCGACTGGGTGAAGCTGTTCAAGAAGACGTTCCGCTTCACCGGCGGTGAGATCACCGGCGAATTCCTGATGAGCCTGGGCTACCTGCCCGGTGCGCACGCCGAGGATTGCCCGGTGCATGCGCGGCTGCTGATACTGTCGCCGCCGTGGTTGAAGGCCGCCGCCCGCTGATGGATATCCGCCGGGCATGGCCCGGCGCTGCCATGCATGGGTTCAGGTAGTGCCGGCCGCTGGCCGGCAACACCGTTGAACGTCACACGCCCATGTAGCGGCCGGGGCGGTGGTTGAACATCAGCACGAGGCTGAGCACCACCGCGCCGATGGCCGAGTACAGCACCTTCGATGGCGACAACACGAAGAACGCGGCCACCATCAGGCAGGCGTCGTAGGACATCTGCACCTTGCCCGCGCTCCAGCCACGGGTGCGCTGCAGGTACACCGCCAGAATGCCGATGCCACCAAGGCTTGCACGGTGGCGGATGAAAAAGAGGATGCCCAGGCCGGACAACGCACCACCGACGATCGCCGAGTACAGCGGGTTGATGTGCGAGAAATCGATCCAGCGCGGCAGCAGGTCGGTCAGCACGCCACAGGCGGTGACCGCGGCGAAGGTCTTCAGGGTGAATTCCCAGCCCATGCGCCGCAGCGCCACCCAGTAGAACGGCAGGTTGACCAGCACGAACACCAGGCCGAAGTTCCAGCCCATCGCGTAGTGCAGCAGGAAGGCCATGCCCGCCATGCCGCCGATCATCAGCCCGCCCTTGGCGAAGATGGCCAGGCCCAGCGAGGCCACCATCGTGGCCAGCACCATGCCCTGCACGTCCTCGGCGATCGAGTGACGCAGCGCTTTGTCGTCGGCGGTGGTGCCGGCGCTGTCGGGCGGCGGGGTCAGCGGACCGGCGGTGACCAGGTGGCCGTCAGCGTCGTCGCACGGCGCGGGGCCATGGGAGGGAAGGGACATGCGGGTGGGGGAACAGCAGGTGGGGAGCGCTATTAGACACGATCCGCATGACAGTTGCAGATGAAATCGTTCAGCTGAATGCGTCCAGCCCTGCCCTCCGCCGGTCGCTGGTTACCCCTTTCCAGCCCGGTGGTATGCCACCAGCGCGTTGGCGTGGCCATGGCCCAAGCCGTGCTCGCTCTTCAGGAAGCTGACCAGTGCCATGTGTTTCAGGCCGTTCTTCCCCGCCAGCAGCCCGAACCAGTGCGCCACCGGCCGCCCGTAGGTCTTCTCGATGGAGGGGAAATACGAGGCCGGGCCTTTCGGCTTGGTGTCAGTGCCCATGCGGAAGCTCCTTGCGTTGGATGTACCGGTACGACGAATCGGAGAGCCGGAAATCGACAGATTCGTTCAATCCGGGAGCCTTATCATCCGGTCATGCCCCGCGAAAATCTCAACGACCTGCAGGCCTTCGTCCACGTTGCCCGCGAGGGCAGCTTCACCAAGGCTGCCGCCCAGCTGGGCGTGTCCCAGTCCGCGCTCAGCCATGCCATGCGCGGACTGGAGCAGCGCCTGGGCGTGCGCCTGCTGACCCGCACCACCCGCAGCGTCTCGACCACCGAAGCCGGTGCCCGCCTGCTCGATACCCTGGCCCCGCGCCTGGCCGAGATCGAGGACGGGCTGGCCGCGCTGGCCGAGTACCGTGAACGCCCGGCCGGCACCATCCGCATCAATGCCACCGGCCACGCCGCCGAGTACATCGCTTGGCCCAGGCTGGCGCCGCTGCTGCAGCAGTATCCGGATTTAAAGGTGGAACTGGCGGCCGACTACGGGTTGGCCGACATCGTGGCCGAGCGCTACGACATCGGCATCCGCCTGGGCGAGCGGCTGGCGCGCGACATGATCGCCGTACCGATCAGCCCGCCGCTGCGCATGCGCGTGGTCGGGGCGCCCAGCTACTTCCGCCAGCACGTGGTGCCGCGGCATCCAGACGAGCTAGCCGGGCACAACTGCGTGACCCTGCGGCTGCCCACGCATGGTGGGCTGATGCCGTGGGATTTCGGCCAGGACGGCAATGAACTGAGCGTGCGCGTAAGCGGCCAGTGGACGTTCAACACCATGGGCATGACCCGCACCGCTGCGCTGGCCGGCAACGGATTGGCCTGGCTGCCGGAAGACCAGGTGCAGCCGATGCTGGACGATGGCCGGCTGCAATCAGTGCTGGACGACTGGTGCCCGCACTTCGATGGCTACTACGCGTACTACCCTTCGCGCCGCCACGTGACCGTGGCGATGCGGACGGTGCTTGATGCGCTGCGCGGGCCGATGGCTGGATGAGGTGTGCGGACCAACGGTCCGCACCCACCTCGGTCCGCACCCGGTGATCAGCCCTTGGCCTGTGCCGCACGCTGCGGGTTGTAGCGCTCGCCAACGATCGACACTTGGTCCAGCGCCTGCGCGATGCGTTGCAGTTCTTCCGGCGCCAGCTGCAGGTCGGCCGCGCCCAGGTTTTCTTCCAGGCGATGAACCTTGGTGGTGCCCGGAATCGGCACGATCCACGGTGCCTGCGCGAGCAGCCAGGCCAGTGCGACCTGCGCAGGCGCTGCACCGCGCGCTGCCGCAATCGTGCTGATGCGATCCACCAGCGCCTGATTGGCGCGGCGCGCCTCCACTTCGAAACGCGGCACGCTGTTGCGGAAGTCGTTGGCGTCGAAGGTGGTATCGGCGTTGATCGCACCGGTCAGGAAGCCGCGGCCCAGCGGGCTGAACGGCACGAAGCCGATGCCCAGCTCCTGCAGCGTCGGCAGCAGCTCACGCTCCGGTTCGCGCCACCACAGCGAGTACTCGCTCTGCACGGCGGTGACCGGCTGCACCGCATGCGCGCGACGCACGGTGGCAGCGCTCGCCTCGGACAGGCCGAAGTGGCCGACCTTGCCCTCGGCGATCAGGTCGCGCACGGTGCCGGCCACATCCTCGATCGGCACGTTCGGGTCGACGCGGTGCTGGTAGAACAGATCGATATGGTCGGTACGCAGGCGCTTGAGACTGGCTTCGGCCACGGCACGGATGTTCTCCGGGCGGCTGTCCAGGCCGGCATCGGTGCGCGCGTCCTTGAAACCAAACTTGGTGGCGATCACCAGCCTGTCGCGGTAGGGCGCCAAGGCCTGGCCGAGCAGGTCTTCGTTGGTGTACGGGCCGTACACCTCGGCGGTGTCGAAGAAGGTCACGCCGCGCTCGACGGCAGCGTGCAGCAGGGCGATGCCCTGGCTCGGTTCGACCGGCTGGCCGTAGGCATGGGTCAGGCCCATGCAACCCAGGCCCAGAGCGGAAACCTTCAGGCCGCTGCGGCCGAGTTCACGTGTCTGCATCGTCGTACTCCAGAGGGGGAGTGCTGACGATACGCCTGCGGTGGCGATGGATTGAGCCGGCTGGACCGCAGTCGGTCATGACTGGAATTCATCAATCCGGTCATGACCGTTGCCGGCCAGGTCAGCGGATTTCGGAGATCTCCACCCCATCCAGCCCCTGCGACAGTGTGCGCGCGTCGCCGCCCTGGCTGAGCTTGATGCGCAGGCGCACCTCGTTCTGCGAATCGGCGTAACGCAGCGCGTCCTCGTAGCTGATCTCGCCGGCCTGGTACAGCTCGAACAGGCTCTGGTCGAAGGTCTTCATGCCCAGCTGGACCGAGTCCTTCATCACTTCCTTCAGCTTGTGGATCTCGCCGTCGCGGATGTAGTCCTGTACCAGTGGCGTGCCCAGCAGGATCTCCATCGCCACCTTGCGCGAGCGGCCATCGGGCGACGGCACCAGTTGCTGCGCGACCACGCCCTTGAGGTTCAGCGACAGGTCCATCAACAGCTGGTTGCGGCGATCTTCCGGGAAGAAGTTGATGATGCGGTCCATCGCCTGGTTGGCATTGTTGGCATGCAGCGTGGCCAGCACCAGGTGGCCGGTTTCGGCGAACGCGATGGCGTGGTCCATGCCTTCGCGGGTACGCACCTCGCCGATCATGATCACGTCCGGCGCCTGGCGCAGGGTGTTCTTCAGCGCGGCTTCCCAGCTGTCAGTATCGATGCCGACTTCGCGCTGGGTGATGATGCAGCCCTCGTGCTTGTGCACGAATTCGATCGGGTCTTCGATGGTGATGATGTGGCCGGTCGAGTTCTGGTTGCGGTAACCGATCATCGCCGCCAGCGAAGTCGATTTACCGGTACCGGTGGCACCGACGAACAGGATGATGCCGCGCTTGGTCATCGCCAGCGTCTTGATGATCGGCGGCAGGCTCAGCTCTTCCACGGTCGGAATGCGCGTCTCGATGCGGCGCAGCACCATGCCGACCTGGTTGCGCTGGTAGAAGCAGCTCACGCGGAAACGGCCGACACCGGACAGGCCGATGGCGAAGTTGCATTCGTGGGTCTTCTCGAATTCCTCGCGCTGTGCCGGGGTCATCACGTTGAGGACCAGGTCGCGGCTCTGCTGCGGCGTCAGTGGCGTCTGCGTGATCGGCGAGATCTTGCCGTTGACCTTCATCGCCGGTGGCATGCCGGCGGTGATGAACAGGTCCGAGGCGCGCTGGTGCGCCATCAGCTTGAGGAACGAAGTGAAATCGATGGTGGTCGCGGTGGTGTTCACGGCGGGCTCCCGGAAAGCGGTTTACCAGGTAACGGTCGGTGGAGGAAACAACACGGAGCGGCCGCGCCATTGCGCGCGCCGCCCGTCGCTGTCCCGCCTTACTCGAACAGGCGCTTGTCCTTGGCATACTCGCGGGCCTGGTTGCGGGTGATCAGGCTGCGCTTGACCAGGTCCTGCAGATGCTGGTCCAGGGTCATCATGCCGTACTGTTGGCCGGTCTGGATGGCCGAGTACATCTGCGCCACCTTGTCCTCGCGGATCAGGTTGCGGATGGCCGGGGTACCGACCATGATTTCCCACGCTGCGGTACGGCCGCCACCGACCTTCTTCAGCAGTGCCTGCGAGATCACCGCACGCAGCGACTCGGACAACATTGAACGCACCATCGGCTTTTCGCCGGCCGGGAACACGTCGATGATACGGTCGATGGTCTTGGCCGCCGAACTGGTGTGCAGGGTGCCGAACACCAGGTGGCCGGTTTCCGCGGCGGTCAGTGCCAGGCGGATGGTTTCCAGGTCGCGGAGTTCGCCGACCAGGATGATGTCCGGGTCCTCACGCAGTGCCGAGCGCAGTGCCTCGTTGAAGCCATGCGTGTCACGGTGCACTTCGCGCTGGTTGATCAGGCACTTCTGCGAGGTGTGCACGAATTCGATCGGATCCTCGACGGTGAGGATGTGGCCGTACTCGTTCTTGTTGATGTAGTCGATCATCGCCGCCAGCGTGGTCGACTTGCCCGAGCCGGTCGGGCCGGTCACCAGGATCAGGCCCTGCGGTTGCTGGATTACCTCGCGGAACAGCGGCGGGCAAGCCAGGTCCTCGAGGGTGAGCACCTCGGACGGAATGGTACGGAACACCGCACCGGCGCCGCGGTTCTGGTTGAACGCGTTCACACGGAAGCGCGCCAGCGATGGGATCTCGAAGGAGAAGTCCACTTCGAGGAATTCCTCGTAATCGCGGCGCTGCTTGTCGGACATGATGTCGTACACCAGCGCGTGGACCTGCTTGTGGTCCAGGGCCGGGATGTTGATCCGGCGAACGTCGCCGTCCACGCGGATCATCGGCGGCAGGCCTGCAGACAGGTGCAGGTCGGACGCTTTGTTCTTTACGGAAAACGCCAGCAGTTCGGCGATATCCATGAGCGGCTACTCCCCAATAACGGCTTCGACTGGAAGGATCTTTCCCCGGGCGGCAGTATAGCCTCCTGATTCAACGGAACGCGTTACGTGGCCACTCCCCTGCCCCAGATCCTGAGCAACCTGCATGCCGCCGCCGAGGCGGCCGACCGGCCCGATCCGCGCCTGCTGGCCGTGTCCAAGACCCAACCGGCCGAGGCCGTGGCCGCGCTGGCCGCACAGGGCCAGCAGGCCTTCGGCGAGAACTATGTGCAGGAAGCGCTGGCCAAGATGCAGGCGCTGCAGCACCTGGCGCTGGAGTGGCACCTGATCGGCCACCTGCAGTCGAACAAGGCCGAGGCGGTGGCCACCCACTTCGACTGGGTGCAGAGCGTGGACCGGCCCAAGCTGGTAACGGCGCTGGCGCGCCACCGCCCGGCCGCACGCGGCCCGCTGAATGTGCTGATCCAGGTCAACATCGACGATGAATCGAGCAAGCACGGCTGTGCACCGGAGGATGTCGAGGGGCTGGCTGCGGCGATTGCCGCCGAGCCCACCCTGCGCCTGCGTGGCCTGATGGCGATTCCCGCGCCGTGGCCCGAGGCCGAGCGCCGTCGGGATGCGTTCGTGCGCATGCGCACACTCTTCCAGTCGCTGGCCGCCCAGCATGCACAGGTCGACACGCTGTCGATGGGCATGAGCAGCGACTACGCCGACGCCATCGCCGAGGGTGCCACCCTGGTGCGCATCGGCACCGCCCTGTTCGGCGCGCGCCCGCGCCCGGCCTGATTTTCCAAGGAGACTTCCATGGCAGCTGATTCCATCACCTTCATCGGCGGCGGCAACATGGCCCGCAGCCTGATCGCCGGCCTGATCCGCCAAGGCGTGCCCGCCGCGCACATCCATGTGGCCGAACCGGTTGCAGCGCTGCGCGAGTCGCTGGCTGCCGACTTCGGCGTGCAGGTACACGACAACGCCACCGATGCCGGCGCACAGGGCAGCACCTGGCTGCTGGCGGTGAAGCCGCAGGTGCTGCGTGAGGTCTGCCAGTCGCTGCAGGCACTGGCCCAGGCAAACCGGCCACTGGTGGTGTCGATCGCTGCCGGCATCACCAGCGCACAGCTGGAGCGCTGGCTCGGTGGCAACCTGCCGGTGGTGCGCGCAATGCCCAATACCCCCGCTCTGCTCGGCGCCGGCGTGACCGGCCTGTATGCCACGCCCTCGGTGGATGCACAGCAGCACGCGCAGGCCGAACAGGTGCTGGCCAGTGCCGGGCGCACGGTGTGGATCGAACGCGAGGCACTGATGGATTCGGTCACCGCCGTGTCTGGCAGCGGGCCGGCCTATGTGTTCCTGCTGGCCGAAGCGATGGAAGCGGCGGGTATCGCCCAGGGCCTGCCGGCCGACGCCGCACGCACGCTGGTGGTGCAGACCCTGCTGGGCGCCTCGCGCATGCTGGATGAGGCCGGTGAAAGCCCGACCGAGCTTCGCCGCCGCGTGACGTCACCCAACGGCACTACCCAGGCCGCGATCGAGAGCTTCCAGGCTGGCGGCTTCGAGGCACTGGTGGACAAAGCACTGCGCGCCGCGCAGGTGCGTGGACAGGAATTGTCTGCGGCGAATGATTGATCCCCTGGGGTCAGACCCCTTTGCCGAGGCAAAGGGATCTGACCCCATCTACCCCGATGATCACTGCCCCAACGTGGCCATGACGAATTCGACGAAGCACTGCAAACGCGGGCGCGGGCGTCGATCGGGCAGGTAGATCAGGTGCATCGGCCGCGGTTCCGGCAGGTAGTCGCGCAGCAGTGGTTTCAACCGCCCTGCCGCGATCTCGCCGGCCAGCAGTGCGGTGGGCTGCAGTACCAGCCCGGCCCCGGCTACGGCGGCTTCGCGCAATGCGAAGCCATCGTTGCTGCTCAGCCGTGCCTCCCAGTCGACCTGTTCGCCGTTGGCCAACAGCCAGCCATGCCCGCCGCGCCAGGCCAGATGGCTCAGGCAGTCGTGCCCCTGCAGGTCATCCGGTGTTCGCGGCGTGCCGCGCCTGCGCAGGTAAGACGGCGCCGCGCACAGGCTCATCGCATACGGCGGCAGCGGCCGCGCCACCACCTCCTGCGATGGCAACGGCCCGACCCGGATCGCCGCGTCGAAGCCATCTTCGATCAGGTCCACGCGGCGGTTGCTCAGGTCCAGCTCGATATTCAACTGCGGCTGCGCACGCAGCAGGCCAGCCAGCTGCGGCGCCAGCACGCAGCTGCCCCAGGTGGTGGGCGCGCTGACCCGCAACAGGCCACGCGGCTGTACCTGCAGGCCGGCCACATCGGCCTCGGCCTGCTGCACTTGCTCCAGCACCTGCCGGCACCCGGCCAGGTAGGCGCTGCCGGCTTCGGTCAAGCGCTGGCGGCGGGTGTTCCGTTGCAGCAACGCGGTGCCCAGATGTGCTTCCAACTGCTGGATGTACTTGCCCACCATCACCGCCGACACCTGCAGCTGTTCGGCGGCCCCTGCAAAGCTGCCGCGCTCGGCCACGGCGACGAAGGCCTGCATGCAGCGAAGGGTATCCATTGCTAATCCAGAGTTAGGAATCTGCGAATCATACGCCGCTTACCTAACCCCGCTGTGACGGCGCAGACTGCGCTCACTCCCACACGCAAGGAAGGGCCATGAAGATCCTCCTCGTCGGTGCCAGCGGCACCCTCGGCCAGGCAGTCGCCCGTCAGCTCGGGCAACAGCATCAGATTCTCGCCGCCGGCCGCCGCAGTGGCGAACTGCGTGTGGACCTGACCGACGACGCCAGCGTCGCCGAACTGTTCGCCCGCACCGGTGCAGTCGATGCGGTGATCTCCACCACCGGCTCGGTGCATTTCGGACCGCTGCAGGAGATGACGCCGGCACAGTTCAACAGCGGCCTGCAGGACAAGCTGCTGGGACAGGTGCGGCTGGCACTGGCCGCCCAGCACCACCTCAATGCCGGTGGCTCGATCACCCTGACCAGCGGCATCATCAGCGCCCAGCCGATCCGCGACGGCGTCAACGCCACCGCAGTGAATGCCGCACTGGAAGGCTTCGTGCGCGCCGCCGCACTGGAGCTGCTGCCGCGCGGCCTGCGCATCAACGTGGTCAGCCCGAACGTACTGATCGAATCAATGGCGGCCTACGGCCCCTACTTCCCGGGCTTCGAAGCGGTAAGCGCACAACGCGCCGCACTGGCCTTCCAGCGTGCAGTGGAAGGCATCCAAAGCGGCGAGACGATCACGGTCTGGTAAGAAAAAGGGGACGGAGGGGATTAAGTCGTTTTCGTCCGCCGGGCATGGCCCGGCGCTACCGGGAGCGCGTTCCCTTTTTGTCGCTCACTCCCAGCGCATCGGGCCATCGCCGCGTTCACCGAGAACGTCGCCAGGGTTGGCCAGGCGGCAATGCTGCAGTGACAGGCAGCCACAGCCGATGCAGCCGGTCAGTTCATCGCGCAGTAGCTGCAGCATGTGGATGCGCTCTTCCAGCTCGGTGCGCCAGCGCGCGGACAGCTTGGCCCAGTCAGCCTTGGTCGGTGCACGGCCTTCAGGCAGGCTCTCGAAGGCGCGGCCGACCGCTTCCAGTGGCATGCCCACCCGCTGCGCAACGCGGATCACCGCCAGCCGGCGCAGCACGTCGCGGCTGTAACGGCGTTGGTTGCCCGAGGTGCGCAGGCTGCTGATCAGCCCCTTGCGCTCGTAGAAATGCAGTGCGGAAACGGCCACGCCACTGCGCTGGGAGACCTCGCCAACGCTGAGTTCCTGGGATGCCATTGCTTGACCTCAACTACAGTTGAGGTGGCATGCTGCTATCTTCGCCGCCCGTTGACAAGCGCGGCCCGCCCCTGACCGGTATGACCCCGACCCTCTCTCCCGCCGACACCCGCCTGCCGGCTGACACATCGATCCTGTCCGCGCGCTACCGCGCCACCACCCTCGGCATGGTCGCGCTGGTCGCGCTGCACGCCTTCGAAGCATTGGCCGTCGCGGCCGCGATGCCCACGGTGGCCGAAGCACTCAGTGGCCTGCGCCTGTATGCGCTGGCCTTCGGCGGCACACTGGCCACCAGCGTGATCGGCATGACCCTGGCCGGACGCTGGGCCGACCGCCAGGGCCCGGCACGGCCGCTGTGGTACGGCCTGGCCTGCTTCGTGCTGGGCCTGCTGCTGGCCGGCTTCGCCGTGCGCATGGGCATGCTGGTGGCCGGGCGCCTGCTGCAGGGCCTGGGTGCGGGCGCGATTTCGGTCTCGCTGTACGTGATGGTCGGCCGCAGCTACCCCGAGCACCTGTGGCCGAAGGTGTTCGCGGCATTCTCGGCGGGCTGGGTGGTGCCCTCGATGGTCGGCCCGGCGCTGAGCGGCCTGATCGTCCAGCATCTCGGCTGGCGCTGGGTGTTCCTGGCGGTGCCGCTGCTGGCAGTCCCTGCTGCCCTGTTGCTGCGGCCTGCGCTGGCGCGCATGCAGCCTTCCGCCGACAGCAGCAACGACGAGGGCCGCGGCAACATCGTGCGCTGGGCCAGTGGTGCATCGCTGGCGGCGCTGCTGCTGTACTTCGGCGGCCAGCAGCACGGTCCGACCGCCCTGCTCTGCATCGGCGTGGCGATGCTGGCGCTGCTGCTATGCGTGCATCGCCTGCTGCCGGCCGGAACGCTGATCCTGCGCAGGGGCCTGCCCAGCGTGATCGCACTGCGCGGCATCGCCGCTGCCGCATTCTTCGCCTGCGAAGCCTACCTGCCGCTGCTGCTGCAGCGCGAACGCGGGCTCCCGCCCAGCTGGGCCGGCGCGGTGCTCAGCCTCGGCGCACTCGGTTGGTTCGCCGGCTCCTGGCTGCAGGGTCACCAGCAGCGCGGCTGGTCACGCCAGCAGCTGCTGCGCGTCGGCACGGCGATGATGACGGTCGGCATCGCCGCAACGCTTGCGGTGTTGTTCAATGCAGTGCCATTGCCGGTGGCCCTGGTGGGCTGGACGGTCACCGGTTTCGGCATGGGCATGATCTACGCCAGCCTCTCGGTACTCACGCTTTCGCTGTCAGCAGCGCATGAGCAGGGTGCCAACACGTCGGCCCTGCAGCTGAGCGAGGCCCTGTCGGTGACCACCGCGCTGGCGGTCTCCGGTGCGTTGTTCGCGCTGTTCGTGGAAAGCGCGCCGCACACCGGCTACCTGCTGTGCCTGGCGATCACCTTCGGCCTGGCGGTGCTGGCTGCGGTGATCGCGCGGCGGGTGTAGCGCCGTCGGGTTTCGGCAGTGCCGGTCGCTGGCCGGCACCATCACGGGATTCCCGCGTGCGCGGAGAGTGCCGGCCAGCGGCTGGCACTACCGGGTCCCCGTCCCCACGTCATCGATATCCCGGTGCAGGATGCGCCGCACTTCCAGCACCGCTTGCGGGGTCTCCTGCACACTGTGGCCGGAAATGATGACCTTCTCCCACTGTGCACCCGGCAGGTGCGCACTCCAGTACGGCACCAGTCCGTCATCGGACTTGTCCACCGGCAGCTCCGGCTTGCGCTGGGCGATGATCGAGTGGTACTTCAGTCCCGCTTCGATCGGCAGCTGCGCTGCGGCCTTGACGAACGGGTCGCTGGCCTTGAGGTTGTCGATGCTGTTGGGAATCTTCGGCTTGGCCGTGCCATCGACCTGCTGCTCGGCCTGCGCCAGCGCCATGAACACGTCCTCGAACTTGCCGAGGATGGTCAGTGGCAGGCGCACCAGCCGGCCCAGCAGGCGCCCGACCTTGTTGCCGGCAATATCGGTGCCCTGGTGCGGCGCAGCGATGAAGATCGCACGCTCCACGTTCGGCTGTGCCTTGAAATGCAGCAACGGCCCCAGCTTGTTCTGCACGCGCTTCAGACGCTCGCCCTTCAGGTCATAGTTGGCCAGCAGGTCGTTCCACAGCACGTCACCGGAATCGCTCACCAGCAGCCGCGCGAGCACGCCGCCCATGCTGTGGCCGATGTAGACCATGTCCTTCGATGCACGCGTGCTGCCATTGGGATCGAAGTGCTTCAGCGTGTCGTTGAACGCATTGGCGATCTCGTAGCGGTTCAGCGCGATCGGTGCGTTGGTCGGGTAATAGACCTGCCACACCTGGAACTGCTGGCGCAGCTCGGGGTCGCCCATGATCTCGTTGGCCAGGTTCACCCAGGCTTCCGGGCTGCTGGCCAGGCCGTGCAGCATGAAGATGATGCGGCGGTTCGGGTCCCACGGCTGCATCAGGTAGATGTGTGGCTCGCCGATGCCCTCGCTCATGCCGAACAGGGTGCGCAGTGACTGCCGGGCGAAACCGCTCTGGGCAAGCCACAGGCCGTAGGCCGCGGTGAAATTGCCGGCCAGCGGCACCTGTTCGCCGTGCAGGGTGATGCGCTCGGTAGCTTCCGGCGAATAGGCATCCAGTTCAACCCGGCGCGTCCGCATCACATCGTCCAGGCTGCTGCCTTCGAAGCGCAGCAACGCGGTGACGTTGATCGAGGACATCTCGCTGAACTCGGGCACCGAATCGTCATGCCGATGACGGCGGCCACGGCGTGCGCCCTCTTCGTCATCCTGCGGTGTCTCCGCCTTCGGGCCCTCAGGCGCGATCACCGGTGCGACCAGCTTCGGCGGGTCCATCACCATCACCAGCTCGGCACCGAAGCCATCACGGCGATAAGTACTGCGCAGCCCGACGAAGCTGACCGTGCCGGCCGGCACCAGCTGCGCGGGAATGCTCTTCAGGTTCAGCTGCTGGTAGTTGGAAGCCAGCGACCAGCTGCCAACCGAGATCGGCTTCGTGTAGTCCTCGCCAGCCAACGCAGCGGCGCGCGCGCGGACGAACAGCACCACCGCCGCCTTCTCGGCCGCGTAGTTGTAGTAGTCACGCACCTGCGTCTGCCGGTCTTCGAAGGCGCGATCCGATGGTGAGCGGCCGCTGTAGAACAGGTAGGCATAGGCGTAGCGCGCGGCTTCCAGCCAAGCGTCCAGCGCTGCGTCGCTCATCGGCGGATCGCCGGCTGCGGTCTTCTTCGGCGTCAGCGCCAGCGCGGCCTTCACCCACAGTTCGGACAGCGCAGACAGCCGCTGCTCGACATTGAGATCGTCGGTCATCAGCAGCGTGCTGCGGCAGACCAGGAAGTCCTTCTCGCACTGCGATTCGTCCAGGCCTGCCGCGCTTAGCGTCTCGCGCGCAGCGGGGCTGAGCCTGCCGGTATTGAGCACGTCGGCACGCTTGTTGACCAGCGAATCGCTGGATTTGACCTGCTTGACGGTGACCATCGCGCAACCACTGCTGCCCAGCAGCAGGAAGGCGGCGAACAACACCGGCAGCGCACGCTGCCAGCGGATCAGGAGGAGTCGAGTCATTACTGCGGGTCCTGCTCGGTGCCAGGTACGCCCTGGCGGATCACGGTGGAGAAGTGGTCGCCGCTGCCCAGGTCCAATGCACGCTGGGTGATGCGGCCCTTGTCATGCAGCTCGGCATAAGGCACGCCTGGGGTGAGTGCGCCGACCTCCTGCGCATACTCGGCCAGATACCCGGACAGCAGCAGGCGGTAGTCCAGCGGCAGGCGCGGCGCGATGTGGCGGGCCAGGTCGAAGACGATGGTGGTGCAGTTGCTGGTGAGCGTGTTGTAGAAGCCCGGCTTCGCATCCAGTTCGCGCGCCTGTGCGATGTACGCGGCAAACAGCTCCTTCAACTGCGCGCGGTCCATGCCATGCAGGCGGTACAGGTAGACGTCCTCACCGCGCGCATTGGTGCGGGTGCGGATGATGTCGGTCTCCTCCGCGGCCACCAGGGTCATCTCGAACTTGCGGAAGAAGCCACCCAGCGCCGAGAAGGATTCGCCGCGTTCCTTGCGGATCTCCAGCGAGAACACCACGTGGCGACCATCGTCGAAACCGAACGAGATCAGGGTGTGGGCGATGGCCGGGCCCATCCAGTACGACAGCACCAGGTCGGCCGAACGCAGCTGGTCCAGGTCGTACGCGCGGCGCACCCAACGGGCGTCGTAGTCGGTTTCGGTGCGCCATCTGAAGTCACGCACGTTGTCGAGCACCACGTGGCGGCCATCGAAGGAGACCACATGCAGGCGCTGGGCCACGTCATCGGCCCACACGCG
The DNA here is from genome assembly GCF_047520985.2 of Stenotrophomonas sp. BR163. Taxonomy (NCBI): domain Bacteria; kingdom Pseudomonadati; phylum Pseudomonadota; class Gammaproteobacteria; order Lysobacterales; family Lysobacteraceae; genus Stenotrophomonas; species Stenotrophomonas sp. BR163. The sequence continues at coordinate 305,222 of NZ_JAXBRE020000003.1, forward strand.
GTCCTGGCGTGGGGTCAGCAGCAGCCACCACAGGCCGGCCAGCACCAGCGCAGCGCCATACGCCATGCCGAGGCGGCGGTTGCTGCGACCACGCGCGACCCGCCACGACGCCCACAGCGCAAACAGCAGCCACAGCACCGCAATGCCGTTCGCCAGCCAGCCCGGCCCCGGCATCTGATAGGCCAGCAGCCCGGCCACCCACAGCGCTGCCAGCGCCATGGCACTTCCTGTCATCCAACGTCCTGCGGCTTTCACTGGCATCCTGTCGCGGTCCCGAAGCCGCATAGTTAGCCACAAGCGGGTTCACCGTGGCATCTACGGCCTGTTCAGGCACGCCGGCGCACCGTCTGCGGCGGTCCATGCGGCCAAGTTCACTTCACAGGAGCAACGATGGGCATCACTTCCGTGGCCGGCGTTCCGGTCCAACCCCAGCACCGCGCCACCTGCCATTGCGGCACGGTCGAACTGCTGCTGGACCTGCCGGACGGCATTGTCGATCCACGCCGCTGCGACTGCTCGATGTGCCGGCGCCGGGGTGCCATTGCAGCCAGCGTTGCCCGCGCGGGCCTGCAGGTCGTGCGCGGGCAGAACCACCTGCAGCTGTACCAGTTCAACACCCATGTGGCCGAGCACTACTTCTGCGACGTGTGCGGCATCTACACCCATCACCGGCGCCGCTCCAACCCGGAACAGTACGGTTACAACGTGGCGTGCCTGGAGGGCATCGACCCGTTCGCGCTGGGGGTGATCCCGGTCAACGACGGGGTCAACCACCCGGCCGACCGCGGCGCCTAGTGGCGCGCGCGCCGCAGCGGCGTGGCGACCTTCTGCCAGGGAGCCATGCCGCTGCGCCCGGCCCGCACAGGGCGTTTCAGCCAGGGCCGGCGTGGCGGCACCTGCGGCGCGTCCGCGACCGGGGGAGGAAGCGGTCTACGGCCGGGCCAGAGATGGTCGAGCAGCCACATGGCGGGTCTCCGTGGGGGACGGGGACGATCAACATTAGACCTGGGTGGGCATGGGCGGTGTGAGCGGAAGACGACAACGGGATGACGGCGGAGGGGGCGATGAGCCTGCTACGCCGTATGCTCGGCCAACATGCCTTTGCGTTTCCGCAGCAACAGGTGCAACAACACAGCACACACAGCCGTCAGCAGCGCCAGTACACGCAGCAGTGTTGCCAGCGCCTTGGCGCTGACCTGCTGCAGCTGCTCAGCGCTCATCGCCGGCAGCAGTGCCGCCGCCTGGTCGCGGGACCCGCTCGCCAGATAGGCACCGGCACGCGCCAACGACGCGGGCGATGCCCCATGCAGCTGCTGGTCGACCACCATCGCCAGCAGCGCCGTCACTGCGGCCAGGGCGATACCTTCGCCTGCTACCCGCACGGTTCCGAAGATGCCGGCGGCCATGCCCGCACGCTGTACAGGCACCACGCTCACCGACAGCCCATCCATCAGCCCCCACGGCAAGGCCGTGCCTGCACCGACCCACATCAGCAACGGCACCCACTGCGAGGGCGACGGATGCGTCGCATGGCGCGACAGCAGGTACAGGCCAGAGGCGCACACCAGCAGCCCCAGCGTGCACAGCCGTGCGCTTCCAACGCGTTCCGCCCAACGCGCGGCCAGCATCGGCAGCATCAGCATCGGCGCGGACAGCGCCAGCATCTGCAGTCCCACCAGCGTCGTGCTCTGGCCATGCACGCCCAGCAGTTGCAGAGGCAACACGACCAGCAGCACCACGTAGCCCAGGCAGGTCGCCACCGGCAGCAGCTGGACGCCGAGAAACGCCGGTTGCCAGAACAGTGAGAGGTCCAGCAACGGGGAAGGATGCAGCCGTTCGGTACAGACGAACGCGCCGCCCAACAGCAGCGTCGCCAACAGCGCCAGCTGCACGCGACCGGCGTACAGGCCGTACTCTCCCAGCCACAGCAGGGCCAGGGTCAATGCCGCCAGCATCAGGCTGAAGCCCAGCATGCCGGCGATGTCCAGCCGTCCGCGCTCGCCCCGGCTTTCGGGCAACGCGCGCGCGGCCAGTGCGAACGCCGCCAACGTCAGCACACCGCCCGCAGCGAACACGCTGCGCCAGCCCAGCGCCTGCAGCAGCAGGCCCGCGAGCAGCGGCCCCAGCGCCAGGCCCGCACCGAACGTCGTGCCCAGCAGGGCGAAGACACGGGCACGCCTCGGTCCCTGCCAGCCCTGCGCCAGCGCAGCGGTGCCCGAGGACAGCGCTGCTGCGGCGGCAACGCCCTGCAGAGCGCGCGCCAGATCCAGCCACAGCAGCGTAGGCGACAGGCATACAGCGGCCGTCGCGACGGTGAAGCCGGCCGTGCCCAGCAGGAACATCCGCCGTCGGCCATGGCGATCAGCCAAGCCACCGGCAGCGAGCAGCAGGCTGCCGAAGGTGAGCATGAAGGCGTTGGTCACCCAGGCCAGCGCAGTGGGCGATGCCACTGCGGAGCGGGACAGCACCGGCACCGCGACGGCGCCGGCGGTGAAGGACAACGGCAGCGCCAGCGCGGCCAGGCAAACCGCAAGCAGCGTCCAGCGTTGCGGCGTCTGGGCAGGTACAGGGAACGTCGAATCCGGGGCCATGCGGGCCTCCTTCCATCAGGGGCATTGATGATGGGCGGGCCGTTATTCCTGAAAAACAGGCTCTATGGACGTTGATTGCGGCCATATGTTCCGCAATCATGGTCGTCATGGACTCCATCTCTGCCCTGCTCGCCTTCGTCCGCACCGCAGAGGCGGGCAGCATCGTCGGCGCCGCCCGCGTACTCGGCCTGTCTGCCTCGGCGGTAGGCAAGCGCATCACCCGCCTTGAACAGAACCTGGGCACCCGTTTGTTCCAGCGCACCACCCGCCGTGTGCACCTCACCGACGAAGGCGAACTGCTGCTGCAGCGCTGCCGCCGCGCACTGGATGAACTTTCCGAAGCGCAGGCGGACCTGGCGCAACGACAGCACGCTCCCAGTGGGCTGCTGCGCATTGGCCTGCCCACCATCGGCTACCGTTTCCTTCTACCGGTGCTGCCCGGATTCCAGCAACGCTACCCCCAGGTGCAGCTGGAACTGGAGTTCAATGACCGCATCGTCGACGTGGTCAGCGAAGGGCTGGACGCGGTGATACGCAGTGGCGAGCTGGCCGATTCCAGCCTGACCGCACGGCGACTGGGCGGCTTTCGTTTCATCCTCTGTGCGGCACCGGGGTATCTGAAGGCGCACGGCATTCCCGGCGATGTAGGCGACCTGCGCCTGCACACCGCGCTGCGCTTCCGTTACCCCACCACCGGAAAACTGCATCCGTGGCAGCTGCCGGGCATCGAAGGCGACGCCGGGGCGCGCCTTTCCACGGCGATGACCTGCAACAACATGGAAGCCGTGCTGGCCGCTGCGATCGGTTGCATGGGCCTGGCCTAGATGCCCGACTTCCTCGCCGCCGACGCGCTGGCCGACGGCCGCCTGCAACAGGTGTTGCCCACACTACCTACGCACCGGGGGCAGTTCTCGCTGCTATGGCCCGGTGGGCGCCATCCCAGTGCACGCCTGCGGGTGTTCATCGACTATGCCGTCGCGAACCTGTTCCAGGACGCCTCATAAAAAGGGGACGGAGGGGATTAAGTAGTAATCGGCCCTACTGTGCCCGAAACGACTTAATCCCCTCCGTCGCCTTTTTCCCTGGGCGCTGGCGCTGCGTTGAGCTGGTAATGCGCGACCAGCGCATCCACCACCGCGCGCACGCCCGGCAACTGTCCACGACGATGCGGCAGCAGCACGCTGGTGGTCACTTCGCCGGCATGCCACGCCGGCAGGACCTGCTGCAGGCGGCCGGCCACAATCGCTGCGGCACACAGGCTGTGCGGCAACACCGTGATGCCGAGGCCCGCTTCGGCCGCCGCGACCAGAAGCTGCGACTCATTGCCGACCAGCGCCACCTGCGGTTCCACCTGCACGGTGCGGGCGTCGGTGCCGTGCAGTGTCCAGCGCGTTGCGTGGCGCGTCGTCAGCAGGCCAGCATGCGCGCGCAGCTGCTCGGGCGTATCCACTGCTGGCGCGGCTGCCAGATAGCCAGGCGACGCCACCAGCACGATGCGTTCTCTACTCAGCGAGCGCTGCACCAGACCGGAATCCGGCAGCGGACCGAAGTGGCTGCGCAAGGCAATGTCGATGCCTTCCTGCGCCAGGTCGACGAAACGATCACTCACTTCAACTTCGATGCGCAGCCGCGGATAGCGGCGGGCCAACGGGGGCAGGCACACGGCGAGCTCGCCCTGCACCACCGGAATCGAAGCGCTGATGCGCACGGTGCCACTCGGTTCGGCCTGGCGGTCACGGACGATGGCCTCGGCGGACTCCACCTCGGACAACGCCGCGCGTGCGCGATCAAAGAATGCCTGGCCGACTTCGGTCAGCGCGAAGCGCCGCGAACTGCGTTGCAGCAGCCGTACCTCGAGGTGTTCTTCCAGCAGCGCCACGCGCTTGCTCAACGTCGAGCGCGGCAGGCCCAGATGGCGTCCGCCTGCTGCAAAACCGCCCTGCTCCACTGCGGCCACGAACAGAGCCAGATCGTTGAGGTTGAGCATGCGCAACGTCCACAGGTGTGGACTTCAGGATGCCATTCGAACCGCTTCCGGGGCAATGTCCACGCAGGCACGCTTTCCTCACCCGCCGCATCGCGGCTTGAACCGGAAACCTGCCATGACCCCGATCCTCTTCTACGGCGTGCCCTCGGGCTGCTCGTTCGGCTCCATCGTCGCGCTGGAATGGTTGCGCCAGCCGTATCACCTGTGCCGTATCGACATGCCCGGCCAGGTGCAGGGCGAAGACTATCGCCGCCTCAATCCACTGGGCGAAACCCCCACTCTGCGCACCGCGCAGGGCGAACTGCTCAGCGAGAGCCTGGCCATCCTCAACCACCTGGCCGCCAAGGGCGTTGCGCAGGGGCTGGGCTTCGCACAGGGCACCTCCGGCTTCGACCGCCTCAACCACCGGCTGGCCTATCTCAACACCAGCTTCTTCGGTGCCTACGCCCCGCTCTGGCACGCGCTGGAACACGCCGAGGGCGATGACGGCAAGGCGCTGCGTGCCTATGGAACCACCAAGGTGCGCCAGGCCCACCAGGCGCTGGAGCAGATGCTCAGCACAGGCCCGTGGCTGCTGGGCGAGCAGCGCAGCTTCGCCGACGCCTACTTCGCCGGCATCGCCCGCTGGAACGATTACCACCAGGTGGTCGACCGCCGCGAGTTCCCCAGGGTGCAGCAACTGTTCGAGCGCCTGCAGGACGACGCCGGCGTGCAGTTCGCCCACGCCGTCGAAGCACAGCGGCCGGCTACCAGCAGCGGTGGCTTCCTCGGCGAGGTGCGGCTGGAAGACGTGCTTGAGGCCGCGGCGGCCTGAGTCCTGCCCTGCCTGTGCGGCAGCGGCGCGCAATGCCTCTTGCGCGCCGCGCTACAGTGGTATGTCCCCTGCTGCAGGAATCCGCGCATGTCCACGTTCTCCGATCCGCAGGCGGTGGCCCGCTATGCCGAAGCACCGCTGCGCCAGGTGCCCGGTTTCCTCGCCCTGCAGCAGATGAGCCGCCTGCTGCTGGCCGAACGCGTTCCCGCGCAGGGCCGCGTGCTGGTACTCGGTGCCGGGGGCGGGCTGGAGCTGAAGGCCTTTGCCGAGGCGCAACCGGGCTGGCAGCTGCTGGGCGTGGATCCGGCCGCGCCGATGCTCGCGCTGGCCGAGCAGACACTGGGCCCGTTGAACGCACGCGTTGAGCTGCTGGAAGGCTACATCGACGATGCCCCGGACGTGCGCTTCGATGGTGCCAGCTGCCTGCTGACCCTGCACTTCCTCGATGCCGCGCAGCGCCTGCACACGCTGCGCGAGCTGCACAGGCGCCTGCAGCCCGGCGCGCCGCTGGTGGTGGCCCACCACAGCGTGCCGCAGGATCCGGACGGCAAGCTGCGCTGGTTGCAGCGCTACGCCGCGTTCGCCGAAGCCTCGGGTGTTGCCCACGCCGATGCACTGCGCGCGATCGACGCCATTGCCGAGCGACTGCCACTGCTGGCGCCCGAACAGGAAGTGGCGCTGCTGGAGGAAGCCGGCTTCGACGGCGTGGAGCTGTTCTATGCAGGCTTCAGCTTCAGGGGCTGGGTGGCGTACGCCGGGTGATGCCTACGGCACCACGGTGATGCCGATGCGCTGCATCAACAGCGCCACCTGCTGCACATCCAGCGTGGCGCCACGCAGGTTGGTGCTGCGCAGGTCCAGCTCGCCCAGATCGGAATTGGTCAGGTCGCAGTCGGTGAAGTTGGCGCTGTTCCAGTCGATTCCCTCGAACTGGCCACCGGACAGGTCCGAGCCCGCGAAGCTTGCGCCACTCACGTTCGCACCGTCCCAGCGGTTCTCCCACAGTTCGCATTTCTCCAGCGTGACCCGCGAGAAATTGGCATAGCGCAGGTTCGACTTCTTGATGAAGGCGCTGCAGAACCAACTGCGCGTGGTGATCTGGTTCATGAAGCTGGCGTTGCTGAAATCCGCGCCCTGCGCGCGGCACTCGCTGATTTCCAGGCCCAATGCCTTGACGAAATTGAAGTGGCACATGCTGATGTCGCAGCTGCGGAAGCTGGCTTCCTTCAGCGTGGCGCCGTTGAAGCGGCAGCCACTGCGGCTTTCGGCGTCATAGAAGCTGCAGTTGATGAACTCGGTGGCGGTCAGGTCCACGCTGGAAAAATCGCATTCGTGGAACTGCTGGTCGACCACTTTCTGGCCGGTGTACTGGTCCGCGCCGATGCGCAGCTTGCGGTGAACGGTGGGGGACATCGTGGATTCCATTCCAGGTGCCCCGCCATGATGCCGGGCCGCGAGGGCGATCCATAGACGTGGGCGCGGGAGGATTCACCGGCAGTCCAGCCGCGCTGTGTCCCCGATGCCAATTGCACGTTGTTGCACATTTATGCATGAATGTGCAGACTTATGGCATGAGCTCAGACCCCAGCCCCCTCCCCGCCCAACGCACCCGGCAGATCCTCGAAGAACTGCGCCAGCAGGGCCGCGTGGTCGCCGCCGAACTGGCGCGCCGCTATGCCGTCTCCGAAGATTCGATCCGCCGCGACCTGCGCGAGCTGGCCGCACAGGGCCTGTGCCAGCGTGTCTACGGCGGCGCCGTGCTGCCACCGCCCAAGGAACGCCCGCTGCGCGAGCGCCTGATCCGCGACCGCGGCGACAAGGCCGAGCTGGCCGCACGCGTGTGCGCGTTGCTGCAACCCAATCAGGTTGTACTGCTCGATGCCGGTTCAACCAACCTGGCGATCGCCCAGCAGCTGCCGCCCGCCCTCGGCTTGACGGTGATCACCAATGCGCCACAGATCGCCACGGCCGCCAGCATGCTTGATGGCACCTCGGTGCAGCTGATCGGCGGCCGCCTGGTCAGCGGTGACGGTGCGGTCGGCGCAGAAGCACTGGCCCAGGTGCAGCGCCTGCGCGCCGACGTGTACCTGCCCGGCCCCTGCGCGGTGGACTGCGATACTGGTGTATGGGCAATGGATGCAGAAGAGGCCACGCTGAAGCGCGCGATGGTCGCGTGCAGCAGCCGCGTCATCGTCGCCGCCACTACTGAAAAGCTCGGTGCCCGCGGCAACTGGCAGATTGCCAGCCTGGACGAGATCGACGACCTGGTGCTGACCACCACCGCACCGCCCGCATTGGCGGCACGCTTCCGCGCCGCAGGCATCGCGGTACACCCCACTCCGCCCTGACCGTACCGCTCATGTCCCTTGCCAACCGCGCGCGTGCCGAACAGCACGCGACCCGCGCTGCGTTCTTCATTCCCGGCTTCGCCACCGCGCTGTGGGCCACGCTGGTGCCGTTCGCCAAGGCACGCACCGGGATCAACGACGCCACGCTGGGGCTGGTACTGCTCTGCCTCGGTGCCGGTTCGCTGCTGGCAATGCCGTTGTCCGGCGTGCTGGCCGCGCGCCTGGGTTGCCGGCGGGTGATGGTGGCCAGCAGCCTGCTGATCTGCCTGACCGTGCCCGGCCTGGCGCTGGCCGGTTCGGCTTGGACACTCGGGCTGGTCCTGTTCGTGTTCGGTGCCGCCGTGGGCGCAATGGACTGCACGATGAACGTGCAGGCCGTCATCGTCGAGCGCGAAGCACGGCGCGTGATGATGTCCGGCTTCCATGCCTTCTTCAGCATCGGTGGTTTCCTCGGCGCGGCCACCATGACCGTGCTGCTGTCCGCACAGCTGCCGCCCTTGGCATCGGTGCTGATCGGCGTTGGCGCCATGCTGCTGGTGATGCTGTTGTCGGCAGCGCACTGGCACAGCGAACGCATGCCGCACGACACACCGATGCTGGCCCTGCCGCACGGCATCGTGTTGTTCATCGGCGTGCTGGCGTTCGTCGCCTTCCTCGGTGAAGGCGCGATGCTCGACTGGAGCGCGGTGTTCCTCAGCGATGTGCGGCGCGTCGATGCCAGCCTGGCCGGCGTCGGCTACGTGACCTTCACCCTGACCATGACCGTGGCGCGCCTGTTCGGCGACGCACTGGTGGCGCGCCTGGGCCGCCAGCGCGCGATCGTCTTCGGTGCTCTGCTTGCCGCTGCGGGCGTGCTGGTGCTGACCCTGGTCACGCCGTGGCAGGCGTCGCTGGTCGGCTACGTGTTGGTCGGCCTCGGTTGCGCCAACATCGCGCCCGCGCTGTTCTCGCTGGCCGGTCACCAGACCCGCATGCCCGGCGCGCTGGCGATCACTGCCGTGTCCACGCTCGGCTTTGCCGGCATCCTTGCCGGACCGGCACTGATCGGCTTCGCCGCAGACCATTTCGGCCTGATCGCCGCGTTCGTCGGCGTGGCCACGGCCTTGTTGCTGGTGGCGGTGTCCACGCGCTGGCTGCGGGTGTAGCCCAGGGCATCAACGCCGCCTGCGGCGCAGCTTCATCCGCACGCGCCGGTAGCCGATCACCGTCGCCGTGGCACACAGCGCGGTGCCAGCAGCGCTCAGCAGCAGCAGCACCGCCAGCCGGGTACCTTCCTGGCGCAGCATCGCCGGCAGGTCCCAGCTGTGCAGGAAGTAGAACAACCAGCGCCCCACCCGCTCGCGATGCCCCATCGTCAGCAACGGATCGCCGGTCGCCAGATCGAGATAGACGCGCGTCGCCTCCGCATCGCCAAAGTCCACCACTGCCACCGGGAAGCGGCGCACTGCTGCGCCGTTCATGGCTTCCGGTGCACGCGGATAGAAGTAGGCATCCGCTGTCTGCTGCACCACGAAGCCCTGCATCGGCGCAGCGGACAGCGCACGCGCCTTCTGCTGCAGCCACGCGGCCGGCAGCAAGTGCGCAACCTGCAGATGCTCGTCGCTGCCGGACACGATGCGGGTCTCGCCCTTCCCATCCAGCAGCACCGCGAACAGCTCACCACCGATGCGCCGCCACTGGATCTCAACTGGCCGGAAGCACACAGCATCGGCCACCGCCAGAAGCTTCGCCGGATCGCCCAACGCGCCATCCACCGCCACAGCGCCGCCACGATAGCGCCCACCGTCGATCGCAGCATGCGTGCTGCTGAAGACACCCAATGGATTCATCGACATCAGGCCACTGAAGATCCAGGTGAACACGAAGGCCGCTGCCACCAGACCGATCAGATGGTGCCAGCGCATCCACGGCTCGACGTACGGTGTCTTCGCACCGGAACGATAGTGCCCACGGAAACGCCAGCGCCACACACCCACCACGATGCCGCTGACCGCCGCCAGCGTGCACAGTGCGGACAGCACGATCACCACCCACGTCCACACCGGGTCCACCGACTGCATGCGCAGGAAATACAACCAGTGCAGCCAGGCGCCCACATAGTTCCAGCGCTGCTGCATATGCGGCGCGTCCAGCACGACTTCACCGGTACGCGAGGACACATACAGGTCGCCCGGTTGCTCACCGCCCACCTCGACGCGATACAGCGGCCGATGCGCGTCCAGTGCACGCGAATGCGTCCAGCGGTCCTCGTCCATGCGCATCGCACCCACGAAGGCCGGGCCTCCGGCGAACTGTGCAGCGGACGCTTCGGCACGCTGTGCCGACACCGGCAGCAGCGCCTGGCCGGTCACGGCAGACCAGGCGCCCACGTTGCTGCCACTTCGCACCACATACGCCGGCTCGCCGCGTAGCGTGGTCAATGCCACAGCCTCCGGCTCGGCCTGCACGGCGGCAGGCAGTAACGACAGCCCCTGCAGGTCGCGGGCCTCACCCAGCACCGGCAACGCCGCCAGCCGCTCGCCGGGCGTCAGCTTCGGGTAACCAATGAACAGCATCACCATGCCGCTGACGAACCACAGCAGCATCAGCAGGCATCCGCCGATGCCCAGCCAACGATGCACCAGGTAGGTCCAGCGCTTGGCGGTGGATCGCAACGTCATCGCCAGCGTCCTCAGAAGCGATGGTCAACAGTGAATTCGACGCGCCGGTCTGCACCCAGCAACCACTGCGTACTGGTGTAGTACGCGGTGGCGTAGTACGCCTTGTCGAACACGTTGAACAACCGCGCGGACAGCCGCGTGCGCGGTGCCGCCTGCCAGGTCAGTGCCAGGTCGGTGGTGCTGTATCCGGGCAGCTCCAACGTGTTGGCGTTGTCGGCGTAGCGCTTGCCGACGTAACGCACGCCACTCGCCGCACTCCAGTCCGGTGCGAACTGCCAGCCCAGCCACACACTGGCCAGGCGCTCGGCTACGTTCGGCGGCACGTTGCCATCACGCGATACCAGCACCGCCGGCGAACCCGTGGTTTCCAGGAAGTCCTCGAATTCGGCCTTCAGCACCGTCGCGTTGGCATCCAGCGTCCAGTGCGGCGCGACATTCCAGGTCAACGACGCTTCAATACCGCGCGACGTCTGCGCGCCCACCTGTACCCGGCGATCCGGCACCAGCGGATCGCGGCTCAGCAGCCCGGTCTTGCGGATGCGGTACGCCGCCAGCGTCCACTCGCCACCGTCGAACGCCTGCTTCAGGCCCACCTCGATCTGCCGCCCCTTGGCCAGATCGAACGCTCCATTGGCGGGGCTGATCATCAGCAGTCCACTGACCGGGTCCGCCGCCTGCGAGTACTGCGCATACAGGCTCAGCGTCGGCTGCAGCACAAATACCGTGCCGGCGCGCCAGCCGGTGCTGCTGTAGGTTTTCGAGAACGCGTTCTGGCCACTGATCAGATCGGTACGATCGATGCGGGCGCGGTCGTGGCGCAGCCCACCCAGCACCGACCAGCGCTCGCTCAGCGCCAACCGGTCTTCCGCGAACAGCGCGTACTGTTCGGCGCGGTTGCGGTAGCGCGGCAGGTTCGGCGCGTCGCTGGCGAACTGCCCCGGCACCGGATGGAACGGGTCGACCGGGCCCGAGCTGCCGGCATAGGTGTTGTTGGTGTGCTTGAAGTGCGCGCGGTTGGCGTCCAGGCCCACGGCAAAACTGTTCTGCAGGTCACCCACGCTGCCCTGCACGCGCAGCGTCGAGGTCAGCCCCGTCTGGTCCTGGTTGTGGGTGATCTGGGTGTTGCCCGAGCGGTCGACCAACCCGGTTCGCGGGTTGTAGACATAGGCCTCGGCGTTGCGCCAGTCGCGCTGGCTGTCGATCTGGTAGACGCGCGTGCGCCAGTCAACGTTCGCGTTCGGCGTCCACTGCGCATCGAGCTGCGTCCAGCGGTCGCGGTAGCGGATCTCGCTGTCGTCCACGTTGTAGTTGCGATGGCGCAGCACGTCCAACTGGCGTCCCTCCACCAGCGGCGTGCCGAAGTAGCGCATCGGCTTCTGATGGCCCTGCGCGTGGGTCAAGGTCAGCTGCAGGTCGGTGCGCGGCTGCCACAGCAGCGCGCCGGAGAAGGTGGCATCGCCGTTGCGTCCCCGATCGACCCAGCCACCGCTGTAGTTGCCGCTCACATCCAGCCGGTAGGCCAGCTCGGGCGTCAGCGCGCCACCACTGCCGAAGCCCAGCCGCGCGGTGTCCTCGCTGCCCACGGTCACACTGATCTCGTTTTCGATGGCACCGCGCGAGGGCTTCTTCGGCACGATGTTGATCACCCCGCCGATCGCACCGTCGCCGTGGATGACCGAGGCCGGCCCGCGCAGTACTTCGATGCGCTCGATCGACCAGGTATCGAACGGGAAGGTGATGCCCACGCCGCCGTACTGGCGCAGCCCGTCGTACAGCCGCATCACCGAGGCGCCATCGGTGAAGCCGCGGCTGGACAGCGCACTCAGACCGTTGCCCGGGTGCGGCATCGCACTGATCGCACCTGCCCGGCTGATCGCATCGTTGAGGTTGCTGTCGCCGCGCTGATCCAGCTGTTCGCGCGAAATCACCGTCAGGCTGGCCGGTGTCTGCAGCACGCTCAGGCCCAATGCAGAGCCTGCGCTGGCAATGGAGGACAGCTCGCCGCTGCGGGTGTCAACCACCCGCACGGTCTCCAGCGTGGTCGGGGGTGCCGCGTCGGCGGCAAGCAGGGGCGCAGCATGCAGGAGCAGCGCGCACAGGACAGGCAGCGTCGCCCGGCGCAGGCACGCGGGGTTGGGGTTCGTTTTCATTTTTTCACGGCATGCAAGGCCACCCCGCAATGGCAGGGCAGCAATCAGAAAGGGACAGACACGCGCGTGCGGGCACCGGCCGTGGCCGGCAACCTCATGGAAGAACGTTCAATGCAGCGCGCGTGCGGCTCAGGCAGCCATCAGTGCCGGCGGCCCACGCGCGCCCAATGTGCCGCTGATCCGTTGTGGCAACGCCCGCACCGCACCGCGCAGCGCGCGGCACACCGGTGCCATCGGCGCCAACAGCAGCACTGCCGCCACCAACAGGGTGATCAACCGCGCTGCAATCAGGCAGTAATCACAATCCACGCCCATCTCATGATCGGCATGCGGATCGGCGGGCGGCTTCTTTGCGGTCTCGCCGTGCGGCATCGCCATCGCGTGATGGTCGTGGTGTCCTTCCATCGCGTGCTGCGCATGCTCTGCGTGTATTGCGTGGTCCATGGCGGCCACCGGCGCAGCGGCAGCCACGTGACCCTGCGCCAGCCAGCGGCTCACCAGCGGGGCGAGCAGCACCAGCAGCATGGCAAGCCAAGCCAGGGCCTGGAACCGGCGGTGGAGGACAGAATGACGCACCCGGCCATTCTACGGGCCTGTGCCCAACCTTGGACCCCGTTCAGGGTTTGCCCCCTGCGACACGGTGACGCAGGAGCTCGCCTCGCGCGGCGACATGTGAATGCACCACACCGCGGTCCCTGCGCTTGCGGGCTCTGCCTCGCCAACGTTAGGGTTCAATTGGCCACGGCAAGGAGCCAGAGGAATCTGCATGACCACCCGCATCACACACCGGCAGCGCATCAGCCTGCTCGGCCTGACCGCGCTGCTTGCTGCCTGCGCCGACAAGGGGCCGCCCCCACCGCCAGAGCCGCTGGAACTCTCACAGCCCATCGCCGTGGACGCGCCCGGCCAGCAGGTGCAGTTCGAGTTCGAAACCACGGCGCGCAATTTTGCCAGCTACCGCACTTATGCGGTGGAACTGGATCTGCAGCACGTCTCCCCATCGCCAGATGCTGCTTCTCCGCGCGACCTGCACATTCCTTTACGCGTTGGACTTCAGCAATGGTCCGGCGGCACTTGGCAGCCGCTGGCAAGCCCCGACGCGTATCAGATCGCACAGTCGCAATCTGGCCAGCCACTGCCAGACTGGCACCGCGGTGAGGGTCTGAACTACGCCCAGATCCAACGGGGCAGCGATGGCGCATACCGATTGCATGTCGCGTTGCTACCGTTGCAGGCGCATGGCCGGTATCGGGTCCAGGTCAGCACGGTTGAAGACATCGCACCACTTCGTGGCGCAAGCGCCAGGATGCTGATTCACGAATCGCGTACGCTCGCCAAGTAGCGCAGCGCCTTGGCACTCCCTAAAGAAACAGCGCAGCGCACCTGCATCAACTCACGTACTGCGCCTGACCGTTCCCGAACGACCAGTTCTCCTTCTTCACTTCCACCAGATTGATGAACACATCCTCGCGGCGGATGCCCACCGCCGCATGCAGTCCATCGGCGATGCCGGCGTACAACGCCTTTTTCTGCTCGAGCGTGCGCCCTTCGTTCCAGGTGATCTGGATGCAGATGAAGTCGTCGGTGCGATCCACGCCCAAGTAGCCGGGGTCGTAGATCAGCGTGCCGGGCGCGTGTTCCTGGAAGATCTGGAAGCGATCATTTTCCGGCACGCCCACCGCGCGCATGGCCTGGTAGATGGTTTCGCCGACGCGTTGCAGGTAGTCGGCGGATTTGCCTTTGCGAAGATCGATGCGGGCGAGCGGCATGGTGGCACTCCAGAGTGGATGGGTACGACGACAGGCTGAGACTACGCCTGCCCGGGGCGGTGGGACAGCACAGGGATGGAACCCTCTGGCTCCACGCGTGGCATGGTCCCGCGTCCGCCGCGCGGGGTGACGCGATTGCCGTGGCGGCGCCGCTCTGGAGTCGTCTCGTGCACGGTCGGCAGGGGCGGCGATGCGCGCCATCAGTGATGGGCCGCACTACTTGCAGGTGTCGGACGACACACAACGGGAAACGTCTGGCCTGCCTAGGGACAGTTGAGAATTTCCCTTACAGACCGATGTGATTGCCCGGCTTGAAGATCGCCATGCCGAGGCAAGACGCCTTGGCCGGGATTGGCGTCTCGAAAAAGCAAACCGAACGGATAGGTTGCGCAGCAGTGCGTAGCCGCAAGAATGCACCAACTGCCCTCAATGGCGGGCGGTGTGTGGGGATCACTCGATCCGCCGGGTGATTTCTCACTCCGTTGTGTTTGCCCCGGTACGCCAACCCGCACCGTCCGCCACCTTCACTCCGGAAGGTGGCCCTACGCCAGTGAGGGTTTCGCCATGACCAACCGCATCGCCATCCATCCCCGCCTGCACGCGCTTATCGGCGACGTCGCAGCCGACGTGCCCGGGGACGTCGCACGCGAGATCGAGTGCGCCCTGAACGAACAGAACCTTCCGGCGCAGTCGGCCACGTTCTTCGCCCGTCTCAATGCGATCAACCAGGCCGACGGTGATGACGGACAGCCGTGCATCAGCCTCACCCTCGGCGCCAGCAATCACGCTTCGTTGCGCCGCTCGCTATCTGGGCTCGGCGCGTTGCTCGATCTGCTGCAGGCCGCCGACCATGCGCGCAACGAAGGCGGTCCTAACGAGCAGTTGGGCGCCTTCCATATCGACGGACTGATCGTGGCCGCACGCCAGCTGGTGCGCGAGGCACATCATTGCCTCTCCAGCGGCGATGCCTGATCGGCCCGGATGTGCTCCCGCTACAATCGCGCAGGGAGCGCAGGAGACCGCAATGGACGCCGAACACCTGGAGTACTTCAAGGCCGCACTGGAAGGCCGCGCAAGCGTAGGCTGGAACGTCTGGTTCGCCGCCAACCAGCACGCGCTGGCACAACAGCTGAGCCGCCCTGCACTGCTGCGCTTGAAGTTCAGCACACTGGATGAAGCCGAACGCCTGCTGGCCGAAGCCGGCATCGTGCCCCGCAGCACAGCGGGCAAGCGCTACGAGATGTACTGCGCACAGTTCGCACTGGACGTGCTGGATGAAAAAGGCCGGCCACTGCCGGCCATCTGGCGCGCGGCGCATGGCGGTGCCATCGGCCTGCTTGCCGATGGCGAACATGAAGCGGGCCAGGCGAAGCTGCTCGCGGAATTCCGCCGCGCCCGCAAGCGCGGTCTGCCGCAGGCGCACGAATGGCTGGGCGATCTTTGCTTCGAGGGGGAGATGGAACTGCGCGGCGGCAATGCCGAGGTGGGCCGCCAACTTCTGGCGGTAGTAGTGCAGGCCGGTAGCGGCCACGACCTGCTGGACGGGACCGCGATGATCGCGCGGAGCCTGTTGGCGAATCCCAGCTGAGTTCTACAAGGCGAGCGCTCTGTCGCGCATGAATCCAGTGTAGTTGAGTCGTAGTTGGGTGGCGGCGACTCATCCGTTCGACCACGAACTACGCCCGGCCATCTCAGCATTGGCATTTGTGCGTCCTAGCCAATACGCGCGAGACGATCTAGCGTCAGATTTCCCCTATACACGACGCTAAATAATCATGTGAAAGTGGGGCGCCACGTAAGGCTGGCAAATCACATCCGGGGGGGGGGGGGGGCGTAGTGAAAATCAGCAGAGTACATATCGAAAATTTCAGATCCATTGAGACCTGTGATGTTTCCTTTAGTGACTTCAACATTATTGTTGGACAAAACAACACAGGGAAGACTAATTTTTTCGAAGCCATCTCATGGTTTTATTCAGGATCAACCGCCGCTGATTCCATGAAGTACCGTAAAGATTCGACTTTGGAAGTGGTGGTTACAATCCACTTCACAGGCGCCCAGCAGGGCGCCAACAACATGTTGAACGAAGGCAACAAGGCAAAAATTCTAAGCGTCCTGGGTGATAGTGACGTCATCTCGGTCACTCGACGTAGCTCCGACGCTAGAAAGCGGACAGTCCAAGTAGACGGTGCCGATAGAAAGAACCCAACGGGATTCGATACAGCACTAAACGATTTCCTGCCAAAATTCGAGTACATTCATACGCGGCAATTCTACGAGGAATTCGCAAAATACAACCAGAAGAGCGCCGTTGGCGTAATGCTATCTTCTGTCATCGAAGCAATCCTCATGGATGATCCTACGTATAGATCTTTCATGCAGAACTTTGAGGCGCTTTTTAACGCAGAGGATTCAGCAGTAGGGAATCACTTCAAAGCTATTGGACAAAGCGTACGAAAGCACCTCGAAAAGCAATTTTCCGAATGCTCTATGGTCCAGTTTGAGGTGCTTTCGCCAGAATTCAGCGACCTACTGAAGAAATTCGAGACAGTTGTTGATGATGGAATTGAGACGTACGCGAGTGAAAAGGGAGACGGAATGCAACGTGCCCTTATGCTCGCCATAATTCAAGCGTACGCCGATTATAGAAGGGCTCGTGATGACCAAGGAAAATCTTTCCTTTTCTTCATAGATGAGGCAGAACTACATCTTCATCCGACCGCGCAACGCCGACTTAAGCAGGTTCTTCTCGAGCTGAGTTCCACTTTGGATCAGGTGGTGATTAGCACCCACTCTTCCGTATTCCTCGCAGACTCGGAGCCAAGCGAATCCATCCTCAAGTGCGAGAAGACTGAGGGTAGGACTGAGCTGTCAGCCACCCATCTCCTCGACAGGCCGTACATCATTTACGACCTTCTCGGAGGAAGCCCCGCCGATCTGTTGCTGCCTCGCTCCTTCCTTATCGTTGAGGGCCCAAGCGAAGTCGATCTTCTGACTCGGGTGATAAAGCGCTTTTACTCTAATCAACCCACAATCCAGATCATCGCCGCCAATGGAGACGTGTCGCAGAGTAAGCGCACGATTGATGCAGTGGCGAAAGCCTACTCTGTCATGAGCGAGTCGCTCTATCGAGACAGGTCCGTGGTTCTCTGCGACAGCCCTAGTGAAGAGAAGCGGCGCGGATTTGATAATTTCCTGCAAGCCCATGCTCATCTTCAGAACCTAGGTCACATCATGGTGCTGCCAACTGGAAGTCTAGAGGAAAGCTATCCCGACCAAATGGGATGGAAGAGAACATCTGAAGAAGTGGCGGGCATGAAGGGAAGCGAAAAGCGATCCCTCGCCAAAGAAGTTGGGGATCGCGTTTCAAAAGAAGCATTTGAGGCCATGCCGAAACTACACGAAGCGCTATTGAAAGCCTGGAGTGCCGCACGTTGAGGACAAGGCAGAAAGCGCACTTCAATTGAATACCCGCACACTTCGGGTAGCGGCGCGGGAAGCGACGAGCTCAGCTCGCCGCTTCTGCACATACGAAAAAGCCGGCTCAAGGCCGGCTTCTTCATAACACCTGAAAGATCAGGGTTCTATTTGGTGGGCGGTACAGGGATCGAACCTGTGACCCTTGCCGTGTGAAGGCAATGCTCTACCGCTGAGCTAACCGCCCGGTGTGTTGCTGAGCCGCTCATTATAGGGGCTTTTCAGAGGCCGTCAACAGTTTTTCACAGTCGTGTTCACGGGTGTCTCGGGATGTGCAGCCGAGCATGGCTCGGCTCTACAGAACAGCGGGGTACGCGTGTTTCGGTGGTTCCGCCGAGCATGGCCCGGCGCTACCGGAATCACATCGTATGGGTCGGCTTGTCCGAGCCGGTCAGGCCGGCCAGCAGGGTCTCGATCTTGTGGCGCACGCCCTCGCCTTCGGCACCGTCGGCCAGCTGCACGCCGATGCCGGCGGTGCGGTTGCCCTGCGCGCCAGCCGGGGTCACCCAGATCACCTTGCCCGCCACCGGCAGGCGCTCGCTGGAATCGGGCAGGGTCAGCAGCAGGAACACCTCGTCGCCCAGGAAGTAGCGCTTGGGCGTGGGCACGAAGATGCCGCCATTCTTCACGAACGGCATGTACGCGCTGTACAGCGCGGCTTTGTCCTTCACGGCCAGGGACAGGATGCCCTGGCGGGCGTTGCTGGCACTCATCGATTTCCCCTTGCGGCAGGCCGCTCGTTCACCTTGTTCCAAGCCAGCAGCAACTCGACCACCGCAAGGTCTGCACGCACCGTGGTGCGCAGCAGGTCGCGGGTGCGGTTGGCCGCATCGAACCAGGCTGCAAGCTTGTGCAATCGCTCCGGCGTGGTCAAGGCATCGGTGCTGGCCTGGGCCAGCGCCAGGTCGGCGGCAAAGCGCAGGCGCAGCGCCGCGTTGTCGTCACCGCACCACTTCTGCGCCAGCTCCACCGCGCCGGTCTTGCCGGTGACCAGCTGTTCCAGATCTCGACCGACTTCGCGGCGCAGGCTCAGGCCGTCTTCGCGCAGCCAGTTGTCGGCCTGGCCGGGATGGCCGCGGGCGGCGTCCAGCGCTTCGCGCGCCGATGCCTCGCTATGGCCCTGCTGCTGCAGCCAGGCCAGTGCTTCGTGCGGCGGCGGCAACTTGAATTCCAGGCGCTGGCAGCGGCTGCGGATGGTCTGCGGCAAGCGTGCCGGGTCGCTGCTGATCAGCCACAGGTAGCGGCCGGGCTGCGGCTCTTCCAGCGTCTTCAGCAGTGCGTTGGCCGCCGAGCGGTTGATCGCATCGGCCGGGTCGACGATCACCACCTGCGCCACGCCGTACTGTGGGGTCAGCGCCAGCTTGTCGGTGATCTCGCGCACCTGCTCGATCACGATCTCGGTGCGCAGCTTGTCGCCGCTCTTGTTCGGAATGAAGCTGACCAGCTGCAGGTCCGGGTGTGTACCCGCTGCGATCAGCTGGCGCGTGCGCGTTGCGTGGGCTGCATCGCCCTGGGCCAGCACGTGGTCGGCCAGCGCCAGCGCCACCTCATGCTTGCCCAGCCCGGCCGGACCGCAGATCAGCAGGCCATGACCGAGGCGACCGGCGTCGAGCGCGGCCACCGTCTGCTCGAACGCGCGCTGCTGCCACGGTGAAAAGGTACTCATGCGCCCTCCCCGCCCTGCAGCCAGCGCTCGACACGCGCGACCACGTCGGCCGCCACGCGTTCCTGCACCTGGCCGGCGTCGATCAACGCAAAGCGCTGCGGGTCCTGCTGCGCACGACTGCGGAACACTTCGCGCACGCGCTGGAAGAAATCGTCCTGCTCGCTCTCGATGCGGTCCGGCCACAGGTCACGGCCGTTGGCGCGCGCGCGGCCTATGGCCACATCCACGTCCAGCAGCAGGGTCAGCCCCGGCAACAGGCCGACCGCGCGGCGCTCCAGGTCGGCAATCCACTGCGGGTCAAGGCCACGGCCACCGCCCTGGTAGGCATAGCTGGAATCGGTGAAGCGATCGCTCAGCACGTAGGCACCGCGCTGCAGCGCCGGCTGGATCACCTGGCGCACATGCTGCGCGCGCGCGGCGAACACCAGCAGCAGCTCGGCTTCGGCGCTGAGCGGTTCGGCGGCGATCTCGGCATCGGGTTTCAGCACCAGGCCGCGGATGCGCTCGGCCAGTGGCGTGCCGCCCGGTTCACGGGTCAGCACCACCTCGTGGCCGTGGCTGCGCAGGCAGTCACGGATGGCATTGATGGCGGTGGTCTTGCCCGCGCCCTCGCCGCCTTCCAGGCTGACGAAACGCGGGTGGCGAAGCAGCGCGGGACTCATTGCGCCGGGGTCTCCTGGGTACGTTGCTGGCGCAGCTGTTGCAGGTAGCGCGCCACGGCGGCGTTGTGCTGGTCCAGGCTGGGCGAGAACACGTGCGCGCCGCTGCCATCGCCCACGGCGACGAAGTACAGCGCGTCGCCCGCCGCGGGTTGCGCGGCCGCCATCAGCGCATCGCGGCTGGGCATCGCGATCGGGGTCGGGGTCAGGCCGGCACGGGTGTAGGTGTTGTAGGGCGTGTCGGTAGTCAGGTCGCGACGGCGGATGTTGCCGTCATACGCAGCACCGAGGCCGTAGATCACGGTCGGGTCGGTCTGCAGGCGCATGCCGATCTTCAGGCGGCGCATGAACACCCCAGCAATCTGCGGGCGCTCGCTGGCCAGCGCGGTTTCCTTTTCGATGATCGAGGCCAGCGTCAGCAGTTCGTAGGGCGTGTTGATCGGCAGGTCCGGCGCGCGGCTTTCCCAGGCCTCGTCCAGCGCCTTTTCCATTGCGGCGTGGGCGCGCTTGAGCACGTCCAGATCGCTGTCGCCGCGCTGGTAGACGTAGGTCTCCGGCAGGAAGCGGCCTTCCGGATGCTGGCCACCGAAGCCGAGGCGCTGCATCAGCGCGGCGTCATCAAGCGTGTCGGTGGTGTGCAGCAGCGGTTCGGCACGCTTCAGTGCGGCACGCAGCTGGCGGATGTTCCAGCCCTCTACAATCGTGACGCGGTGCTGCAGCACCTTGCCGGCGCGCATGCGCAGCAGCAGTTCGCGCGGGGTCAGCTCGCCACTGAGCGCGTACTCGCCCACCTTCAGCTTGCCGGCCGCATCGAGCTGGCGCGCCAGCAGCTGCCACTGGGTGTCCTGGCCTTCGTCCACGCCGGCTTCGCGCAGCTTGCGCAGCACGCTGTTCATGCCATCGCCGCTGGCGATGACCACGCTCTCGGCGATCGGGGTGATCGGGGCATCGGCGAAGCGGGTCTGCTGGTAGAAGAACCACGCGCCCGCGCCAGCCACGACGGCGGCCAGCACCACCACCAGCGTTACCACGAACAGACACCCGCGCTTGGCTCCCGCCATGGACTACCTCTGAACTCGATTCCGTCGTGCAGGATACCGTGCCGGTGGATTGGGGTCATGACCGGGGTGGCGCCTGCGTGCCGACCAACGGTCGGCACCCACCACAATCCATGCCTGGCGCGGCGATCAGTAGATCCACGCCATGCGTGGATGAATGGCCATGGAGGACTTCGTGCCGACCAACGGTCGGCACCCACCGTGGGGGAATGGCGTTGCCGGCCAGCGCCCGGCACTACCCCTGCTGGCCGAGCGCGCGCAACAGGCCGCGGGCCTTGGCGCGGGTCTCGTCCAGTTCCTTGTCCGGGTCCGAATCGACCACGATGCCGGCGCCGGTGCGGAAGCTCACCTCGTGGCCATCCACTTCGGCGGTACGGATCAGGATGTTCAGGTCCAGGTCGCCATCGCGGTTCAGCCAGCCGAACGCACCGGTGTAGGCACCGCGCGGCACCTGCTCCAGCTCGCTGATGATCTGCATGCAGCGCACCTTGGGGCAGCCGGTGATGGTGCCGCCCGGGAACGTGGCGGCGATCACCTCGCCGGGCGTGACCTCCGGACGCAGGTGGCCGCTGACGTTGCTGACGATGTGGTGCACATGCGCGTAGCTCTCCACGGTCATCAGCTCATCGACCACCACGGTGCCGGGCAGGCAGATACGGCCCAGGTCGTTGCGCTCCAGGTCGATCAGCATCACGTGCTCGGCACGCTCCTTCGGGTGGCCGACCAGCTCCTGGATGCGCGCGGCATCATCGTCGCCCTCGAAGCGCGGACGCGTGCCGGCAATCGGACGCGTCTGCGCGTGGCCGGCATGCACCGACACCAGCCGCTCCGGCGAGGAGCTGACCACGTGGCGGCCGTGCGCGCTGAACAAGCCAGCGAACGGTGCCGGGTTGGCACGGCGCAGCTGCGCGTACAGCGCCTGCGGGCTGACCGGCGCAGCGAACTGCGCGCTCCAGCGCCGCGACAGGTTCACCTGGAACACATCGCCGGCACGCAGGTAGTCGATCACCCGGCGCACGCCGTCGGTGAAGCGCTGCGGCGCATCCTCGCCCACCGACTGCGGCGGCTGCCAGCCCTGCCCGGCCTCCGGCAGCGCCTGCGACGCCAAGGTCACCAGCGCCTCCAGCAGGGCCTGCTCACCGGCTTCGGCGATGATGAAACTGGCATCGTTGTGATGGTCATGCAGCACGGCGGCCGGGCAGCGCAGCGCCAGCGCGGTCGAGCGGCCGTCCTCGCGCGCGCGTGCCGGCAGCACCGGTTCGATCTGGCTGGCCACTTCGTAGTCCAGCATCAACGCCCAGCCGCCGCGGAACGGCAGGCTGTGGCTGCCGTCGTGCGGCAGGCGTTCGTGCTGCCAGGCGCGATCCAGCGCCTGCAGGAACGTGCCGGGCTGCACGGCACCCTGCAGGTCGCGCACCTGGCCGTCGGCATCCAGCCGCAGGCAATCGCCCTGCGCGGCCAGCAGCAGGCTCCAGCGGCCCTGGGCGGTGCCCGAGGCGGTGGATTCCATCAGCAGCGGGAAGCGTGCCGGGTCGTGCTGCTGCAGGGCCAGCAGATCGATCGGGTGCGGCAGCGGGTGGATCAGCGGTGCGTGGGTCATGATGGCCAGTTCAGGGATTCAGATGCACGGAAGCCGCCTTGCGGCGGCCTCCTCGTGCGTAATGCACGTTCAGTCGAGCATGGCCCGACGCTACAACCCGGTCAGACGCGCTTGAAGATCAGCGTGCCGTTGGTGCCGCCGAAGCCGAAGCCATTGGACATCACCACGTCGACCTTGGCCTGGCGTGCTTCGTTGGGCACGTAGTCCAGGTCGCAGCCTTCGCCCGGCTGCTGCAGGTTGATGGTCGGCGGAATGACGTTGTCCTGCAGCGCCATCACCGAGAAGATCGCTTCCACGCCGCCGGCCGCGCCCAGCAGGTGGCCGGTCATCGACTTGGTGGAGCTGACCATCATCTTGTAGGCGTGGTCGCCGAAAGCGGTCTTCATCGCCATGGTCTCGCCCAGGTCACCCAGCGGCGTGGAGGTGCCGTGCGCGTTGAGGTAACCCACCTGTTCGGGGGTCACGCCGGCGTCCTTCATCGCCATGACCATGCAGCGCGCGGCACCTTCGCCGTTCTCGCTCGGCGCGGTCATGTGGTACGCGTCGGAGCTGGCGCCGAAGCCGGCCAGTTCGCAGTAGATCTTCGCGCCACGGGCCTTGGCGTGCTCGTACTCTTCCAGGATCAGGATGCCGGCGCCGTCGCCCAGCACGAAGCCGTCACGGTCCTTGTCCCACGGGCGCGAGGCCTGTTCCGGGGCGTCGTTGCGGGTGCTCATCGCCTTCATCGCGCAGAAGCCACCCACGGCGGTCGGCGACGAGCCACGTTCGGCACCACCCACCACCATCACGTCGGCGTCGCCGTACTGGATCATACGCATCGCGGTGCCGATCGAATGGTTCGAGGTCGCGCACGCCGACACCGCCGAGAACGACGGCCCCTTCAGGCCGGCGATGATGCTCAGCTGGCCCGGCAGCATGTTGATGATGGTCTTGGGCACGTAGAAGGGCGAGATCTTCTTGCCCTCATGGAACTCGATGGTCTGCTCTTCGATACCGAGCAGGCCGCCAATGCCGGCGCCGACAATGGCGCCGATGCGCTCGGCATTGGCGTCGGTGATCTCCAGGCCCGAGTCGTGCAGGGCCATGAACGAGGCACCGAGGCCGTAATGGATGAACGGGTCCATCTTCTTGGCATCCTTGCCGCTGACCCGGTACTTGCCGAACAGTTCGTTGTCGGCGGTGATGTCAAAGCCCTTGACCTCACCTGCAATCTTGGTGGTGAACCGGTCCAGGTAGGCATCAGAAATGTTGGTCAGCGGACCGATGCCCGAACGACCGTGGGTGATGCCTTCCCAGCTGCTGGCCAGATCATTGCCCAACGGCGAGACGATACCCAGGCCGGTTACGACGACGCGACGCTTCATTGCTGATTCTCCTGACCCGAAGGTTCAATCGGGTAACACGGTTTGCTTCGGTGTGATGCTCAAACACACGGGGCCGCAACTGCGGCCCCATGGGGTGCGGTGCGCGGCGAGCGGAGACCCGCGCGCACTGCCGTCTGACATCAGGCCTTGACGTGGGCCGTGATGTAGTCGATGGCGGCCTGCACGGTGCTGATCTTCTCGGCTTCTTCGTCCGGGATCTCGCACTCGAATTCTTCTTCCAGGGCCATCACCAGCTCGACGGTGTCCAGCGAGTCAGCGCCCAGGTCATCGACGAACGATGCGCTGTTGGTGACTTCATCTTCCTTGACGCCAAGCTGTTCGACGACGATTTTCTTGACGCGTTCTTCGATGGTGCTCATGGGATCTCGCTCCAGATGGAGTTGTGGTTCAAAAGTGGTCGCCATCAAGGGCGATGGCCGTGGGATAGTGTAGTGGAAACCGGCGCGGCCTTGCATTGCAGCAAAAACCTCCGCAGATCAACCACTTGCGGCGCAATCCCTGCGCCCCTTGCTTACGGCATGTACATGCCGCCGTTCACATGGAGGGTTTCGCCGGTGATGTAACCGGCAGCCGGGCTGGCCAGGAACGCCACCGCATGGGCGATGTCCTCCGGCGAACCCAGGCGTTCGAGGGCGATGTCGTTGATCAGCGCGGTACGCGCTTCTTCCGGCAACGCCTTGGTCATGTCGGTGTCGATGAAGCCGGGTGCGACAACATTGACGGTGACGCCGCGCGAGCCGATTTCCTTGGCCAGCGACTTGCTGAAGCCGATGATGCCGGCCTTGGCGGCCGCGTAGTTGGCCTGCCCGGCATTGCCGGTCACGCCCACCACCGATGCGATGTTGATGATGCGGCCCTTGCGCGCCTTCATCATGCCGCGCATCACCGCCTTGCTGGTACGGAACACGCTGGTCAGGTTGGTGTCGATGATCGACGCCCAGTCCTCGTCCTTCATGCGCATCAGCAGGTTGTCGCGGGTGATGCCGGCATTGTTGACCAGGATCGAGATCGGGCCGAATTCCTTGGCGATGCCATCGAGCACGCTGTCCAGCGCGGCGGCGTCGGTGACGTTCAGCGCGCGGCCGTGACCGCCGTGGGCGGCCAGGCGCTCACCGATCGCGGCGGCGCCGGATTCGGTGGTGGCAGTGCCGATGACGGTGGCGCCCTGGGCGGCCAGCTGATCGGCGATGGCGGCGCCAATGCCACGGCTGGCACCGGTGACCAGTGCGATTTCACCCTGCAGGGGCTTGCTCATGATGTTTTCCTCAGACGGGAGCGACCGCCGCACCGTGCCGCTTGCAGCGGCCACCGGTACGGTCGGCAGGAAACAGGGAAGGTCAGGCCGACCATGCCTCGCGGGCGGCTTCAAAGTCGCCCGGCGTGGCCAGAGGACGGCCGTCGATGGCCTTGTCGATGCGCTTGACCAGGCCGGTCAGCACCTTGCCTGGGCCGCACTCGGCGATCTGGGTGATGCCGCGGGCGGCCAACGCCTGCACGCAACGGGTCCACTGCACCGGCTGGTACAGCTGCTGGACCAGCGCAGTGCGGATGGCGTCCACACCGTCGTGCACCTGGGCATCGACGTTCTGCACCACCGGCAGCTGCGGCGCCTGCCAGGACAGGCCGGCCATCACTTCGGCCAGGCGGTTGGCGGCTTCGCGCATCAACGGGGTGTGCGAGGGCACGCTGACGGCCAGCTTGACCGCCTTGCGCACGCCCTTCTCGGCCAGCAATGCCAGCGCACGGTTGACCGCATCGGCGTCGCCACCGATCACGATCTGGCCCGGCGAATTGAAGTTGGCCGGCACCACTACCTGGCTGCCTGCGGCTTCGGCGCAGACATCCAGCACCAGCTGGTCTTCGGCACCGAGCACGGCGGCCATGGCGCCGACACCGGCCGGCGCCGCTTCCTGCATCAGCTGGCCACGCAGGCGCACCAGGTGCGCACCGTCATGCAGGCTCAGCGCGCCGGCGGCAACCAGGGCGGTGTACTCGCCCAGGCTGTGGCCGGACAGCACCGACGGGCGCGGACCGCCCACGGCGTTCCAGGCACGCCACACGCCGATACTCGCGGCCAGCAGGGCCGGCTGCGTGTATTCGGTACGGTTGAGCATTTCCTCCGGGCCGCCCTGGGACAGCGCCCACAGGTCGACGCCGGCACCATCGGATGCCTCGGTGAAGGCTTCACGCACCTGCGGGTGCAGTTCGGCCAGCTCGGCCACCATGCCCACAGACTGCGAGCCCTGGCCGGGGAAGACAAAAGCGAGGGTGGATACGGTCACGCGGTCATCCGCTTGTTGCAATCGAAGCGGGCCATGATAAGGGGGAATCCGCTGTGTCGTCTGTACGTGCGCGTATGCAGGCGTATGGAGGGCGGCCGGGCAAGCGCAATGGGGTCAGATCCCTTTTCCGCAGGAAAAGGGATCTGACCCCGATCAGCCATCAGCAGAACAGCTGCAGCACGTCCAGATCGCCGTCGGCGAGGAAATCCACGCACAGGCCCACCAGCATCAGCACGCCAGCAGTGCTGGCACCGTGGGTGATGAAGATCGAATGGGCCAGCGCGCGCGCTGAGCGGCCCAGCTTCATGCAGACCCTGGCCAGGCTGCGCAGGCGGCCACTGACCGCATGCACGTGCTCGCGCACCGGCGCCTGGGCCTCGCCCATCGCCTCGGCCATCATCGCCTGCAGATGTTCGGGGCGATCAGCGTAGTACTTGGCCACGCCATAGCCGAACATCAGCCAATCGCGGGCCTGCGCTTCGGACAGGTCCATCACTTCCAGCGGATCTTCCTCGAAATCGATGAAGCCGACCTGCTGCCCATCCCAGGTGAGATTGCGCGGCAGCGGCTGGCCAAAATAGGCGCCGCGCGCATGCGCTTGGGCAATGGCCTGCATCGCCGCCATCACCAGCCGATCACGACCTGCTTCGTCGGCTTCGCGCAGGCAGGTATTGAACGAGCTGCCGTTGTCGCCGATTACCAGCGCGGCATGGCCGGTGCCCAGCACGTTCGGCACGTTCACGCCTTGGGCCTGCAGCTCTGCAAGGCGGCGGGCCTCGGTTTCGCGCGCGGCGTCGCCGCCACGGTGCGGAGGAGGACGAAGGGCATCGAGATGAAAACGACGGGCAACAAAATTGAGCAGGCCCAGGGCCAGCGCCCGGCTTCCCTTGCCGTACTGCTTCAGCCAGGCACGTTGCCCTTCGATGACGATGGGCTCAACCATGACAGGTCCTCCTTAAACGCGTTACGGCCCCGAAGGGCCGTAACGACAAGACTTCACATTGTCGTAACTTGCACTATCAATAGCGCAGCAGGGCCGAACCCCAGGTGAAGCCGCCACCAAAGGCTTCCAGCAGCAGCAGCTGGCCGCGCTCGACCCTGCCCGAACGCACGGCGGCGTCCAGCGCCAGCGGCACCGAACCGGACGAGGTGTTGCCGTGCTTGTCGACGGTCACCACGACCTGGTCCATCGACATGTCCAGGCGCTTGGCGGTGGCTTCGATGATGCGCAGGTTGGCCTGGTGCGGGATCAGCCAATCCAGGTCGGACTTGTCCAGGCCGTTGGCGGCCAGGGTCTCGTCCACGACCGAGTCCAGCGCCTTGACGGCGTACTTGAACACGTCGTTGCCCTTCATGTTGATGGTGCCGCCACCATTGGCGCCATCCTTGAAGCCGGTCGAAACGCCGACCGGGTTCCACAGCAGTTCCTTCTTGCTGCCATCGGCATGCAGGTGGGTGCTGAGGATGCCGGTTTCTTCGTCGGCCTTGAGCACGACGGCGCCGGCGCCATCACCGAACAGCACGCAGGTGGTGCGATCGTTCCAGTCGACCATGCGGGTCAACGTTTCGGTGCCGATCACCAGCACGTGCTTGCAGTCGCCGGAGCGGATGAATTTGTCGGCCACGCCCAGCGCGAACACGAAGCCGGAACAGGCTGCGTTGACGTCGAAGGCGGGGCACCCGGCCACACCGAGCTTGGCCTGGATCAGGCACGCGGTGGACGGGAAAATAAGGTCAGGCGTGGTCGTGCCGACCACGATCATGTCGAGCTGCGAGGCATCGATGCCTGCGGCTTCAAGCGCGCGCAGGGCGGCGTTGTAGCCAAGATCGCTGGTGGTTTCGCCTTCGGCCGCGATGTGCCGTTCACGAATTCCGGTGCGCGACTGGATCCACTCATCCGAGGTTTCGACCATTTTTTCCAGGTCGGCGTTGGTCAGGACTTTCTCCGGCAAATAGCTGCCGGTGCCCGCGATCCTCGAATAGATCCGCTTGCTCATCATGTTTCCTGTTGCGCGGGCCGCCGATCACCGGCACGCCCGGGAAAGAAGGCAAAGGCCGCTGCCCGGGGGCAGCGGCCTTCCCGGCACATCAATCTTCTTCGACGGCCGAGGTCTTGGTCTGGATGACCTTCTTGCCGCGGTAGAAACCGTCAGCAGTGATGTGGTGACGCAGGTGCACTTCGCCGGTGGTCGGGTCGGTCGACAGCTGCTTGGCGCTCAGGGCGTCATGCGAACGGCGCTGGCCGCGGCGGGACGGGGTAACACGGGATTTCTGGACAGCCATGGGATTGCTCCAAACTCGGTTCGTTTTGCTTCGTCGTTTCGTCGCACAGGACGCCAGCGCCCAGCACACTTTTCGCTTTCGCCGCAGCCGCCGACGACAACCGGCTGCTATTGTTTCTTCAATGCCGCCAACGCCGCAAACGGGTTGGCCTTCTTTGTTTCTTCTTCGCTCGGTGCCCAGTCCTTGTCGACTGCTTCACCGTCGGGCGACAGCGGCACCACAGGCACCGCCAGCACCAGCTCGTCCTCGACCAGGTCCAGCGGACGCAGCTGGCCGTCTTCCGGCACCAGCAACGCCTCGTATTCCTCCGGCAGGGACGATTCCTCGTCCTCGTCGCGGATCAGGCCAAGCCTCTGGGTCACCTTCACCGGCAACAGGAATCGCTGCATGCTGCGCTGACAGGTCAGCGGCAACGCGGTGTCGATGGTCAGTTCCACATAGGATACCCGCAAGACGTCGTCGCGACCGAATTCAAGCGAGTAGACACACTCGCCGTCGGTATCTGCGACCAACCCCTGCAGGCGGGTCAATTCAGCCAGGGAGACCTGACCGTCGAAGCGCCTTCGCGCTACAACCATCCGCCAGGCATCCAGCGTTTCGGGCACGTTCGCGGACATAAGCCGCTGAATACTAAGGATCGCACCGCCCGCTGTCAAATGCCCGCCATACAGGACTTGCTGCTGGCGTTGCCGGCGGGCCAGACTGCCGCGCCCTGCCTCGGTATTCTCGCATGTCACTGGTCCTGGCCTCCACCTCCCGCTACCGTCGCGAACTGCTGCAACGGCTGGGCCTGCCCTTCGACTGCGCACGCCCGGAGGTGGATGAAACACCGTTGAACGGCGAGGGCCCGATGGCCCTGGCCACGCGCCTGGCCGCCGCCAAGGCGGCCGATGTCGCCGCGCGCCATCCGGGTGCCTGGGTGATCGGCTCGGACCAGGTGGCCGACCTGAACGGCCAGCCGCTGGGCAAGCCTGGCACGGTCGAGGCGGCCTGTGCGCAGCTGGTGGCGATGTCCGGGCAGACGGTACGCTTTCACACGGCAATCAGTCTCAGACGGGATGGAGAATCCCTCGCCGCCCTGGATCTGACCGAAGTGCACTTCCGCGCGCTGGACTCGCAGGAGATCGCCCGCTATGTCGCCACCGAGCAGCCACTGGACTGCGCCGGCAGCTTCAAGTGCGAGGGCCTGGGCATCAGCCTGTTCGAGGCGATCGACAACCGCGACCCGACCGCGCTGGTCGGCCTGCCACTGATCGCGCTGTGCGGCCTGCTGCGCAGGGCCGGATTCGCGGTGCCGTGAACGGTAGAGCCGAGCCCATGCCCGGCTGCTTTTTTCGAGGCTGCCTGCCATCTGATTCGGAAGCAGCCAAGCATCGGCTCCGCTCCACAGGACCAGAGGACCTCAACGAACCTCGAACGGTTGCTCCTGCCACGCCTCCACGCTGCCATCGCGCCCGTGCAGGCGCAGGCCGAGCCAGTGCCGGCCCGGCGCCAGCGTGGTGGTGTCCAGCGACGCGTCGAAGCCCACCGCCGGATGCTGCGGATCGGTACTGTCCGGCCAGGCGGGGCGAACGTCGAACACGCGCCCGTAACGCGCGTCACCGATCGAGCGGCCATCAACCAGCACTTCAACCCGCGCCAGCCCGACCCCATCCCTGAATGCCCAGCCCTTGATGGCGAGCGTTCCGGAGACCTTCTCACCGTTGGACGGCGCATCCAGCCAGGCCATCGCGGGCGTTACGCAGGGCCCCTGCGCACGCTTGGCCGGCAGCCGGAACAGCAGGAACCGCTGGAAGCCGTGATCGCTGCTGACCACCCGCGGCGCAGGCAGCGGCCCCACCTGCTCGCAGAGGGTGTGATAGCGCGCCAGCAGGTCGCGGTAGCGCTGGTCACTGGGTGACAGCACCAGCAGCATCGGCACACTGCGCGGGCCTTCGTGCAGCAGGTCCCACTGCGCCAGCTGTGCGGTGCGCCCATGCTTGTCGTTGAGCGGATGTGGCAGCACCTCGATATCGCCATTGCCCAGCTGGAAGCCCAGTTCGGCACCGACCTTGAAGTTGCCCGCCAGGACACGCGTACCCGGTGGCATCTGCCGCAGTTCGTCACGCACCGCCACGGCCAGTGGCTGCCAGCCGGCAAAGTTGCGCGGATAGTACTTGCTGCCGGCCATCTGCTCGCGCAGTGCGGGCGTGGACGCCATCAGGTAGTAGCCGAACGCCAGCACGGTACCTGCAGCGGCCAGCCACCAGCCGGTACGGCGCAACCAGCGCGGCCAACCGTTGAGGACCACCGGCACGGCCACCAGCAACGCCAGGTAGCCTGGAAGCGGCCAGTGGAAACTGATCCGCTCGACATCGGTGAAGAAGCCCAGCAGGAAGATGCCCAGCGTCGACACCCCGCCCACCAGGCCGAAATAGCGCCACTGCACCCGCGCCCCACCGCCACTGCGGGTACCCGCCAGGGCGACCTTCCACATCGCGATGCACAGGATCGGCGTCACCAGCATCGGCTGGATCACCAGGAACCACAGCCCCTCCCACTCGAACGCCCACGGGTGGCGCTCGACCACCTGGAACTTCAGGCCGGCATCGTGGTTGTCGGCATTCCACGCCAGCAACGGCAGCCAGGCCAGCACGCCCACCGCCAGCGCCACCCATACGCGCGGATCGGCCAGCATGCGACGGCCCTGCGGCAACGCCAGCAGCGCAATGAAGCCGACACCGATGACACCAATGAAACGGTAGTGGCTGAGCGCACCGATCAGCAGGCCCAGCGCCAGCTTCATCGCCGAGGACGCATCCACGCTGTGCAGCAGGCGCGCGCCGGCGTGCAGGCAGATCACCGCCGCCAGCGCCATCGGTACGTCCGGCACGGCCAGCAGGCCCAGCGTGGCCGACAACGGCATCAGCAGCGTCAGGCTGCCCGCCTGCCAACCGGCCACGTTGCCGAACCAGCGCGTAGCGATGCGCACCACCAGCAACGGCAGCAGCGCACCGATGGCCAGGAACGGCAGGCGCAGTGCGAGTACGTGATGGCCACCGATCTCCACGCCCAGGCGTGCAAGCCAGGCGGTCAGCCCCGGCAGGTCGGAATAGGCAGCGGCCAGATGCTGCCCTTCCTGCCAGTAGAACGCTTCGTCGACGAACAGCGGCAGGCGCGCGGCCACCACCAGCTTGGCCGCTGTGATCAGCGTCCACAACCAGAGAAAAATCGCCCGCGCGCGCTGTTCGCCTTGCATTGCTCTATGGATAATCGAATGGATTCCAGACCTGAGACGATCATGCCAGCCTCGTCCCCCAATCCCAGCATGCTAACCGATCAACTGCGCCAGGCCCTGCGGGAGGCACAGGATCAGGTGAACGCACTGGTGCTGGGCAAGGTGCCGGAAGTCAGGCTGGCCTTTGTCGCCCTGCTTTCTGGCGGCCACCTGCTCATCGAGGATCTGCCCGGGCTGGGCAAGACCACGTTGGCGCACGCATTGGCCAGCAGCCTCGGTCTCAGCTTCCAGCGCGTGCAGTTCACCTCCGACCTGTTGCCGGCGGACGTACTTGGCGTTTCGGTGTACGAGGCCGGCAGCCGCCAGTTCCAGTTCCATCCCGGCCCGGTGTTCACCCACGTGCTGCTGGCCGATGAGATCAACCGTGCACCGCCGCGGACACAGAGTGCGCTGCTGGAAGCGATGGCCGAGCAACAGGTCACGCTGGATGGACAGACACATCCACTGCCCGACCCGTTCTTCGTCATCGCCACGCAGAACCCGGTCGACCTGTCCGGCACCTTCCCGTTGCCGGATTCGCAGCTGGATCGTTTCCTGCTGCGGCTGGCGATGGGCTACCCCAGCGCGCAGGCCGAGCGCGAGCTGCTGCGCGGCAGTGATCGCCGCGACCTGATCGCACGCGCGGTGCCAAAGCTGGACGACACCCAGGTGCGTGCATTGCGTGAAGCGGTTGGCCAGGTGCATGCCAGCGACGCGCTGATCGACTATGTGCAGGCGCTGCTGACCCGCAGCCGACACCATGCCGGCGTGCGCGTAGGCCTGTCACCGCGCGCGGGACTGGCCCTGCTGCGTGCCGCCAGGGCACATGCGCTGCTGCTTGGCCGCGGGCATGTGGTGCCCGAAGACGTGCAGACCCTGTTCGTGGCGGTGGCCGGCCATCGCCTGGTGGCCGAAGCCGAATCCAGCTCCGGGCCGGCGCTGGCGCGGGCGATCCTGCAGACCGTCGCGGTGGACTGAAGGTGGCCACACGCTGGGCACGCATGCAGCTGCTGGCACGCCCCCGCAGGCCCGAAGCCCTGCCGCAGCGACTGGACCGCCATCGCATCTACGTGCTACCGACACGCTTCGGCCTGTTCGTCGCCACCCTGCTGTCGGCGATGCTGCTGGGCGCATTGAACTACAACAACAACCCGGCCCTGCTGCTGGCGCTGCTGCTGGCCGCGGCAGCGATCGCCAGCGCCATCGCCGCGCACCTGCAACTGTCCGGCATACAGATCGATGCAATCTCCGCCGAACCGGTACCGGCCGGGCATCCCCTGCGCCTGCGCGTGGACCTTTCGTTGCGCGACCCGCGCGCGCGCCACGGGCTGCACCTGCAGCTGGGCGCAAGCGAGGCCTGGGTTGCACTGCCTGCACACGGTCGCGGCGAAGTGGAGCTGGATGTTCCCAGCGAGCGCCGCGGCTGGCTGGAACTGCCCCGCATCCGCCTGTCGAGCACGCAGCCGCTGGGGCTGGTGCGGGCATGGTCGTGGGTGTGGCCGGAGCAACCGCTGCTGGTCTACCCGCTGGCCGAGGCCCAGGCACCGCCCCTCCCGGAAAGTGGAAGCGATCCCCTGCACACCCGCGCCCACGCCACGGGCGAAGAGCTGCATCAGCTGCGCCCCTATCGTGCCGGCGATGCCCCGCGCAGCATTGCCTGGAAACACTCGGCGCGCCGCGACAGCCTGCTGGTACGCGAGTACGAGAAGCCGATCGGCATCGAAGTGGTGCTGGACTGGCGCACGCTGGCACCGCTGGGCCATGAAGCGCGCATCGCACGCCTGGCACGCTGGGTCGACATGGCCGAGCGCGAAGGCCGTCGCTATACGCTGCTGCTTCCGGCCCATCCGCCGTTGGGGCCCGGCCAGGGCGCCAGCCACC
Organism: Stenotrophomonas sp. BR163; assembly: GCF_047520985.2. Classification (NCBI taxonomy): domain Bacteria; kingdom Pseudomonadati; phylum Pseudomonadota; class Gammaproteobacteria; order Lysobacterales; family Lysobacteraceae; genus Stenotrophomonas; species Stenotrophomonas sp. BR163. The sequence goes on from NZ_JAXBRE020000003.1 coordinate 339,088, forward strand.
ACCACCTGTGCCTGCGCGCACTGGCATTGATGCCCCATGACTGAGCCTGCCGTCCTGCTCGACCGCAACGCCCGCAGCTGGACCCTGGCCAGCGCAGCGCTGGCGCTGCTGCCACTGCTGCTGCAGCTGCCACCGGTGCTGGCCAGCGTGATCGCGATCACTGCGGTGCTGACCGCTGCGCTTTCGTGGCGGCGGGTGCTGCCGATGCCGGTTCGCCTGGTGCTGGTGCTGGCCATGCTTGCCACCATCGTCTGGCAGATGGGCATGGTGCGCCCGGGCCGCGATACCGGCTGCGCATTGCTGGCGGCGATGCTGGCGATCAAGTCCAGCGAACTGCGCAACCTGCGCGATGCGCGCAGCCTGCTGGGCTTCGCGTTGTTCTCGCCGTTCGCCGCCTTCCTGCTCGACCAGGGGCCGTTGACCACCGGGCTGGCAGCGCTGGCCGCAGTTGCCGCACTGCTGGCCCTGCAACGCCTGGCCCTGGACGAGGGCCACAGCCCTCGCCTGCCGCTGCGCGGACAACTGCGTGGCGTCGGCCGCCTGCTGGGGATCGGCCTGCCACTCGCGCTGGCCTGCTTCTGGCTGTTCCCGCGCTTGTCCACGCCGCTGTGGGGCGTACCCGAGCGAGCGGTGGGCACACCGGGCCTGGCTGACAGCATGGCGCCGGACCAGTGGCTGGACCTGATGGCCGACGACACCCCGGCGTTGCGCGTGCAGTTTTTCGGCACGGTGCCCGAGCCTGCGCAGCGCTATTGGCGCGGCCCGGTGCTGACGTCGTTCGACGGCCACCGCTGGAGCCGCGATCGCGCGACGGCCGGGCGCCCCGCACCGGTAGTCGAAACCGCCGCACAGGGTTGGGACTACCAGATCGACTACGAGCCCACCGACCGTCGCCTGCTGGTGGCACTGGACCTGCCCAGCCGCGCACCGGAGGGCAGCAGCTTCGATGCCGACATGAGCCTGCGCAGCGACCGCACGCTGTCCGCGCTCAGCCGCTGGCGGTTGCATTCGGCGCCGCCGCAACGGTTCGACACCGATCTGTCGCCCTACCTGCGCCGCGCGGCGCTGCAGCTTCCGCCGGGCTTCAATCCGCGCACCGCCCAGCTCGCGCGGCAATGGCGGCAGGAGGCCGGCAGCGATGACGAGGCCATCGTCCGCCGTGCGCTGCAATGGATCACACGCGACTTCTCCTACACGCTGGATACACCGGTGGCGGGGCGCGATCCGGTCGACGATTTCCTGTTCAACTACAAGGCAGGCTTCTGCCAGCACTTCAGCTCGGCCTTCGTAGTGCTGATGCGCAACGCCGGCATTCCGGCCCGGGTAGTGACCGGCTTCGCAGGCGGTACCCGCAACCGCATCGGCGACTACTGGGTGGTGCGTCGCATGGATGCCCACGCCTGGGCCGAAGTCTGGCTGCCGCAACGCGGCTGGGTGCGGGTCGACCCGACTGCCGCCGTGGCACCCGAACGCATCCTGGACACCCTGGACGACCGCCTGCAGGCCGGCACCGATACCCCGCTGCAACAGCGCTGGCTGCAGCTGGGGCAGATGGGTGACTGGCTGCGCCGCGGCTGGAACGACCTGGTGCTGTCCTTCGATGCACGCCGCCAGCAGCAACTGCTCAAGCCGTTCGGGCTGGATGACCTCGGGCCGGCGCAGCTGGTGACCGGATTCGTGGTCGCCGCCCTGCTGGCACTGGCGTGGATGGCCTGGCTGCTGGCCCGCGGCGAGCGCGAGCGCGACCCGCTGCTGCGCGCCTGGCACCGGCTCGGGCGGCAGTATGCGCGCCTTGGCCTGGCCCGCGAACCGCACGAAACCGCACAGGACTGGGCACAGCGGGTTCACCGGCAGCGACCCGACCCGACCCTGCTCGCGCTCAGCCAGCGTTTCGCCGACGCGCGCTACGCTGGAACTTGCACCGACCTCGCTTCATTATTGCGGGACCTGCGCAGGCATCGCCCGACTTCCGGAGCCTCCCCATGAACACCAAGTTCCTCCTCACCGCTGTGGCCACGCTGGCCCTGTCGGCCTGTGCCACGGCCCCCAAGCCGCTGCAGGGACAGTTCAGCCTTATTTCCCCGCGCGACTCGGTCGCCACCCAGCAGGTCGGCACGCCGGTCCGATGGGGCGGCCGCATCATCGAGACCAAGCCCGGCCAGGGCGAGACCTGCTTCCAGATGATCTCGCGCCCGCTCAACGCCAGTGGCCGCCCGAACACCACCTCGTCCGACGCCAGCGACGGCCGCTTCATTGCCTGCCGCGCCGGTTTCTACGACCCGGCCGTGTTTGAAGCCGGTCGTGACGTGACCTTCATCGGCAAGATCGACGGCTACCAGAACACCCGCATCGGGGACTACGACTACCGCCTGCCGAAGCTGTCGGCCGATGTGATCTACCTGTGGCCGGAACAGCGCCAGGTCGATGTGGTGCCCTACCCCTATGGCCCGTGGGGCCCCGGTCCGTGGGGGCCGTACTGGGGTGGCTACGGCCGTTGGGGCTGGTGGTGATCGCCACCCAGCCCGCATGATCGGAAAAGGCCGCCTTTGGGCGGCCTTTTTCATCCACGCATGCGTGGACAGGGCTTCAACGCCCCGGCGTACCGAAATGCCCCAGCGGCGCGCCGGCCAGCAGGTGCATGTGGATGTGGAACACGGTCTGACCAGCGTGCTCGCGGCAGTTCATCACGATGCGGTAGCCGTCCTGCGCGAAACCCTCGCGGCGCGCGTATTCGGCAGCGGCCAGGGCCAGCTTGCCGACCAGGTGCGCCTGCGACGGCTGCAGGTCGTCCAGGGTCGGGATGATCTCGTTCTTCGGAATGAACAGTACGTGCACCGGCGCCTGCGGTGCGATGTCCTTGAAGCCCAGCACCTCGTCATCCTCATAGACGATGGTGGCCGGGATCTCGCGACGGATGATCTTGCTGAAGAGGGTTTCGTTGCTCATGGTCGGCCTCGGCGGGAGTGTCTTCCGCATTGTAGGCCGGCCGCGCCGGGCGATGCCCGGGTGGTGCTCAATCGCGGAATTCGCTGCGCGTCCCGAACGCGTGCGACAGCGTGCCGCGGTCAACGTATTCAAGCTCGCCGCCAAGCGGCAGGCCCTGTGCCAGCCGGCTGGGCTGCACCTTGCGCGCGCGCGCCAGCTGCGCAAGGTAATGCGCGGTGGCTTCGCCTTCGACGGTGGCACTGGTGGCGATGATCAGCTCCTGTACCTCACCTTCGGCCAGCCGCTGCTCCAGCTGCTCCAGGCCCAGCTCGCGCGGGCCAACGCCATCGAGCGGCGACAGCCGGCCCTGCAGCACGAAGTAGACACCGCGAAAACCCGTCGCGTTCTCGATCGCGAGACGATCGGCCGGCGATTCGACCACGCACAGCTGGCTGCGCTCGCGACTGCTATTGGCGCAGGTCGGGCACAGCTCGGTCTCGCTGAAGTCGCGGCACTGCGCGCAGTGGCCGATACGCTCCACCGCCAAGGCCAGCGTTTCGGCCAGGCGCTGGCCCCCTTCGCGCTCGCGCTCGAGCAGGTGGTAGGCCATGCGCTGCGCCGTCTTCTGGCCTACGCCAGGCAGCACCCGCAGTGCGTCGATCAGTTGTTCAAGCAAGGGTGCGGACACGGCGGCATGCTTTGATGGCGCCGAGCGAGCTCGACGGCTACAGATTCTGTGGCATCCGCTTGCACGGATGCCACGCTGGCAATCAGAACGGCAGCTTCATGCCCGGCGGCAGCTGCATGCCGGCGGTGGCCGAACCCATCTTCGACTTCGACTCGGCATCGATCTTGTTCGAGGCATCGTTGAAGGCGGCGGCGATCAGGTCTTCCAGCATCTCCGGGTCGCTGGTCAGCGACGGGTCGATGCGCACCTTGCGGCATTCCTTGGCGCCGGTCAGGGTCACGCTGACCATGCCGCCGCCGGCACTGCCGGTCACTTCGATCCTGGCGATTTCTTCCTGGGCCTTCTGCAGGTTTTCCTGCATCTTCTGGGCCTGCTGCATCAGTTGGGCGATATTGCCGCGCATAGTGTCTTACTCGTCAAAAGAACGGATGGAATCGGAAACAACCCGGGCACCGTGCTGTTGGATCAGCACCTGCACTTCCGGGTCGTCCATGAAAACGGCCTCTGCCACCTGCTGCCGCTCGCCACGCTGGCGGTCGGCACGCTGATGCAGGGTCTCGGCCGGAACGTGTTCGGTTTCCACGGTCTCGACCACGATCTTCGGCGCCTGGCCAAGGGCCTTCTCCAGCATCTCGCCCAGGGCAGCCAGCGCGCGCTCCGAGCGCAGGTACTCAAATCCGGGCGAAAGGCCCAGTTTCAAGGTCCCGTGCTGGCAGCTGATGAAGGCGGCGTTGGCAGCCAGCTGCCGCGAGGGGCCGCTGAGACCGCTGTTGGCGACCAGGTCCAGCCAGTCTTCGGCAGTGGCCAGCTCGCTGACACCTTCCTGCGGTGCGGCCTCACGCGCCGGAGCCGGTTCGGCCGGCGCAATGGCAATACCTTCGGCGCGGAACGAACGCTCCGGCGGCGCAGGCTCGCCTGGATCCGCGGCGGGAGCCGGCGGTTCATGCCAGGGCGCGACCATGGCGGCATCCGGGCCGGCCATCTCGGCCGCCAGAGCCCCATCCCGCGCCTCGGCTTCGTCGGTGGCCCACGGCGGCAGGTCATCGCTTGCCTCTGCAGCGATGGCAGGCGCCAGCGCCTCGGCCTTCACCGGCGGCGGTGACACGGGTTCTTCCACCGGAACCGGCTCGGGTTCAGGCGTCGGATCCGGCTCCGGTTGCGGGGCCGGCTCGGGTTCGGGTTCAGGTTCGCGCGGTGCAGCCGCCGGAGCGGCCACCTGCGCCGCCACGGCCGGGCTGGCCGAAGCGACGGCAGCAGCCGGCGTCGCTTCATGGCTTCCGGCATGGGCGCCACCACCGGCAGCGTTGCCACCCGGCGTGCCTCCCACCGCACCGTCGACGGCCTTCGGCACCGGCGGTACCGCTGCGGCCGGGCGGAACGCCAGCATGCGCAGCACCGCCATTTCAAAGCCGGCGCGCGGGCTCGGTGCCAGTGGCAGGTCGCGACGGCCATTCAAGGCCATCTGGTACCAGAGCTGCACCACTTCCGGGCGCAGGCGCTCGGCGAATGATGCGACATCCAGGCCTTCCGCGACGGCGGCACCCGGCACCAGCTGCTGCACCTGGATGCGATGCAGGCCTTCGGCCAGCGCTTCCAGCACGCCACTCCAGTCCGGCGAGAATTCGGCCAACGCGGCCACCACCTGCAGCAGGCGCGGGCCATCGCCCTCGGCCAGCGCATCGAGCATCGCCGCCACCTGGGTGCGATCCACAGTGCCCAGCATGGTGCGCACCACATCCTCGCGCAGCGCGCCGCCGGCATAGGCGATCGCCTGGTCCAGCAGTGACAGGCCGTCACGCAGGCTGCCGTCAGCGGCCTTGGCCAACTGCACGATGGCGCTGCCGTCGGCCTCGATCTCTTCCGCCGCCAGGATGCGGGTCATCTGGCCCTGGATCTGGTCTTCGTCCAGGCGCTTGAGATTGAACTGCAGGCAGCGGCTGAGCACGGTGACCGGCAGCTTCTGCGGGTCGGTGGTGGCCAGCAGGAACTTCACGTGCTCCGGCGGCTCTTCCAGCGTCTTCAGCAGTGCGTTGAACGCCGCCTTGGACAGCATGTGCACTTCGTCGATCAGGTAGACCTTGTACTTGCCGCGCGAAGGCATGTACTGCGCGTTCTCGATCACCTCGCGCACGTCGTCCACGCCGGTGTTGGACGCGGCGTCGATTTCCAGCAGGTCGATGTAGCGACCGGCGTCGATGTCCAGGCAGGCGGCGCACTGGCCGCACGGGTCGGCACTGGTGCCCTGCTCGCAGTTGAGCGACTTGGCGAAGATGCGCGCGATGGTGGTCTTGCCCACGCCACGGGTACCGGTGAACAGGAACGCGTGGTGGACACGGCCGCTGTCCAGCGCATTGCTGAGCGCACGGACCACGTGTTCCTGGCCCACCAGCTCGGCAAAACGCTTCGGACGCCACTTGCGGGCAAGGACGAGATAGGACATCAGGCCACCGTTTTCCATCGGAAGTTCCATTGTGCCATGCCTGTCCAGCCCCTTCGCCAACATCGCCCCCGTATGTGTTGCCTGGCCGGGGTGCTTGTGTCCGGCCGCGCCGCCCGCTAGAATCTGCGCCCCTGCTGAGGCGTTTGCCGATGGCAGGATCCGGAGAGGTGTCCGAGTGGTTGAAGGAGCACGCCTGGAAAGTGTGTAAGCGTCTAAACCGCGCTTCGGGGGTTCGAATCCCCCTCTCTCCGCCAGATAAATGAAGAAGCCGCCCAGTGGGCGGCTTTTTTGTTGGCTGGCGGGAATCACCGCAGGTGCTACCGGACTGAACAGGCCTTGCCGTCGTGGCCGGTCCAACGGCCGGCCCGCCGACGGCGCGCGATCCGCCGCAGGTCATCTGCGCCGGAGCAGTCTCCGCACGCAGGCGCCGACGAACGCCAGCCCCAGCAGCACCCACACGACCGTCATTCCCCACAGCGCACCGAACGTATCCAGGACCGGCTCCAGCCGCGGTTGCGCCGGGTCGTAAAGCACGCGTACCGGCTGCCCAGGCTCATAGCCGAAGATCATGCCGCCCTGCGGGTACGAGACGCGTTGGCCGGTCGCGGTGGTGAACGCGACCTGCGGATGCGATCCGCCGGCGTTCAGGCGCTCAACCTGGCCATCAACGGCCTGCGCGACCTCCAGGAACTCAAGACGATGTGTCACCTCGAAGGCGGCCACGGCAAGGATCAACAGACCCACCACGCCAAACAGCAGACCGCGCATCAGCTGGGCAGTCCGGAAAAAAGAAGGGTCGGGCATCGCTGGGCAGCTCCGTTGCAGGCGGGAAGACGAATGGGGCCGGCGGATCCTGCCGCGCGGTCACTCCCGTTGCCCGACAGCATAACCCAGAGGCCACCCAGCCCCATCCGCACGCTATGGTGGCTGCATGAGCCTTCGTGTCTACCAACCCGCCGACGCACGCGCCTGCCTGTCGATCTTCGACAGCAACGTACCCACTTACTTCGCGCCCGAAGAGCGCAGCGACTTCGAACGCTTCCTGCGCGAGCAGGCCACGGGCTGTGCATTCCAGGTGATCGAGCGCGATGGAAACGTCGTCGCCTGTGGTGGCCTCTCGCGCCGTGGCGACGGCAGCGCCGGCTTCTGCTGGGGCATGGTGCAGCGCGCGCGGCACCGCCACGGGGGGGGCCGCCCACAGGC
>NZ_JAXBRE020000003.1:346353-363793 GCF_047520985.2 Stenotrophomonas sp. BR163
CCCCCGCCCCCCCCCCCCCCGCCCCCCCCCCCCCCCCCCCCCCCCCCCCCGCCAGGGGCTGGGCCGCACACTGGCACTCGCGCGCCTGCGCCAGGCCGAAGCGGATCCCTCGATCAAGCGCATCGCGCTCAGCACCAGCCAGCACACCCAAGGCTTCTATGCCGGCCTGGGTTTCCAGGTGGCGCGCATCGTGCCCGATGGGCATGGCGCCGGGATCGACGCCGTTGAAATGGAGCGGGAGCTCTAGCGCTCCCGCCCCTGCCATCCGCGCAGGGCGTGGTTCTACCGCCCGCCTGCTCCCTCAGAACCCGACGCGCAGGTTGATCTGCCCGCCGACATCGCGGCGGCCATCGCCATGCTGGCCCTGCACGAACATCGACAGCTGGCTGTTGCGGCCGAGGCCGACCGCCACACCCACCTGGCTGACCAGGGCATTGCGTGCCATCACCGCGCTGTAGACATCGAAGGCGTCGCCGCCCACCGCGAAGCGGTTGCGGCTGGCCACATCGGTGTCACCCGAGGCGTGCTGCCAGCCCAGGCCGACCGTGAGCTGCGCCGGGAAGCGCTCGCCGCTGCCCACGTCCCAACGCCCACGCACGCCCACGGTGCTGACATTGAGCGTGTCCTTGCCGCCTTCCAGCACCAGTGCCGCGCTGCCGCCCTGCTCCACCGCACGATCGCTGTCGACCCAGTGCTTGGTGAACTGCACATAGGGCTGCAGCTGGGTCCTGCCATGGGTCCATGTCCAGCTGCCTTCCACCTGGGCGATGGTCACATCGGAATCCTGGCGGCTGTACAGGGTCTGGCCCAACAACGGCACTTCACGCGTGGTGCGCGTCCGGTAGTCACCGCGCGACACGCTGCCGCCCACCGCGAAGCCGTTGTTCCACTGTCCCTGTGCATACAGGCCGAACGTGTGGCCACGCAGGCGGGCCCGCGAGCTGCGATCATACAGCCGCGTATCCAGCCGTTCGTTGCCGGCCGCTGCACCCAGCACCACATGCTCGCCCAGCTGCCAGTCGACACCGGCCATCAGCGCATTGCGATTGGCGCGGATCTCGTCGCCATTGCCGTCGCCATCCTGCCTGAACACCTTGCCGCTGCCGGCCAACCAGGCCGAAGCGCGCTCGCCACGCACGGTCGGCAACTCGCTGCCGAGTCGCTGGCGGATGCCTTCTTCCAGGTAGTTGTCGTACAGCAGCACCGCGCGGCTGGCCGCGTGCACTTCACCGGAGAGCTGGTCGAACGCGCTGCGCGCAGTGCCGGCGTCATACATCAGCACCGTGTTGTACAAGCCCAGCGCCGCGCCACTCTGCGGCAGGCTGTCCAGCGCCGCGGCGGTGTTGTACTGGTTGCGCGTGTTGGCCACGGTGGTGAACGCTGCGGTCTGCGCCACGTCGATCTGCAGGTTCGCCGTGTTCGCGGTATACACCGGAGTGATGGTCAGGAAGGCCGACGGCGAGGTTGCCGAGGCGAACTGCCCACTCACGCCACCGCCCGCATTGACCACCGTGTACTGCTGGCCCTGCTGGTAGCTGGTGCTCGGCGAAATGGTATTCACCCGCACGGTGCTGCCGCCCACATTCGCGCTGCCGCCCACCTGCACCGTGTCGCTGCCGGTGGCGCCCAGGTCGATGCCCAGCGTGCTGCCCGGTGACAGGTTCAGATTGCCGCCCACCGTGATCGTGCCGGTGCCGTTGCCTGCACCACCGCCATTGCCCGGGCCATTGCCCGGCGACAGCACGCCGCCGCTGGACACCGTCACGCCACCGCCGGTACCCCCGATGGTGCCGGTGCCGGACAGGGTCGTGCCGCTGCCGATGGTCCACTGTCCGCCGATGTTGCCGGTGACATTCAGGCCGCCGCCGGTGACCTGGCCGGTGCCGCTGAAGCCACCACTGTTGCCGCCCAGATTCAGCGTGCCCGGGCCGGCCTGCACGATGCTGCCACCGCCGGTGATGCTGCCGCCAAGCGTGGTGGTGCCACCGGTGTTGATGACCAGGCCGCCGTTGTTGGTGATGTTGCCGATGATCGAGCCGCTGGCCCCACCGTTGCCGACCTGCACGGTGCCGCCGGCATTGATGGTGGTACCCCCGGTGTAGGTGTTGTTGCCGGTCAGCGTGAGGGTGCCGGTGCCGGCCTGGGTCAGGCCGCCACTGCCGCTGATGGTGCCGCCCACCGTGGTGTTGCCGCCGACGTTGAACACGAGGCTGCCGTTGTTGGCAACGTTGCCGGTGATCGCACCGCTGGCGCCACCATCGCCGACCTGCAGCGTGCCGCCGGTGTTGATGGTGGTGCCGCCGGTATAGGTGTTGTTGCCGGCAAGGATCACGGTACCGGTGCCCGCCTGGGTCAGGCCACCGCTGCCGCTGATGGCGCCGCCGACGGTGGTGTTGCCGCCCACGTTGAACACCAGGCTGCCGTTATTGGTGACGCTGCCGCCGATCGCACCGGTGGCGCCGCCATTACCCACCTGCAGCGTGCCACCCGTGTTGATGGTGGTCGGGCCGGTATAGGTGTTGTTGCCGGTCAAGGTCAGCGTACCGCTGCCGGCCTGGGTCAGGCCGCCACTGCCGCTGATGGTGCCGCCCAGCGTGGTATCGCCCGCCAGGTTGGACACCAGCGTGCCGTTGTTGGTGACATCACCGACGATTGAGCCCGTTGCCCCGCCATTGCCCAGCTGCAGCGTACTGCCGGCGTTGATGGTCGTGCCGCCGGTATAGGTGTTGGTCCCGGTCAGCAGCAGCGTACCGCTGCCCGCCTGGGTCAGGCCGCCGCTGCCACTGATGGTGCCGCCCAGCGCGGTGTTGCCGGCCACGTTGGAAATCAACGCGCCATTGTTGGTGATGTCGCCAGCGATGGCGCCGGTCGCGCCGCCGTTGCCCACCTGCAGCGTGCCGCCGGTATTGATGGTGGTCCCGCCGGTGTAGGTATTGTTGCCCACCAGGGTCAGCACACCGCTACCGGCCTGGGTCAGGCCACCACTGCCGCTGATCGCACCGCCGACCGTGGTGTTGCCCGCAACGTCGAACACCAGGCTGCCGTTGTTGGCAACGTTGCCGGTGATCGCGCCGGTCGCACCGCCATTGCCCACCTGCAACGTGCCACCGGCATTGATGGTGGTGCCGCCGGTATAGGTGTTGTCGCCGGTCAGGGTCAGCGTGCCGCTGCCGGCCTGGGTCAGGCCGCCACTGCCGCTGATGGTGCCACCGAGCGTGGTGTTGCCGGCCACGTTGGATACCAGCGCGCCGTTGTTGGTGATGTCGCCGACGATCGCGCCGGTCGCACCGCCGTTGCCGATCTGCAATGTGCCACCGGCATTGATGGTGGTACCGCCGGTGTAGGTGTTGTTGCCGGTCAGCACCAGCGTGCCGCTGCCGGCCTGGGTCAGGCTGCCACTGCCGCCGACTACACCGCCCACGGTTGCCGTGGTGCCGAGGTTGTAGACCAGGCTGCCGTTGTTGGTGATGTCGCCCAGCACCGAACCGGTGCTGCCGCCGTTGCCGATCTGCAGCGTACTGCCACCGTTGATGCTGGTGCCTCCGGTATAGGTGTTGTCGCCGCTCAGGGTCAGCGTGCCGGTACCGCTCTGCACCAGGCCGCCGGTACCACTGAGCACGCCGGCGAAGGTCGTGCTGCCGTTGTTGCCGCCGGTAGTCAGGGTTGCACCGCCCAGCACCACGCTGGAACCGGTCACGCCAGCGAGGCCTCCGATGCTCTGGCTGCCACCGGCACTGATATCCAGCGTACCGGCACCGGCCAGGTTGACCGTGCTGGCACCGGACAGGCTGCCACCGGCCGCCACCGCCAGCGTGCCACTGTTGATGGTGGTGGCACCGGTATAGGTACTCGCACCGCCGAGGGTGACCGTCGCCGCGCCATCCTTCAGCAGGCCGCCAGCGCCGCTGATCGGGCCGTTCAAGGTCAGTGCGTTGCTGCCGCCCAGAGTCAGCGTGCCGCTGGCCAGCTGCACGGTGTTGGCCAGCGTCAGCGCGCTGGTGCCATCCAGGCTGGCGTTGCCGCCTACGGTCAGCGCACCGGTTCCCAGCGAACCGTCGTTGCCCAGTAGCAGGCCACCGGCATTGAGGGTCACGCCGCCCGTGAAGACGTTGACGCCAGTCAAGCCCTGGATGCCTGCGCCGTTCTTTACCAGCCCCCCTGCACCTCCGATGGTGCCGGCGAACGTGGTATTGCCCACGCCATTGAGGGTCAGCGTGCTGCCACCCAACGCCACTGAAGAGCCTGCCACGCCTGCCAGCGAACCGATCGCCTGCGCGCCCCCCGCACTGATGTCGAAGGTGGTACCGGCGTTGGCCAGGTTCACCGCACCCGTCGCAGCGAGGCTGCCACCGGCGCCGATCGCCAGCGTGCCGGCGTTGATGGTGGTGCCACCGGTGAAGGTGTTGGTGCCGGTCAACGTCTGGGTACCGGAGCCTTCCTTGATCAGCCCACCGGAGCCGGCCACCGAGCCACTGAACGTGCCATTGGTGGCGTCTCCGATCGTCAGCGTGTTGGCGCCCAGATTCACCGTGCCGTTGCCGATCAGGGTACCGAACTGCTGCGTGCCGCTGCCTGCCGACAGATCGAAGGTCGCCCCCGAGGCCAGGTTGACGATGCCACTGGCGTACAGGCTCGCGCCCGCACCCAGTGCCAGCGTACCAGCGTTGATGTTGGTGCCGCCGGTATAGGTGTTGGTGCCGTTCAAGGTCAGCGTCGCGGCACCCTCCTTGGTCAGGCTGCCGGTACCACTCAGGTTGCCGTTGAGGGTGAGGTTGTTGCTGCCCAGGACGGTCAACGCGTTGCTGAGGATGAAGTTGTTGCCGAGGATGACCGCAGTGTTCGAATCGAGCGTCGCAGCGCCTCCGACCGTCACCGTACCGGTGCCCAGCGCAGCATTGTTGCCGACCACCAGGCCACCGGCGTTGAGCGCCACGCCACCGCTGAAAGTGTTGGCGCCATTGAGCGTCTGCACGCCCGCACCGTTCTTGATCAGGCCGCCACTGCCGCCGATCACACCGCTGAAGGTGCTGTCCACGGTGCCGCCCAGGGTCAGTGTGCTGCCGCCCAGCGCCACCGTGCTGCCTGCAACGCCGGCCAGCGAACCGATGGCCTGGTTACCCGCGGAGATGTCGAGCGTGCCCGCACCGGCCAGGTTCACCGCACCGGTTGCGGCGAGGCTGCCACCGGCACCGATTGCCAGTGTGCCGCTGTTGATGGTGGTCCCCCCGGTGTAGGTGTTGGCACCGCTCAGGGTTACGGTGGCCGCACCGTCCTTGATCAGTCCGCCCGTGCCGGAAATCACGCCCCCCAGCGTCAGCGCCTGGCTGCCGAGCAGATCGAGGCTGGCACCCGCTGCCAGCCCGATGTTGTTGGCAAGGCTGACGCCGGTCGTTGCATCCAGCGTTGCGTTGCTTCCGACCGTCAACGCGCCGCTGCCGAGCGCGGCGCTGTTGCCGACCACCAGGCCACCGCCATTCAGTGCAACGCCACCACTGAACAGATTGGCGCCACCCAGCGTGAGGATGCCGGCGCCATTCTTGACCAGGCCACCGGTGCCGGAAATCGCGCCATCGAAGAGGCTGTTGCCCACACCACCGAGTATCAGCGTCTGTGCCCCCAGGCTCACCGTCGAGCCGGCCACGCCGTTCAACGATCCGATGGTCTGGTTGGCACCTGCGGTGGAGATGTCGAAGCCGGTGCCCGCAGCGCTCAGCGTCACCGCGCCGGTCGCGGCCAGGCTGCCGCCCGGACCAATCGCCAGCGTGCCAGCGTTGATGAAGGTGCCGCCGGTGTAGGTGTTGGCACCGGTCAGCGTTTCGATGCCCGCGCCCACCTTGGTCAGGCCACCGGTGCCTGCGATCGAGCCACTGAAGGTGCCATCGGTGGCGCCGCCGACCTCGAGCGAGTTGGCACCGAGGTTCACCGTACCATTGCCGACCAGCGTGCCGAACTGCTGCGTGCCGCTGCCGGCAGACAGATCCAGCGTGGCACCCGTGGCGAGGTTCACGGTACCGCTCGCCGCCAGGCTGGCACCGGCCCCCAGCGCCAGCGTGCCGGCATTGATGTTGGTGCCACCGGTATAGGTGTTGGCGCCGTTCAAGGTCAGCGTCGCGCTGCCATTCTTGGTGAGGCTGCCGGCCCCGGACAGGACGCCGTTGAGCGTCAGTGCATTGGTCCCGAGCACGGTCAGCCCGGCGTTGAGCGCGATGTTGTTGGCCAGCGTTGCCAGGCCGGTGGTATCCAGCGTGGCGGCACCCCCAACAGTCAATGCGCCGGTGCCCAACGCTGCATCATTGCCAAGCACCAGTCCGCCCGCGTTGAGCGTTACGCCGCCGCCAAACGTGTTGGCACCGGACAGCGTCTGTACGCCCGCGCCTGCCTTGATCAGACCGCCGCCGCCACTGATCACGCCATCGAACGCGGCGTTGCCGGCCGTACCGAAGGCGAGCGAATTGCCGCCCAGCGCCAGGGTGCTGCCACCCGCACCGTTGAGCGCGCCGATGGTCTGGCTGCTGCCGGCACCGGAAATATCAAAGCCAGCGCCTGCACCCAACGTGACATCACCTGCTGCAGCAAGGCTGCCGCCCGTGCCCAGCGCCAGCGTGCCGGCATTGATGGTGGTACCTCCGCTGTAAGTGTTGGCACCGGACAGCGTCAGCGTGGTGGCACCATTCTTGACCAGGCTGCCATTGCCGCCGACCACGCCCGACAGCGTCAGCGCAGTGCTGCCCGGCAACGTCAGTACGACGCCCGAGCCCAGCGTGACCGCATTGCCGAGTGCCACTGCCGCGCCCGCGTCCAGCGTGGTGCTGGCATTCACCGCCAGCGCGCCGGTACCGAGCGCATCATTCGCGCCGACCACCAGGCCACCGCCGTTCAAGATCAGGCCGCCACTGAAGGTATTGGTGTTGTTGAGGGTCAGCAGGCCCGCACCATTCTTGATCAGGCTGCCATTGCCGGCCACCACGCCACCGAGGGTGAGATCGTTGCTGCCGCCCAGGGTCAGCTGCGTACCGGCACCGAAGTTCACTGCGTTGGCCAGGTTCAGCGCCACGGTGCTGTCCAGCGTGGTCGTGCCACCAATGCCCAGTGCACCGGTACCGAGTGCGCTGGCGTTGCCGAGAATCAGGCCACCGTCGTTGAGTGCAAGGCCACCACTGAAAGTATTGGCACCGGACAGCGTCTGCACGCCGGCACCGGTCTTGATCAGGCCGCCGGTACCATCGATCACGCCGGCAAAGCTGCCACTGCTGGCGCCGCCAAAGGTCAGCGACTGCGCGCCCAGCACCACCTGGCTGCCTGCCACGCCGTTCAGCGCGCCGATGGCCTGCGCCGCACCGGTTGCGGAGATGTCCAGCGTCGCACCGGCACCGGCAAGATCCACCGCACCGGCCGCGGCAAGACTGCCGCCCGCCCCCAGCGCCAGCGTGCCGGCGTTGATGGTGGTGCCACCGGTGTAGAGGTTGGCGCCGGACAGAGTGAGGCGGGCCGCGCCGTCCTTGATCAGCCCACCGGCACCGAATACCGGACCGGTGAGCGTCAGGTCATTGCCGCCCAGCACGGAGAGATTCGCGCCGGCGGCCAGGCCGATGAGGTTGCCTACGGTGAGTGCAGACATTGCATCCAGCGAAGCGTTACCGCCCACGTCCAGCTGGCCGGTACCCAGTGCCTGCGCATTGCCCAGCTGCAGCAGGCCCGCGTTGAGGCCGACACCCCCGCTGAAGGTGTTGGGTCCATTCAACGCCAGAGTGGCCGTACCATTCTTGACCAGGCTGCCAGTGCCACTGATGAGACCGCCCAGTGACACGTCCTGGCTGCCCAGCAGATCCAGCGCCGCGCCTGCCCCGAGGTTGACGTTGTTGGCGAGGGTCAGCGCGACCGAACTGTCCAGCGTGGCAGTGGCGCCCACCGACAGTGCACCGGTGCCCAGTGCGCCGGCGTTCCCCAGGAACACGCCGCCGCCGTTGACGGTGAGCCCACCACCGAAGCTGTTGGCGCCGTTGAGGGTCAACGTGCTGGCACCGTTCTTCACCAGCCTGCCGGTACCGGACACCACGCCACCCAGCGTGATCGCCTGCGAGCCCGGCAACGACAGCGCCGCACCCGCGCCCAGGTCAACATTGTTGGTCAGGCTCAACGGGGCGCTGCCCTCGAGCGTGACGTTGCCGCCGATGCCCAGTACTCCGGTACCGAGCGCGCCGCTGTTACCCAGCAGCAGGCTGCCGGCGTTTGCATTCAGTCCACCGCTGAAGGTGTTGGTGCCGTTCAAGGTCAGTGTCGATGCACCATTCTTGACCAGGCTGCCGGTGCCCGTGATGTTGCCGTCCAGGGTCAGGTCCTGGCTGCCCGGCAGGGTCAGGGCCGCACCGAGGTTGATCGCATTGCCCAGGTTCAGCGCCGCAGTGGCGTCCAGCGAGCCGTTGCCACTGACCGACAGCGCACCGCTTCCCAGCGCACCGGCGTTGCCCAGCACCAGGCCACCGGCCGCAAGATTCACCCCACCGCTGAAGGTATTGGCACCGGTCAGCGTCTGCACGCCGGTACCCTGCTTGATCAGCCCACCGGTGCCGCCGATCACGCCGGCGAAGGTCTGGTTGGTGGCATCACCGAAGGTGAGCGTGCTGCTGCCCAGCGCCAGGGTGCTGCCCGCCACACCGGACAATGCACCGATGGTCTGATTGCCACCCAGCGAGATATCCAGTGCGCTGCCAGCGCCGGCGAGGCTGACCGCGCCGGTCGCCGCCAGGCTGCCACCACTGGCCAATGCCACCGTTCCGGCATTTACCGCCAGCCCACCAGTGAACGTGTTCGCGCCGCCCAGCGTCAGCGTGGCAGCACCGTTCTTGACCAGGCTGCCGCCCCCACCAATGACACCCCCCAGCGTCAGCGCATTCGAGCCCAGCACATTGAGCGAACCACCGGCCCCAAGCGTGATGCCATTGCCCACGGCGAGCCCGGCGCTGGCGTCGAGCGATACCGCGCCGCCGACGTTCAGTGCCCCGGTTCCCAGTGCACCGCCGTTGCCCAGCACCAGGCTGCCCGCGTTGAGT
Organism: Stenotrophomonas sp. BR163; assembly: GCF_047520985.2. Lineage (NCBI taxonomy): Bacteria > Pseudomonadati > Pseudomonadota > Gammaproteobacteria > Lysobacterales > Lysobacteraceae > Stenotrophomonas > Stenotrophomonas sp. BR163. The sequence goes on from NZ_JAXBRE020000003.1 coordinate 355,404, forward strand.
GCCAGACCACCGCCGAACGTATTGGCGCCGTTGAGGGTCAGCGACGATGCACCATCCTTGATCAGGCCGCCAGCGCCGCTGATCACCCCGTTGAAAGTGAGCGCCTGCCCGCCAAGCAGATTCAGGCTGGCACCCGATCCGAGGCTGACAGCATTGGTCAGCGCCAGCGCCGTGGTGCCGTCGAAGGTGGTGTTGCCGCCGACAGAGAGCGTACCGCTGCCCAGCGCGGCGGCATTGCCCAGCAACAAGCCACCGGCGTTGAGCGCAACACCGCCCGTGAGGCTGTTGACGCCCGACAGGGTCTGCACACCGGTGCCGAGCTTGATCAGGCCGCCGGTGCCTGCGGCGAACGTGCCGCTGTAGCTGGTATTGCCCAGCCCGCCCAGGGTCAGGGTGTGGCTGCCGAGGTTGACCGAACCGCCGAGGCCGGCCAGCGAGCCGATGGTCTGGTCGGCCGCCGCCGAAAGATCCAGGCTGGTGCCAACGTCCAGCGAGATCGCACCGGTGGGCGACAGGCTGCCGCCTGCGCCCAGCGCCAACGCGCCCCCGGCCAGGTTGAAGCTGCCGCTCAGCGAATTGGCACCGTTCAAGGTCAGCGTGCCCGCACCGTTCTTGGTCACGTTGCCGGCACCGGATATCGAGCCACTCAATGTCAGCGCATTGCTGCCCAGCAGGTTCAGCGAGCCCCCGCCATTGACCACCAGGTTGTTGCCCAGGGTGAAGCCTGCCGTCGTATCCAGCGAGGCGCTGCCACCGACGGTCAGGTTGCCGCTGCCGAGTGCACCGGCATTGCCCAGCAGCAGGCCGCCGGCATTGAGGTTGACGCCCCCGGAGAACAGGTTTGCGCCGCCGAGAGTAACAATGCCGGTGTTGTTGACCGTCAGCCCACCAGCGCCTGAAAGCACGCCATTCAAGCCGAACGCATTGGTCCCGGCCAGGGATAGATTGCCGCCGAGGTTGAACGCATTGGCCAGATTCAGACCGGCCGTGGAGGATGCGATGGCACCGCCGTTGGCCGTGAACAGCCCGGTGCCGAATGAACCGGCATTGTTGAAATTGACCAGGCCATCATTGAGCGTCGTCGGGCCGGATGCGCCCCATGCGCCCTGCAGGTTCCAGGTACCGCTGTTGACGGTGAGCTTCTGGAAGTTGAGGTACTGGTTCCAGCCGAGTGTGGTCACCGCTCCGCCGGTGCCTGACCCGGGACCGGCGGAACTGTTCTGCAGCACCAGCGCGTTGTTGCCCGCACCGCTGCCGGTACCCGCGTCGACCGTTCCCGCTGCCGCAACCTCCACCCCGGTAACACCCGTAATCACGCCGGCAAGGGCGGTGCCACCGCCGGCCACAACGCTGGAACCCGACACTGCGGTGAAGGTATTGCCGCCGGTTGAATCACCCAGATGAACGCTACCGTTGACCGCCCCCGCATTGAGGAACGTATTACCGCCAGAAGCGCCCAGGCCGACACGCCCGTCGATGGTGCCGGTGTTGGTCACATTGGCTGCCGCACCACCGTAGGTCACCACCGTGGTCGCGTCGGAAACGCTGCCCACACCGATCAAGGACGTGCTGATCAGGCCGGCATTGTTGATGGTGGTGGTGCCGTTGACGTTCTGTGCCACCAGTGCCTGTCCACCGAAGCCCAGCAGCGTTGCGATGTTGACGACGCCCTTGATCTGTCCACTGGCGTTGTTGTTGACGACGATCGCGCTGTTGTTGGCAGAACCATTGCCGATGACCAGGCCGGGCGAGGCAAGGACGATCGAGCTCGGATCAATCGTGCCATTGTTGTTGACCGTCACGTTGTCGCCGGTCAGCGTTGCTGCGTTGCCTCCGCCTACGAACGGCGGCGTACGCAGCAACGCACCCGCGGCGATGTTCAGCGTGAGGCCGCTGGTCGCGTTGGAGTAGTTGTTGATGTTGGTGGTGCTGTCGCAGTTTACGGTCGTGGTGCCCGTACACGCCGCGAATGCCGATCCGCTGGCCAGTGTGGCGGCCAATGCCGCCGCCAGCTGGTGCGCCCGCAATCGCGGCACCCGCCCTGCGCCGACCGCGCTTCCGCCGGGATTCCGGCTGACCTCCGAAGCAACCTGCATTACCCCAAGGGCGCGATTGAAAACCAGACGGTAAATGCGGTTCATCGGCAAATCTCCATGAAAAGACCGGATGGCACAGCTGGCAGGTTTTTCGAGACAATGCGGTCCACCCCTGCTCCCGATACGGGAACAAGGCCTGAAGGCATTAACTCCTGAAAATCTTCACATCTTCACGTGATCGCACCCCGGGACAGGTACGTCAGCGTGTCCCTCAAGGCGAAAACTCCCCGATTTCGCCCGACGAATGGCGGCACTGTGCGACCGGCGGTGCCTGCGGCATGTGAATCACGCGCGCCATTTTCATGACGCACGTCAAATAAAAGGGGCCGGCAGAATGGTTTTGCCGAAAATGCATATCGCTGCATGTGGCGGAGAATCCATTCCCTGCCATGAGTAAATAAATTCAGCTGCTGGAGAGTTTCATCAGCACCAGGCCGGAAACAATCAGCACCGCTGCACCGATCCGCATCGGGCTGACCTGCTCACCCAGGAACACGATGCCGACCACGAACGCGCCGACCGCGCCGATGCCGGTCCAGATCGTATAGGCGGTGCCCAGCGGCAGGCTGCGCATGGCCACCGCCAGCAGCCAGAAGCTGGCGATCATGCCGATGATGGTGACCACGGTGGGGGTGAGACGGGTGAAGCCTTCGGACTGCTTCATGGACACGGCCCAGACGATTTCCAGCAGGCCGGCAAACAATAGATAGATCCAGGCCATGACGGCCCCTCCTCTTGGTAGGGCCAGGCCGTCCTGGTCTTTGATTCCCGATGTGGGGGAGGTCGTTCCTCCTGGCCGGCATTCTAGCAACGGGGGCCACGCCCGGCCGCCGTGGCCAGGAACGGGTTACAGCCAGTTCAGTGCGTGACGCTGGCGTCGATGGCCCGGCCTGCGCTAGAATGAGGGTCTGCCATCGGTCAGCCGATGTGCGGTCCGGCTGTGGTCTCCGGCGCATCGCGCGCTGCTTCCCCTGATCCGTGAACTGGCCGCCCACCGGGCGGCCAACGTCTCTATGGTGGCCCCGTCGGCCCCTCGCGACGCTAGGTCGAAAACCCCGCCAGGGCCGGAAGGCAGCAACGGTATCGATCGACGCGGGCGCCGAGGCCAGCCGGCGGGGCCACCGCCTTTTCCGGCGACGCCCTCGCCTCTGGTAGATGCCAACCCTGGTTGGCGCCCTTTGCCGGGCATGGCCCCGCGCTACTACAGCGCGCGCTCCAGCGCCTCCAGTTCGGCGGCCCGCGCCGCGTCGGCGGGCTGGCCGGTCCCGCTCACGGCGGATCCTGCACCAGTACGTGCGGCGCAGTCGGGTCGGCCAGCGGCACGCACTGCCCCGGCTGCGCCACGCGGTGCCCGCGCGCGGCCAGCGCCTGGCCATCGGCCACGCTGGCGTAGTGGTAGAGCATCATCCGCGCCTGCAGTTCGATGCTGTACTCACGCTCCAGGTCGTCCACGCCCGTGTGTGACGGGTTGCCGTGCAGGCCGCAGTCGTGGGCGATCAGTTCGTTGTCGTCGGCGTAGCGCGCCAGCATCTCCGGAATCGGCCGGGTATCGCCGCTCCAGGTCAGCGCGCCCTGCAGGCGCAGGCCATAGGCCGTCTCCGGCCAGTGATGGCGCACCGGAAACACCTCCAGGCGCACCCCCTCATGCCAGAACGCCTCGCCCACCACGATCAGGTGGAAGGCATCCCAGAAATTCGCACCGCCCTCGGCCAGCACGTTCGGATAGTCACCAATGCGCTTGTGCAGCAGCGGCACCACCGTGGCAGGCACGTACAGTCGCACCTTGCCGCGCCGGTTCGCATTGAAGAAAGTGTCCACGAACAGGCGCTCGAAGCCGGCCACATGGTCCAGGTGCACATGGGTGACGAACAGCGCCTGCGGCATGTGCCCGTAGTGCGCCTTGAACGCGGTGAGGCCTTCACCGCCGCAATCGATGGTCAGCCACGGGCGACCACCGCGCTCGATCACCGACATCGGCGATCCCAGCTCGACCGCCGACGCGTTGCCGACGCCGAGGAAACGCAACGACCAGTCCATCAGGTGCCCCGGTTCCAGGCCATGTCATAGGCACGGCGCAGCCGTGCGTAGTCCTTCTGCACATCTTCCACGCTGCGCTCGCCGCGCAGCTTGACCAGCGAGCGCAGCAACCGCTTGAGGTTGCGTTCGCGCCAGCCGGTGGCCGGAATGCGGATCACCCCACGGTCGAAATCGATCAGCCAGCCATGGCCACTGCCATCGAACAGGATGTTGTGCGCGTTGAGGTCGGCATGGTCCAGGCCGGCACGGTGGAAACGGGCGATCAGCCGCCCGGTCTCCTCCCAGGGCGCGCCCCGGCCCGCAACCAGTGCGCGGTCGGCCAGCGAGCGCACGCCCTCGATCCGTTCCATCAGGATCGCGGCCCGGTAGCGCAGGCCCTCGCGCATGTAGAACGCGGCGATCGGCCGTGGCACCGGCAACTTCTTCTCGCGCAGCGCGCGCATCAAGCGGAATTCGGCGAAGCTGCGGGTCCGGTCCGAGCCGCGCCAGAGGTACTGGTCGAGGCTGATCCGGGCCGCCATGCCGCCGCGCAGGTAGTGGCGCAGCACGCTGGCACCGAACGGCGCATCGACGAACCAGGCGCTGCCGCGGCCGCCCTCGCCCACCGGGCGGGCCTTGCTGCCCCAGTGCTGGGGCGAGAACAGGCCAATATCGGCTTGCCGCAGCCGCTCGCGGTCGAACAGAATGGCCCCGATGCCGCGACCCTCGCGGCATGGCGTCAGCGCTTCATTGGCGTCGAATGCGACCATTTCATTGAGTCTAACAACACATGGCATCAGCGTCCTCCTCCTTGTGCCTCCTGCGCTTGTCCGCACTTGGCGATGTCACCCACGTGGTGCCCCTGGTGCGCACCCTGCAGGCTGCGCGCCCGGACACGCCGATCCACTGGATCATCGACAAGGTTGGCCACAAGCTGCTTGACGGCCTGCCCGGCGTCACCTTCCATGCCTACGACAAGAAGAGCGGCATGGCCGGGGTCAAGGAACTGCGCAGGCAACTGCCACCGGGGCGCTTTGAAGCGCTGTTGCAGATGCAGGTCGCGTTCCGCGCCAACCTGCTGTCGGCCTTCATTCCGGCCGAGCGCCGCATCGGATACGACCGCAGCCGCTCCAAGGACCTGCACGGGCTCTTCATCAACGAGCGTATTCCCGATCGCCCCGGCATCCACGTGCTGGATGCCATCGGCAGCTTCTGCGAGCCGCTGGGCCTGCGCCAGACCGAAGTCAGCTGGGATCTGGCCGTGCCGCCGTCCGCCTTCGAGTGGGCCGCCGCGCAGTGGCAGGACGATGGCCGCCCGGTGCTGATGATCTCGCCCTGCTCCAGCCACGTGCGCCGCAACTGGTACGCCGACCGCTACGCCGCGGTGGCCAACCATGCCGTCCAGCGCGGTTGGCGGGTGGTGCTGTGCGGTGGCCGCAGCGAACTGGAGCGCCACATGGCCGATGCGATCCAAGCGCAGCTGCAGACGCCGGCACTGGACCTGGTCGGCAAGGACACGCTCAAGCAGCTGCCCGCCCTGCTGGCCCGCGCCAATCTGGTGATGACCCCGGACTCGGGCCCGATGCACATCGCCAACGCAATGGGCACCAAAGTACTGGGGCTGCATGCGGCCAGCAATCCGGACCGCAGCGGCCCGTACTCGGACCGCCGCTATTGCGTGGACCGCTACGACGACGCAGCGCGCAAGTACCTGGCCAAGCAGGCCACCGATCTGAAGTGGGGCACCAAGATCGAGTTCGACGATGTAATGGAACTGATTACCGTCGAAGACGGTATCGCCGCCTTCGAACGCTACGTCGCCGACCACCTGGGGTGAGCGGCGGACTGCCCGGGATCACGTGCGCTGCGCGTAATCCTGATAGGACTTCTCTTCCACGTACGCCGAACCCAGCGCCAGGTTGATCGCCTTCTTGATGCGCGCGCGCTCGTCGTTACGCAGGTAGACACTGCGCGCCAGGTCGATGAAGCCCTGGTCGAACGCCTGCGCCTTCTCCTTCAGGCGGATGTCGTCCTCGATGTCCCAGAGCTGCTCGTTGACCGCCTTCAGCTCGGCACGCAGCTTGGCGATGTCCTTCACCGCAGCCGGGTGTGCCATCCAGGTCTGCTCCAGCGCCGACAGCTCCCTGCGCACATTGGCCAGCTTGCCCTCGTCGCTGATGCGCTCGGACTTGATCTGCAGGATCGAGATCTTGTCCAGCAGCTCGCCGAAGGACACGGGGACGAGGATTTCAGCGGTCATCGGGAAAAGCTCCAGCAAGTGATGTGTGCAGTTTAACCCGCGACTGGCGATGGGACAGTTCAGGTAGAGCCACGCCACGCGTGGATGGTCCAGCCCTGCAGCAAGTGCATCCACCCATGGCGTGGATTTACTGATGCATCTGCTGGAACAAGCCCCTCTGTTGAGGGGCTGCCCCGACAGGGGCGGGGAGCGCCGGCAACGGGAGGGGCCCACGCGTTGCACAGCAACGTGTGGGGCGACGCGCAGAGCGCGTCGCGTCCCGCGCCAGATCAGGACATGGTCACTACAGCGCAACTCGCGCTGTCCATCCACGCATGACGTGGATCTACGGATGCATCTGGAGAAACAAGCCCCTCTGTTGAGGGGCTGCCCCGACAGGGGCGGGGAGAGGCCGGCGAAGGGAGGGGCCCACGCGTTGCACAGCAACGTGTGGGGCGACGCGCGCAAAGCGCGTCGTGTCCCGCGCCAGATAAAGAAAAAGGGCTGCCGTTCGGCAGCCCTTTTTCTTTATCTGGCGGAGAGGGGGTCTGCCTAGTATTCGTCCAGCCCGGTCCGTAACGATCCAAAGGCCAATAATTTAAGTCTTTCTTTTCAATATCTTACAACACTTTCAAATCCAGACATGTCCAAGAGCATCCATCACCAGCCCTCTCAAAATGGCATACTGGATGGCATACCGGAAGCAACTGAAAATCCATGCCACTTCTCACCGATGTCAAAGCTCGAAGCATCCTTCCCGGGAGTCGCGCAGTACCTCATGGAGCCGTCACAGGCCTGAGCCTCCTCCCCTCATCGACCCTGAAGGGCCAAGGAAAATGGGTATTTCGATACGTCAGCCCCACGACGGGGAAACGCAGGAACGCTGGGTTGGGCGGCTATCCACAAATCACTATTGCCGCAGCAGGGAAGCTGGCTCGAGAGATGCGGGACCTGATCACGACGGGACAGGACCCCTTAACAGTGAAAGCTCTGGAAGCCACCAAGCTCCAGATACCGACCTTTCAGGAGGCTGCCACACAGGTCCACACCGAGATGAAGCCTGGCTGGAGGAATGAGAAACATGCCCAGCAGTGGATCAACACACTGGTCGAGTATGTCTTCCCGAAAATTGGGAACCTGCCGATCGACCAGCTACAGCCTCGGCACATCGCCGAAGTTCTACGCCCCATCTGGCTTGAAAAGGCTGAAACTGCCTCACGCGTTAAACAGCGTATTCATGCCGTAATGGCTTGGGGCTGGGCGCACGGATTCAACCAAGCCAACCCCGTGGATGTGGTCAACCACTTGCTCCCTCAGCAACCCAGCAAGACGATCCGCCAAGAACACCAGCCCGCAATGCATTGGCAGCACGTCCCCACATTTGTCGGAGCGGAGTTGGCAACCACACGTGAATTCGACGTGACCCGGCGCGCGTTGCTTTTTCTGATCCTGACGGGCGCCCGCTCCGGCGAGGTCCGAGCCATGACTTGGAGTGAGGTGAATCTACGTAACGGGCTATGGATAGTTCCAGCAGACCGAATGAAAGCTAGACAAGTTCACAGGGTCCCACTTTCCAAGCAGGCAGTGGCCTTGCTCCAACAGCAAGTCGGCCATGACGAAGAACTCGTATTCCCATCCATTCAAGCCCGAAAGGTACTGTCAGATATGACGCTGACTGCCTTATTACGTAGACTCTCGGTGGACCGGCCAGCCTTTCGTAGACACTCGGACGCCATAATTGATGGCAATGACCGAGGTGTTTATGGGCAACAGCAAGCAGTACACGGATGAGTTCCGCGCAGAGGCGGTGAAGCAGGTAATCGAGCGCGGCTTTACAGTCGTGGACGTAGCCTCCCGGATCGGGATTCCCAAGCACACACTGTACGGCTGGGTGCAGGCGGCCAAGAAGACGGTGCGTGCACCGGGCACTATCGCCGTGCTGAGCGATTCGGCTGAGATTCGCCGGCTCAAGGCCGAGCTGCGGCGGGTGACCGAGGAGCGCGACATCCTAAAAAAAGCCGCGGTGAGTTCAACCCGTC